>CAYVAZ010000016.1:23934-31241 GCA_964449065.1 uncultured bacterium
AATTGCGCTTCTACCGTGTCGCGGCGCAATGTACCGAAAGTATCCAGAGACAAACGCCCCAACATCATCGTGATCATGAGCGATGATATCGGTATATCGGATATCGGCTGCTACGGCAGCGAGATTAATACCCCCAATCTGGATGCGTTGGGGCATTCGGGTGTGCGCTTCACGCAGTTTTACAACACGGCGCGCTGCTGTCCCACCCGCGCCAGTTTATTGACCGGGCTATACCAGCACCAAGCGGGTATTGGTCACATGACGAACGACCGCCATCTTCCCGGATACCGCGGCGACTTAAACCGCAACTGCGTCACCATTGCCGAGGTCATGAAGGGTGCGGGATACTCCACGTACATGAGCGGCAAATGGCATGTCACTCCCCAAAACGGGTTGGATAGTTCGAAACACAACTGGCCCCGTCAACGTGGGTTTGACCGCTTCTTCGGCACCATTCACGGGGCGGGCAGTTTTTTTGATCCGAACACGCTTACGTTGGATAACTCGTTCATCACCCCGTGGGATGGCTTTTATTATACCGACGCGATTAGCGATTATGCCAGCCATTTTGTGAACACCCACCGTGATGACAATCCCTTCTTTCTGTATGTATCCTACACCGCTCCACATTGGCCCATGCACGCCAAGCCGGGCGATATCAAAAAATATGATGGCCGCTATGACGACGGTTGGGATGCCCTGCGTGAAGAACGCTTGCAGCGGATGATTAAAATGGGATTGGTGGATCCGAAATGGGGAATGACACCGCGCGACAGTGATGTGCCCGCTTGGGAAGACGAAGACATGAAAGACTGGCAGCGCCGCCGCATGGAAGTGTATGCCGCGATGATAGACAATATGGATCAAGGCATTGGGCGTCTAATTGAGACGCTGAAAGCCAACGGACAGTATGAAAACACCCTCATCTTCTATTTGCAGGACAACGGCGGCTGCGCGGAAGAATACGGTAGCCGGGGCGGGATTAAACCCGATCCATCCAAGCCGGTGGTATTAAAGCCGATGGAGATCGGTGAGTTCCAATTCGATATGCAGCCGGATGTCACCCGTGACGGCAAACCGGTACGCACCGGCGAGGGTGTCATGCCCGGCCCGGCGGATACCTATATCGCCTACGGCAAAGGATGGGCAAACGCCAGCAATACCCCGTTTCGCCTGTATAAGCATTGGGTGCATGAAGGGGGAATCTCGACTCCGCTGATTATGCACTGGGGCGGTGAGTTTGCCGGAAACAGCGAACTGTGCCGCCAGCCGGGACATTTGATCGACATCATGGCAACGTGTGTGGATGTAGCGCAAGCGGAGTATCCCGAAACGTTCCATGACGGCAACCGCATTCATCCGATGGAAGGCCTGAGTTTGATGCCCGCGATTGATAACCAACCACTTCAAAGAAATGCCCTATATTTTGAACACGAAGGGAACCGGGCGGTACGCGCCGGCGATTGGAAATTGGTTTCAAAAGCGCCAAAACTGAACCGGGTTCCGAAAGAAGCGATGGACGATTGGGAACTCTATGACATGAAAGCCGACCGGACGGAAATGAACAACCTCATCGCGTCCAAGCCGGAACTGGCGAATGAGTTGAAACAGAAATGGTATGCTTGGGCGGAACGTTGTAACGTATTGCCTTGGCCGTGGACGGAAGAGGCTTAGATGATCCTCTCATTTCTTGACCCTTTCCGGGTCGGAGTTTTTATTCACATTGCCCAGGACAAGCGTTTCCTTCGGTCACTCTGCCCCTGGCTATCCTCTACAGCTTCGTTGAGGTAAACGGCTAAAGTCAACGGCATTGCGTGCAGAGGGCAGGCACTTCCGGCTCGGCGGGAGCCTCGGCCTCCCAGGGCTTGCTTCGCGAGTGGTGGACTGCGCTTTTTATAGCGCGCATCCATTTACCGGCTAAAAGCCGATACTCCTCACACAAACAATTAGCGCATTTCAGAGTTGGATAGAAAGAATTTGTCGTCGTTATACCATTTGCATAGGTATAAAATGGACATTCTGAATTGCAAAGGTTACGATTGAAGGAAAACGATCCTTCCATTCGATCTTTGGTTTTTTTTGGGGGGGTGGGGATGAATATCCTTGGATCAACCCCACCCCGGTTTGGAGAGTCAAACAACTTTTATTGGCTGAGTTGTTTTGTTTATTCTTCTACTTCTTCCTCGTCGTCTTCCGGAGTTTCAAAGACGACCGCGTCGGTAGTCAAGAGCAAGCCTGCGATGCTGGCGGCATTTTGCAGGGCGGAACGCACCACTTTCGCGGGATCGATGACACCGGCTTTGACCAAGTCTTCCATTTTTTCGGTTGCGGCGTTGTACCCGACATTGGCTTTTTCTTTCAACATTTTCTGCACCAACACGGCGCCTTCTTTGCCGGCATTTTCGGCAATTTGGCGGGCCGGGGCCTGGCAGGCTTCGATGAGGATTTTGGCGCCCACGGCTTCATCGCCCGGTAAGTCTAATTTTTCCAGAACCGGAATGGCCCGCAACAACGCGACACCGCCGCCGGGGACGACGCCTTCTTCAATGGCGGCGCGGGTGGCATGGAGCGCGTCTTCTACACGGGCTTTCTTTTCTTTCATTTCGGCTTCGGAGGCCGCGCCGACTTGAATGACCGCGATGCCGCCGGCGAGTTTGGCCAGGCGTTCTTGGTATTTTTCGCGGTCGTAATCGGAGGTGGTTTCCATAATCATGGTGCGGAGCTGTTCCATGCGGTTTTTGATTTCCGACTTTTTGCCGCCGCCTTCGATGATGGTGGAGGTATCTTTGTTGACGATCACGCGTTTGGCGGTGCCCAAGTCTTTGAGGGTCAACCCTTCGATTTTGATGCCGAGGTCTTCGGAAACAACCTGGCCGCTGGTGAGAATTCCAAGATCGATCAACATCGCTTTGCGGCGGTCGCCGAAGCCGGGGGCCTTAATGGCGCAGACCGGCAGCATACCGCGCATGCGGTTCACAACCAATGTTGCCAACGCTTCCCCTTCTACATCTTCCGCGACAATCAACAACGGTTTGCCGCTTTGGGCGACTTTTTCCAAGATGGGTACCATTTCTTGCAGGGAAGAGATTTTTTTCTCGCAGAGTAATATATAGGCGTCTTCCAAGATGCATTCCATTTGCTGGGCATCGGTCACAAAGTAGGGGGATAGGTAGCCGCGGTCAAATTGCATCCCTTCCACGGTATCCAATTCAATTTCCAACCCTTTGCCTTCATCGACGGTGATGACGCCGTCTTGGCCGACGCGTTCCATGGCATCGGCAATCAGTTCACCGATGAGTTCTTCACTGTTGGCGGAAATGGAGGCGACTTGTTTGACTTCGTCTTTGTCTTTGACCCTTTTGGCTTGCGAGGCGATTTTTTCCGTCACGGCTAAGACGGCTTTATCGATGCCGCGTTTAATCGACATGGGGTCGTGGCCGGCGGCGATCATACGCAGACCGCTTTTGTAGATGGCTTCGGCCAATACAGTCGCGGTGGTGGTACCATCGCCCGCCATGTCGCTGGTTTTGGAGGCGACTTCCCGTACCAAACGCGCGCCGATGTTGGCCATTGGGCCTTTTAAGTCGATTTCTTTGGCGACGGTTACCCCGTCTTTGGTGACGGTGGGGGAGCCGAACGATTTGGAAAACGCGACGTTACGTCCCCGCGGCCCCATGGTTACTTTTACGGCTTTCGCCAGCGTGGTAATGCCTTCCAGCATTTCCAATCTGGCGTCTTCATCGAACATCAATGTTTTTGCTGCCATGTTTTTCTCTCCTCACTTCTGTTTCCAGGTTTTATTATTCGCGTCGAAGTTTATCAACCATTACATCTTAGCTGAATTTCAAAACATTACGTTTCCAATACAACAATCGGCACTTCTAGCTCGGCGGAAGCCTCGCCGTCCCAAACTGCACGTACGGGAAACGTGATTTACGGTTATATGATTTCAATTGCATCGAGCGGAACGTAACCGGTAAAACCCGGAGCCGCCGGCAAATCAATTCTAGCCCAGTTATCCTGAACATTTTGCACCCGCACTTTGGTGCCTTCATGCAGGGAGAAATGGGTGGAGAAATTCGCTCCCGCACCCGTTTTGACATCCAAGGCGGAAACCATAACGATGGCTTTCGGCTCGTAATACAAATCATAGATTTTATACACGGTTGAGAGAATACCAAGTGCCAGAACAATTCCAGAAATCCACGTTAGTGAGCGCAGCCATGCCAGCAGCGCTTCGGAGCGGATCAGGATTCGCGCGCTTAAAACCACCGCGAACATCCAAAACACGATGCCCAACACGATAAGGCTTTCCCGTAAATTGAGGAATTGGTGGACTTTCGTCAAAAATGCGGCTGTACCGCTGTAATCCGGCTGGCGGAATTCTTCATCCACCAAGGTGCGGCGGACGTACCGGAGGTTGTAGTTTAAATCGTCAAATCGCGGTAAATAGCGCCGGGCGCGTTCATACCACAACACCGCTTTGCCGGTATTGCCGAGTTGAAATTCCGCATTGCCGAGATTGTAGAAAAGATAGCCGTTTTTTACACCCGATTCTACTAGATAGCGGTATCCACTGGCGGCTTTTTCCACTTCGCCATTGCGGTAGAACTTATTGGCTTGTTCCAAGACTTGTTCTTTACCGGCGGAAAATTTGTAGTCATCCGGCAATGGCGGCTGTGCGGCTCCATACCCTGCTGTTAGCAGCAGCAAAGAGAAGATTAACAAAGCCGTTTTCATTTGCAGTATCCGTATGTTGTTTTTCATTTTGTATTGAATAAAGACTCTATTCTTTCCGTTTCACAAATTCCGAGAAAATCCGCTGTGCTTGTTCATAATCTTTCCGCATTTGTTGTTGGTTGATGCCGCTGCCGGAAAAGCGGACAGCGTCACAGGTTTGCAGCAACCGCATCACGGACGAAGATGTGTCTTCCGGGATGTTGAGATTCTGCAATCGCGTTTGTAATTCCTCGCTGGTTAAGCCTGCGGCGGCGATGTTCCAACGGTTGCTGATGTAATCGGTCATGGCTTTGGCGAGGGCGGAATAGGTTTGTTTGGCGTCTTGGTTTTCGATCCCGGCGCGGGCGTCGGCCAAGAGTTTTTCTGCCAGTTTGGGTGCTTTGCTTCTGCGGACCACATCCGGATGCCGGGCTAGATAGTCTTGCTTGCATCTGTACATCCACACACCAATGATCAATAAGATAGGGATGATGTAAACCAACCAATAGAGTGGATTTCGGTGAATGGGGAGATACACAGAGGAAATGGCAGCCGGTGTCACCGCGATGAAGCGAAAGTCTTCGCTGAGGCGGGTGATGATCCCGCGGTTGGATCCGGTGGTGGAGGGGAACGATCCCCCGCGGCTGGATGGATGAATGACCAAATCAATCGGATCGGTGCTGAGTGTGATGTATTGTTCTTGAAAGGGGTCAAAGTAGGCGTATTTTACCGGGCCGATATGATTTGCGTTGATGCCGTGCGGCACCAGCGGGTAGTCGAATTTCACGGAACCGGAAACGCCATCCGCCTGGACGGAGATGCTTTCGTTTTTGGTGGAATCAAAGACATCGAATTTAGAGAGATCGGGCAACACCGGCCGGGGCGCGTTGCGAATATTGCCATAGCCGGAGAGGGTGATTTCAAACATGACGGTGCTGCCTTCGTTGACGGCGGCTTCTTCGACCGTGCTTTTGAGGTCAAACTGTCCCACCGCGCCCTGAAAGATTTTCGGTTTTCCTTCATCCGGCAGGGGTTTTACAGTGACGGGAATGGGGACTGAGGAGACTTCGGAGGTTTTGCCCTGTTGGAAGAAACCAAAGCGGCCGCGGGTGCGGACTTCGCAGGAGAGGGTTAACGGTTCGATGGTATGATCGCCCGCGGTTAAGGGGTAAAGAAAATAGCGCCGGACGGGGACTTTTAAATAGCGTTTGCCTTGAATGACACGTTCTTCCTGGTTGCTGGAATCCATTAAATCGTAGGTTTCTTTCCAAAATTTTTGAAATTGGCCGCGGTTGTCTTCGATGCTGATGCGGCTGACGCTGAGCGGGAAATAGGCGGTGAATGTGAGTTGAATTTCTTCGCCGACGTAGACTTCATTTTTGCTGATTTCCGGTACTAAAATGATGCCTTCGTTGTTGGCCGTAGATTTCAGCTCCACTGCTTGATTTTGCACGCCCGGTTTAGGCTGCGGCGTGGGCGGGGCGGATAACACGACCAGGGTAACCGGATTCGCTGTCACAGCCGTATTGTCGTAGGGGACCCGGATGGGCGCGATTTGATAGGTGCCTTCTTTGTCGGCCTGTACCAAAAAGATAAGCCCGCGGGTGGAGATGGATTTCATCTTCCCGTTGATAATGCTGACATTGGTTGAGGATGTGGTTTGTTTGCCAAAGGCAAAAGACAGGCCTTCGATGTTGGGGAACTGCGGCTGTTTGACCGATTCGCCGCCGTCCGTGGTGATTTCGATGTAGAGTTGCGCGGTCTCACCCACGCGGATGGTGTTGTTGGTTAAATTGGCGGACACCTTTACACCGGCCCGCGCGGTTTCGCCAATGCAAAGGCATGAGAGAAGAAATGCGAGTATTATTGGGAAGCGAAATTGGGTTTTCCGCATCATTACGTTTACCAGTCTTTTTCTATGGATTGGCCGCCGGTTGCCGGCATACGCTGGAGTTTTTGGCGGCGTTCTTTTTCGTCGTCTTCTAAACTGCGCAACAGCTGCATGGCCTGTTCAACCGTGAGTTGATCCTGCGGTTCTTCTTCCGTCTCTTGGCTTTGCTGGGGTTGAGGCTGCTGCTGTTGTTCTTCTTGTTCTCCTTGTTCCTCTTCTTCTTGGCTTTGCTGGTTTTGCTGTTCTTCTTCTTGCTCGCCTTCTTGGTCTTGCTGTTGTTGATTCTGTTTTTGTTCTTCGCTTTGCTCTTGTTGTTGATCCTGTTGTTCTTGGTTTTCGCCGTCTTGCTGTTCTTGTTTATTTTCTTGTTCCTGCTTTTGCTGTTCCTGCTGCTCTTTGTTTTTGTCCATCTGATCTTTCAGTTTGCGGCGGGCCAGTTCCAGATTGTATTTGGCTGCTTCATCATCCGGATTGATTTTTAACGCGCTGATGTAGCTTTCGATGGCCGTTTTGTAGTCTTCCATTTGGAAGAAGCAGTTGCCGATGTTGTAGTGCGCTTTGGCATCGAGCATGGCGTCATTCGAACCGATGACCTGCTTGTATTCTTCGATGGCTTTTTCGTAGTCATCCTGCTTGTACCATGCGTTGCCGATGTTGAAGTGGACCTCTTTGGATTCGGGCGCGTGGACGGCGGCGA
>CAYVAZ010000017.1:0-29793 GCA_964449065.1 uncultured bacterium
AATTGCTGCAAAAGATTGGAGAGATGTTTTCATCCGCGATTTTGGATGAGGTGTTACTGACATCCCCCGCGCCCAATCCGAAAGCGCAGATTGATTATGTGATGTACTCCCCCAAAGATCAGTGGAAGGTCAAACAGGTTGAAGTGTTGGATGAGCCTGTGGCATCAGATCACCGACCGGTATTTGCTGAGTTAGAAATGAAGGATTGGAATTAAAACTATTTGTTTTCAACTAAATCACCCGAAACATATCTGTGGATAATGCTGGAAAGAAGTGTCTCGTACGGGATGCCCTGCTGAGCGGCTTTGATTTGGATTTGATCGAAATCTTTTTGGGATAGTTGAATATCGACTTTTTTATTTAAATGCAATGTGTTTTTAGCCGTTTCGCCCAACATATTTTTTTCAACACCGGTATCATCTATCGATGTCCATTCTCCACGTTCGTAAGATTCCAAAATATCTTTTTCTTCTTGGTCGAATTGTGCATTATTCATTTTCTTTCCTCAGATATTGATTGGTGGCTTTTCTGCTTGGGATAATCGTTTTGAGGAAAATATCTTCATCCCGCTGAACGTATGGTACTAAATAAGCATACTCATTTATTTCCAAAATAGCAATTTTTTGATTTGACCTTCCCCCGGTGGGCAAGGGCGATAGATTCAGCGAAAGATTAGAAAAACGGGCATAGCATAATGTAGTGCGTAACATGAGTAACTAACATGCTCAATGCTGGCTTGATGGCTTGGCTTTTCGTATGTTTGCTTTTTATTGTTCATTTTATACTTTCAATGGCGGCCTTCTTCTTGGTTTATTTGTTTTTCTTCTGGGAAATACTGGAAAGTAATCATTTCCTTTGGAGGGTGTTCGCCTAACAAATTACATATCGCAAAATAGTATTCACGTGCGCTATTAAATAGCCTATCTTCCGGGATATCAACAGGAAATAATAATCTATCCGATTCAGGTTCTTTTATTCTTAATCCAATCATATCTGAAAATTTATGTAGTTTCTTATCATATGTATTATACTCATCAGCGGTAATTGAAGATGCTGTTGCAAGGTGTATGGCATCCATAGGTTTAAGAGAAAAACCCTCAGATATTGCATTCCTCATATAAGTTTTTGCGGTAAAAATAACCCTATCATACAACTCAACAATTTTTATAGGGGATTCTGGGCTCCATAATTCGTTTATAGATTCTTCTATATCAGGGTCTAGTATTTTTGTTGTTTTTTCTTCTTCAGAGAATGCTACTTCCGCAATTGACAAGATCGATGTATGAACTTCAGCATGGTTATTTTCACAGTCATCAAGTATGGCATTTACCGTAGGTATTCTATCAATTTCTCCTATAATTATCGATAAAAATACATTTGCATCCCAATAGTATTTAGGCATCTCTTATTTTTCTGATCGCTTCTTCAGGAGGCACTCCCCCTGTATAATTAGGAGCGCAACCAAAAGCTTTCCTCCAACCTCCGGGTTTACCTTCTTCTATAACATTAACTCTTTTTACCTGTTTAACTGTAGTAGGTTTTCCCGTTTCTAAATCACGTCTAACAATACCTTCTACTTCAGCAAGTTTACCCCATGCATTTCTCATATCTTCTTCAAAATCTTTATTTAAAAAGCAAGAAATAGCCCTGTGGTCATTTAAGTCGTATAAAGTAAATCTATATTGTTTTTCTCTACTCATCGCTTGTACTCTACCTTTTACTACTCCATAGGTTTCGAGAAAATGAACTTCGGAACTTTCTTCAATAAAATCCTCATAAACAATACTCTTTTTTAATTCCTCTATATCTGAAAGTCTTTTTGAAATCTCCCAATCTGTATTGTTTGTTTCAAATCTAATAGATTGTACTCTTCCATTGATGATGCTTGTAATGTTTTTGATGTTATTTTGAATATCTTCGGAAAATTCGGATAAATCACCTTTAATTGTACGTTCGGCAACTCTTTCATATTGATTTACAACATTCTCTACATAAATAATTTCGTCTTCTACCTCAACTTCACCTCTTGCAGAAGCGATAGCACTTCCAAATTCTAAATTATCAATTTCCCAGATTATATTTCCGTCTGGAGCGTATTCTTTTTGTAGGTTATTTATAAGAGAGTTAAATTCATGAATAGCTTTAGAATACTCATCTAAAGACACTTCACCATTTAATATAAGTGTGACGATATTATTTGCCATTCATTTTTTCCGCTTTATGAGTGGCGGTACATCAACCTTTTGCCTTCAAAGCCTTTGATGGCATAGTCTGTCCGCTCTCCGTCTGTTACATCCTTGTTATTCCATCTAAAATAGAATTCAGCAAGATACCTATTTAAATGCTCTTTGCTGATGTGATGGAATGTACCAGTTATACCACGTTTCAACAGGCTAAAAAACCCCTCAATGGTATTTGTATGAGCATTACCTCTGACGTATTCGCCTCTACCATGATTAACTACATGATGCTCAACAAATTCTTTATCCAAACCATGATAAGACCGAAACTCATCTATCATAATTATAGCAGATTTTTGAATGTTCTGGCGGATTTTTTCTTTCAGATTACTTGCAGAAACTTTGGGCACAACGGTAGATTTAACCTTACCGTCACGCTGAACTAGAGTGAAAACTGGAGTCTTATTTTCAGCTCCACGACCCCTTTTACCTTTACCTTTTCCGCCTACATAAATTTCGTCAGCCTCAAGACGTATACGGTCTTGGTTTGTATCATCGAACGGTCTGTTTAGGCGACATACATCAAAATAGATTAACAATGATGGCCTCTATATGTCTACTGAATCGCTACCCATTAAACGGGCAGCGGGGTAATCCTAAATAGTGGAGCAGCAAGTGTCCGGTAATGACTTCCAAGCGTGAATCTTCGGTGAGGGACAGGCGGATGGTATCGCCGAGACCCATTTGCAGGAGCGAACCTAATCCCGACCATGAGTTGATCACGGCGGCACGGCCCAACCCGGCTTCAGTCACCCCTAAATGAAGCGGATAATCGTTCATCTCAGCAAACATTTTATATGCATCGATGATCCAACGGGCGTCGTTGGCTTTGAGCGAGACGATGATATCTTTGATGCCTTCGTCTTCCATCAGTTTGACGGATTTGCGGGCGCTGATGCAAAGCGCTTCGGCGGAATGGTTGCCGTATTCCTTCAGCAAATCTTTATCGAGCGAACCGGCGTTCACACCCACGCGCATGGGCACACCCTTTTCTTTTACCTTTTGCGCGATTTGTTTCAGCAGTTTGGTATCGCGAATGTTGCCGGGATTGATGCGCAGCTTGTGGGTTCCAGCATCCAGCGCGGCCAGGGCCATCGGGGGGCGAAAGTGAATATCCGCCACAATCGGGTAAGGAGCGTTTTCTACAATCTTCTTGAATACATCAGCCGATCCCTCATCCGGAACGCTGACGCGGTTGATGTCACAATGGAACGGGGCCAAGTCGCAGGCGAGTTCCCAGCAACCGAGTTCTTTGAGGATATTGATTTCGCGCAGATTGAGATTACGCGGATCAATTGAATAGTTCTGCTCGATCTCGCGCATGACGGAATCGTAATCCGTGGTCGGCACCTTTACCATGGTTTGTACCGGAATGGGGGCATTGCCTCCAACCGGAACGTCTCTCACCATGACTTTACGGGTTTGGCGGCGTTCGCGGGTAATGTTTTGCGGTAAAGTTGATGCTTCTACTGCTGCTGTCATAATCGTTTTTCCTTGATTTTGGTTTTCAACTTTTCTGCGGTTTCGCGTTCCACAGCGGCGTTTTCGGTTTGCCCCATTGCCTCATACAAGGCGGCCAAGCGTTCAGAATACACAGGCCGTGCGGGGAACAGTTCAATCGCCCGCTTCATCTGTGTTATGGCTTGTTCCGGATAACCATTCATAAACAACGCTTCGGCATAATCCGCCCGGTACGACGCCCGGCGCGGAGCCCATTCCACCGCATTCTCCGTGTATTGTAACACGAAAAACGGGCTGTGCGCAGATGGAATCGACCGTTCTACATGCCCCAAATGGTTCCAACTTTGGTGGTCGCTTGAGTCGATATACACCGCCCATTGGTAGTTGTTTCTTGCCCTCATATATTGCTGATCCAGCAAATAGGCATACGCTCTTTCGCGTGCAATACCGTTAAAAAACGGGCAAAGAACCAAACCAATCCAAAAGCAGCATAATACGGTATATGCCAAAACCAGGTTTATTTTATCCGCTCTCTTTTGTGGTACAGGTGTGTATGATGTTCCTACACCGGCTAACAAGAAAACCGGGATGATGTACATCTCGATGAGATGGTTGTGGAAATCCACCAATGAGAACGAAACCAGGGACGCGAATGATCCAAAGGCCGCAAAAGCCTGGTATGGATGATGCGGAAATTGTTTCCACAAAAACCAGGCTGTTGCCGCGGTGAGCCAGATCAAAACCAGCAATCCTATAATGCCCCACTGCAGGGCGTATTCCAAAACGATGTTATGGACATAGCGGGCTTCGATATCTCCCGGACGCAGCAGCGCGCTGTAGTAGCTCTCAAACCCTTCCGTGCCCACACCAAACCACGGGTGATCCTGAATGATGAGCCATCCCCCGCGAAAGAAATGCAGGCGGGCTAGGATGGTTGAACTGACAAATAACCGGCCGCCCAAGAGTTGATCTTTTAAGAGATAAAGCGTAACAACAAATACGAGAAAGACGGGGAAAAGCGTATACAACACCGGCTTTATGGGAACCCTCTTTTTGTAAAACAACGTGAACGAAACAAATAAACAGAGGGAAAAAGCCAATACAAGTAGTCCGCTGCGGGAATAGCTTTGGTAGACCGTGTAACTCAACACCAAACCGGCCAAAATCAACCCATATTTTGTAAACGATTTTTGAGAGGATTGATACAGATACCAAACCACCCATAGTGTAAGAACCAAATAGCCTGCCAAGTGGTTGGGATTGCCGAATGCTCCCATCGCGCGGTTGCCTTCCAGCGTTTTGATGATTTCTTCCTGCATGACCGGGTCATAGAGCGTGTATTCCCGCAGCGAGTTGATGGCGTGGGTGTTGCCCTCAAACTGCAAATAGAGCGCGTAGAGTGCAGTGAGTAACCCACCGCCAAACAGCCCCCACAATAAACAATTGATCATTTTTTCTTCGTGGGAACAGAGCCGAATCAGCAAAAAAAAGCAGAAAACCGTTCCATAAACCGCCCATTTGGCTTTGGCGTTGTAGATATCGGGTGAATAGAAAATCCCAATAAAACAAAGAAGAGTCATTGCCGTAAGAGGTAGAATGATGGGATTATTGAATACGCATTTTTTGCCATGCTGCCAGCCATGAATCCCGATCATAATCCCCAAAAAAAGTACAACGCTGCTGCGGAATAAAAACGCCATTTCGGTTGAGGACAATTGCGGATAGAGAGGAAACACACAGAACAAAATGCAAAATAGGATGGTGAAATAGTGGTGCGGTTTTGTATGCGTGCTTTGGCTGGGTGTCATGATGACTCAAAACAGTGTGAGTTGTCCGTTTTCGGTAGTGTAGCGTATATCTTTGGCGATGGTATCCAAAATTCCGTTGATGAAGTTGGGCGAGTTTTCGTCGCCATAGCATTTCGCCAGTTCGACCGCTTCATCGATAATGATGCTGGTTTCCAACTCCCGGTTGGTGCTGATTTCGTAGATAGCCAAACGCAGGATGGAGCGGTCTACCACCGCCAAGCGGTGCAGTTTCCAGCGTTGGGTGTATTTTTGGATGAAGGCGTCTAATTCATCGATTTTCTCAGCAACCCCATCGGCAATTCCCCACGCGAATTTTGTTTCCGGCGGGGGGATACGAAGCGAATCGTCTCCTTCCCAATTGTGCCAGGTCATGGGTTCGGTTTCCGGGTCATCGAACTTCCGGTTGACGTCAAAACTGTACAGCATCCGTAAAGCGAACTCACGGGCGTTATGGCGGGCTCCGCGTGATTTCATATTTGTTTGAGTACGTTAACCATTTCAATGGCGGTGATGGCGGCGTCAAAGCCCTTATTGCTGAGTTTGGCGCCGGCGCGTTCAATGGCTTGTTCAACAGTGTTCACGGTAATGACACCAAAGGCAACAGGGATGTCGTGTTCCATCATAACATGAAAGACGCCCTTGGAGGATTCATTGGCGACAAAATCGAAGTGCGGGGTATCACCGCGGATGACGGCGGCGATGCCGATGAGGGCATCGTATTGCTTGGACGCGGCCATGCGTTTGAGCGTCAGCGGCAATTCATACGCGCCGGGGACATACACGTTTACGATATCGTCATCATTGGTTCCATGACGCTGCAGGGCGTTCTCCGCGCCTTTCAGCAAGGCTTCGGTAATAAAACTATTGTAGCGGGATGTCACAATTCCAAACTTGAATCCTGCCGCCGTTAACTGGCCTTCAATGGTCTTCATGGGTTTTTACCTCATATCAAATATAGGGTGCAAATTATCATGATAGCCTGTGATGAGAAAATGAGAATCTGAAACGCTTAATTTGTTGACTGTCACATTCTTTATTTGAAGTGGTAGTACTTGTTTCACGCACCGGCTGGAAGCCGATGCTCCCCAATACAAACATACTTTTACATTACTCATTCAAAAACCCATGTTCGCGCAGGGTTTCCATCGTGACGCCTTGGCTGGATGAGCTGACTTGCATCATGCGTTGAACATAGCGGGCGATGACATCGGCTTCGAGGTTGACTTCATCTCCGGCATTTTTGTATTGCAGGTTGGTTTCTTTGATGGTCCACGGAACCAGGGCGACACCGAAGGTTGTATCCGTTACCGTGGTAACTGTGAGGCTGATGCCATCAATCGCGATGGAGCCTTTTTCCGCGATGAACGGGGCCAGCGGTTTGGGGTAGTTGACAATGAGATTGATGAATTCGCCTAAATCTTCCATGGCATGGATGGAGCCGATTCCATCCACGTGCCCGGCGACGATATGGCCGCCCATGCGGTCATGCGGACGCAACGAAGGTTCTACGTTTACCCGGTCTCTTTCATGGACATTGCGCATGGTTGAGCGGTTAAGCGTTTCCTCTGAGAGTTCCGCCTTGAACGCGTTGCCTGCTAAGTGGATCGCGGTTAGGCACACACCGTTGGTGCAGATGCTGTCGCCCAGCTGGGCGTCTTCGCAGGCGTTGGGCGCTTCAATCGTAAGTTCGGCGCTGCTGCCGTGATATTTGATGGATTGAACCGTGCCCACTTCTTGAATGATTCCTGTAAACATAATGTATGCTATTTCCCCAGTTCCATTCTGAGTATTCCATTGATCAATGAGTCTTCGCCGAAATCTATGCGCTTTACATGGGTTAAACGATTGACTGTTTTCATATCATGATTGCCTTTGCCCATAAAAAACGAGGGGGCTTCTTTGCCGCCGATCAAAAGCGGGGCGGTGTAGATGCACAGTTCATTCACCAATTCCGCTTCCAAAAATGCGGTATGAACCGCCGGGCCGCCTTCTACCATTACACTCAAAATATTGCGCCGCGCAAGCTGTTCCAACACGCTGACCAGGTTTAATCCGTTTGCGGCTTCATCCACTGGAACCACTTGCACCCCCGCTTTCATCAAAGCATCCATGTTTTGCTGTGGGGCGTCTTCAGACACAAAAACGCAAACCGGCACATCCGCCGCGGAAACCACCAATTTGGATTCCAGATCAATCGATGCCCGGCGGTTTAATACCACCCGCGTAGGGGCTTTAAACGTATCAACCGGCAATTCATCCAACCGCACGGTTAAAGATGGGTCGTCTTGTTTCACCGTGTTGGCCCCCACCAAGATGGCATCGTATTCCGCGCGCAGTTGATGGACGTGGCGGCGGGATTCTTCACTTGTGATCCACTTGGAATCCCCCGATGCGGACGCCATTTTGCCGTCTAAAGAAACCGCGGCTTTCAGCATCACCCACGGCAAGTTTGTGGTATGGCGGTGAAAGAAAAACCGGTTGAGATGCCAGGCGTCATCTTTCAGCAAACCAACATCGACTTGGATACCGTGAGAGCGCAGTTCTTCCACCCCTTTGCCGGATACTTGGGGGAAAGGATCCAGGGTAGATATGACAACCCGTTTGATGCCCGCTTCAATCACCGCTTGTGTGCAAGGGGGTGTTGCTCCTTGATGACAGCACGGTTCAAGATTGACATAGAGCGTTCCGCCTTTGGGTGAATCGTTGCATTGCCGCAAGGCAGCACGTTCGGCATGAGGTTCGCCTTTTCGCCGATGATATCCTTCGGCAATAATGGTACCGGAGTGAGGGAAGTCTTTTGTAATGACGCAGCCCACGCGCGGGTTGGGCGAGACGGTATACTTTCCGTTCTCGGCAAGGGCCAAAACCCGGCGCATGATCCGGGCGTCTTGCTTAGAAAATGCGGCGTGGTCTGTTCCACTCAATGCGACAATTGTCCGACACCGTTAATGCCTTTTTGCACGGCAAATTCAACGATGTCTTCGAGAATGGCTTCGGTTTTGCGGTTGTCGCGGACTTCAACGATAAACGGAATGTCGATATCCAAAGCGCGCAAATTCGTCAACACTTCATCCCATGGAACCGAACCCTGGCCCGGCGGCAGGTGTTCATCGACGCTGCCGCGGTTGTCGCTGGCTTGGACGGAAAAGATTTTATCGCCCAGTTCGTCAATCGCTCCCGGAAGTTGTTTGCCCACAAACGCGTGACCGATATCGAGGCACAACCCGACATTCGGAAGATCAAGATTCGAAATTTGTTTGTAGAGTTCTTTAAGATTGTTGCCGAAGAACGGGTCGGGCAAGTTTTCAATCGCGATCTTTAAATTCCGGTCTTCCGCATAGCCGCTGAGTTCCCGCAGCGATTCATGCAGGGAGGGCCAGCGTGCTTCGGCTTCACTGGCTTCCCCCTCGATGCTGGCAGGGTGAAAGGTCACCAATTCCGCGCCAAGCAGCATGGCGGCATCCAATACCTTTTGGGCGTTGGTGATGGTATCGTTGCGGTAGTCTTCATTCGGGGTAGATAGGTCTCCAACGTAGCTGGGTGCGTGTACAGTTATTGTTTGAAAGGCGGCATCCCGCAACCGCATCCCGGCGTTTTGGACCTGCTCAGCGTTCCGAATATCCAAGTGACGCGGATTCACAAAAATTTCAACCGCGTCAATGTCATAGCGTTTCAACAAATCCAGCTTACTTAAAAACGTAGCCGGAAGCCATGTGTAAGATGAAATGGAAAGATGCATTGTTTCCCTCATTTTTGCAAGTAGGACAATTCGGTTGAAACACTGCCCTTGCTTGAGATTTAGTTTGTAGTCTATCCGTTCGCAAAATTAAATGTCAACCCCACACGCACTGTCACAAAGAGGAATTGTTGACACCGGCACGAACAAGAAAATCTCCCGTTGGGTTTTTGGTTTTCTTCTTTCGTACTACTATATCAGTATAACAAATTTACAAGAAACCATGAACAAAAAATGAGTTTTATTCAAATTTTTATTTCATTAAAGATAACCGATAATACCACGCGCAGCGCTTTGTATGCCTTGCAAAACCGGATGGGATTTGAAACGGTTGCTTCTTTAAAGCGGTGGCAGTTGTGGGAATTGGACCTGCGGGATATGGCGCGGGACGATGCGTTAGCCTGTGTACGGAACTGGGTGGAAACCACTGCTATCTTTATGAATCCCAACAAACATCACTATCAAGTCATTCCGTCAACTACTGCCCTCTTGCAATCGGAAACGGTGGCCAATTTTGCTTCTTCCAACGGTGCGGTATTCGTGTATGACCGTGAGGATGGAGAGGGCGAACGGGTATTCAACACACTGAAAAAACTACACTCTCCCCAGCATTCTTTGCAGCGGTTGCTGCGGGGTACGCTGTGGGATGTTACGTGGAATCAACCCTCGGCTGATGAGTTCAAAAGACTGGAATCCATAGCCGTCAGTACCCATCGTGATTCAGGAATATTTGCCAATCCGCATTATCAAGATTACAAAGTATTCGTTCATTCCTAACCGGTTGAGAGTGTACATGCCAATCCGTCAAATTCCTGCCTCAGACTATCATCATGTATTAAATTTACTGGAAGCATCGTTTCCGGATGTTTCCCGTACCTTTTTTCATTCCGTAACCCACTTTGATCCCTGGTATGATGAGCGCTTCAGTTTGGGTGTGGATATGGGGGGCAAACCGGTATCGTTTCTGCAAATCTTTGACCGAACGGTATTGCTCAACCATCAACCCGTCCGCATTGGCGGGATTGGCGGTGTCGGCACGCATCCGAACCATGAAGGCAAAGGATACGCCACCAAACTGCTTCGGCACGCGCAAGAAGTTATGCAAAGGGAAAATATGACTGGATCCATATTGTTTACCAAAATCAATCCATTCTACGAACGGCTTGGTTGGAAGACCCTTCCCTTGCAAGAGCAGGAGATTGCTGTTTCTGAGGTTTCTTCGTTGAAAAATCCACACTGTTCGTCTCAGCCCGTCAAAGAGAGCGATTATGAAACGCTTCATGAACTGTATCAGCTGGAACAGCACAATTATCATGGAACGTTGATTCGGACGATTTCGTATTGGAAAAATCGGGTCCGGTGGATGAACCATACCTGCCGCGTGATTCGCAACCGGGATGAAGTGGTTGCTTATTTGTATGGCGCAAAATACCGTAAGGATATCCCAACACTGCAACTAACCGAATTCGGGCTGAAAGATCATGATCCGGATACAGTCAGCGCGTGGTTGGAGGCGGCTGTTCAACTGGCACAGGAAAACCGCTGCTGCACACTACGTTCGAACTTTACGGTGCATCCGGCGGTGCAGCAATTTATAACGGACAACCAAATCCCCGTTCACGAAAAGCCATACCATTATATCATGTGGTGGGACTGTGATTCTTCATGTTTGTCGAAAGAGATCAACCGGTTGATCAAAGCGAACCAATTTATCTATTGGCAAACCGATGCGTTTTAACCGGCATGAAGACGGGACGATAAAGTCTTACTTTTGTTTCCGGTTCAACTCGATACACTGTTAATCATGAACCATACAAATCCTTCACAACATACCGATAGTTTGGTCTATGCCATGTTTCTTTACCTGCGGCCTGTTTTAGGCATGGAGGTGATCGGTATATTGTTTCTAATTTTGCATAGTTATCTGCTGGTTTTGGTGCCGGAATATGTGAAGCAGATCATCAACAAGCTGGAAAACCATGTAACAAATCAAGAACTCATGACCCAGGAATACTTAATGGAGATGCTGTTGTGGGTCATCGGGCTTTCGATCGTATCCGGATTGATGCTGTTTTGTGCCCGTTTGTTGGTGATCGGTGCGTCCCGCCAAATTGAACGGCGCATGCGCAGCGAATTTTTGCATCACATCCAAAAACTGACTCCCCGTTTTTTTCATAATAACCGCACCGGCGATTTGATGACCCGCTTTGCCAGCGATATTGAAGCGGTGCGGATGCTGGTCGGTCCCGGCATTATGTATCCAGGCAGCACCTGTTTTACCACCCTGTTCGCGTTGACTTCCATGTATATGTTAAATGTGGAGTTAACCAATTACTTGTTAATTCCGGTAATCATTCTGCTGGTGTATGTAAACTACAACACCCGCTATCTACACCATTATTTTAAAAAGGCGCAGGAAGTTTATTCCAACATGTCTGCCGTTTTACAGGAAAACTTTTCCGGTATTCGGGTGATCAAAGCCTATACACAAGAAGAGACCGAAGCAAAGCGCTTTCAAACCCTCAATCAAGAACATGTGGATTGGAAATTAAAACAGATCAAAATGCGCGGGCGGCTGTATCCCTTTATGAAATTTATTGGCGCTGCCGGCAGTTTGCTGATCTTGTGGATCGGCGGTTTTAAGGTGATCGACGGCTCGCTGCAAATCGGAGAGTTGGTGCAGTTCACCATGTATCTTACCTATTTGATGTGGCCGATTATCGCGTTGGGGTGGGTGATCAACGTGATACACCGCGGATTGGCTTCTTGGCGCAGGCTGCATGGTGTCATGTCGGTCAAGCCGGAAATTTTGGATTCCCCCGAGGCGATGGTATTGCCGGACGTTCGAGGAACCATCGAAGTGCGGAATTTGACATTCGCGTATTATGAGAACGCGGAACCGGTCTTGAACAATGTATCCTTTTCCATACACGCAGGACATACATTGGCGGTGGTGGGACCGACCGGTTCGGGCAAAAGTACAATCGTCAATGTGCTCATGCATTTGTATCCGGTCCCGCCCGGAACCGTTTTTATTGACGGCAAAGATATCAACGATATTTCGCTGGAAACTTTGCGGGAATCGATCGCGTATGTTTCGCAGGAAGTGTTTTTGTTTTCCGATACCGTTCGCTCCAACATTTTATTCGGCACCAACGGCGAGCCGGAATCCGAAATGGAACCGGCCTTAATGGAAGCCGCGGCGCACGCGCAGCTGGCGAATGAAGTGGAAACCTTTCCCAACAAATACGATACCGAAGTCGGCGAGCGGGGCATTACACTCTCTGGAGGACAAAAACAGCGTACCGGGATCGCGCGCGCGCTGATATTAGAACGCCCCATCCTCATCTTGGATGACTGCCTGTCGAATGTGGATGCGCATACGGAAGAAGCGGTCCTCAAATCGCTGACCGAAATCATGAAAGACCGCACCACCATTATGATCAGCCACCGCGTATCCACCATCAAACATGCCGATCATATCATTGTGCTAAATCACGGCGAAATTGTGGAAGAAGGCACCCATGAATCGCTGATTCAGCAAGACGGAATCTATGCCAAAATGTACAGCCGCCAGTTGCTGGAAGAAAGCTTAGGCATTCGGGCCTAACTGTTTTTTAAGAGTATCCAATACCGGCGTGTATAGTTTCAGTATTTTCAATGCTTCATGTAGGGATTGCTTCACCATCACTTGTTTTGTGTTTTCATCCATCCGGTTTAATGGTTCCATCAAAGTAAGACGAAAGACGGCATGATCCAGCAAAGCCCGGACGGTTTTATCCTGCAAAAAGCGGTTCCATATTTCCATGCATTCGGAAACGGAATGGTTTCCGCTCAAGGCCTCTTCAAATTGCTGGTTATAGTTTGATATCCATTCGAACGCTTCTTGAATCACCGCTGAACATGCAGTGAAATCCACTTGTTTTGACTGGTGCAGCGTGGTGACGGCTTGCAGGATATCATTCTGCGAACTTCCATATTTGGCGGCAGCTTCCTGCAAATTCATCCGCTTGCAGCCGGACTTTTTTGCTCCGTTTATCGTGCAATCAATCCAATCCACGGCATTCTCATTCACGATTTTTTCTAACTCTTCTATATACATTTTAAACGAAGGGTACGTATAAACCGTCTCCTCATCCCAGCCGGGTACGGGAACAACGGGCAGCCATTCTTCCGAACCATCGCTTTTTTCGATCAAAATATGATTCGGTTTGGTTTCGCGAATGCGGTAGGAATGAGAAGCCTGTGCCGTGTGGGTGGTGCCTTGTGTGAAGGGGATGGCTAAATCCAATCCGCTAAAGAGAACGGGATTACACCCCAAATGCAAAGCCAGGCGGGCGGCCGCTTCCGACACATTCAACGGCCGGCAAAACACGGTTTGAAAATTCAAAATATCCCGAAGCCAAAACGTGAGATGAGTACTTTCATCCAGCAGCGCTATTTTATTTGGATAATCATCATGGTTTTGGATGATTTCATGATGGCAATCCTGCAAGAACGCGAGGATGGTTTCTTTGGGCAATTGCACGCCGTCAAAGTGCCGGACATTTTGCCGGGTTGGATCGGTTGTCACGACGATATGCGGTTTGATGTTGTGGTGAAACAATGTTCGAATCGCGGTATCCACTGCAATGATAAGAAAGCGGTCTTTTGTGCTTTGAATGTCTTGTATGGATTCATCCAAAGACGGCCCCGCGGCAATGATGAGGGCTGGGATATCCTTGCAGACATTTTTCACATCGTCTAAAAGGGATGACCGCAATATTGCCGGCAAATTTCGCAGGATATTGAGCTGGCATAAATCCGCCCGCGCCAGTCTCATGCGCAAATGAAGTGTTTCCAACTCGACGATTGTTTTGATCCACTCGATTGCCTGCACGACTTCCGGCTGGGTTTCTTCATAAACCTCCGGATTGACCAAAACGTGATAGCCGTGCGCCGCTAGAGATGTTTTGATTGTTGCCAAACCGGCCTGCATGTGTTCAATGCGGTTCCCTAGCGCGAATTTCAGGGATGAATCCAGGATGGCACCGGAAAAATCGCGCTTTTCGAACATCGCCGCAAGGTGATGGATATCCGGTTCAATAACAACAATATGTCGCGGATCGATGATCGTTTGGATCTCATGCAAAAGATGGCCGCTGCCCAAACCAACTACAACAATCTGTCTGACCTGGTTTTGTTTCATCTGAAGCAAACGGTTTTGAATGCGGTTTCGGTCAACGGCTTTGGAGGGCTTGATCTCCGCGGCGTGAATATCCTCCAGCATCTCAGATAGATGCGGCTGCGTTCTGAGCAGGGCGGATATGTTTTTTTGAAATAGGGACATAAAGCAAAAAAATCAGTTTAGGAATCTATGAAGTCTATATCGTATACCATTGTCAAATAGAAACGTTTACTATGATACATCGAAAATCGGTATAGTGGATGTCATTGCGGGATCTCTTCATTGGCATCCAAACGAAGCAATCTGTTGCTCCACTTTGATATTAGAGCGTTTCAAAGTTGTATAGCCGGGTAGCATCGGCTTCTAGCCGGTACATGTATGTACACGTTGTACCTCTACGAAAACCTGAATTGCTCTAGCATATATGGGATGGTAACATAAACAAAAAGCGGAGACCCGAAAGTCTCCGCTTTGTATTGCTTTGTATTGCTTGTTTGCCCTTGCAACAATCTCACTTAGTCCAATTGTTCCTTGGCAACCGCGACCGCGGCTGAGTGGCGCGCAATCGGTACACGGAAGGGGGAACAAGAGACGTAATCCAACCCGATTTTATGACAAAATTCAATGGATGCGGGATCGCCGCCGTGCTCACCGCAAATACCCAGTTTAATGCCTTGGCGGGTGCTGCGGCCGCGTTCAACGGCAATCTCGATCAATTCACCGATCCCTTTTTGATCCAGCGATTGGAACGGATCACCGGGCAAGATGCCTTTTTCAATGTAATCTTGAATGAAGTATCCGGCATCATCGCGGCTGAAGCCAAAGCCCATTTGAGTCAGGTCATTGGTTCCGAAGGAAAAGAATTCCGCCACTTCAGCGATTTCATCGGCCACGATACACGCCCGCGGAATTTCGATCATGGTGCCATACAAGTGCGGAATTTTTTTGACTTTCATTTTGCTTTTTACTTCTTCGTAAATTTCTTCCGCAATTTCTTTTTGATGATCCAATTCGTCTTTTATACTGACAACCGGAACCATGATTTCTGGAAAGGCTTTCTTCTTGGCTTTGTTGAGTTCCGCCGCCGCTTCTAAAATGGCGCGAATCTGCATCTCGGTGATTTCCCGGTAGGTCACACCCAAGCGAACCCCGCGGTGCCCCATCATGGGGTTTAATTCATCCAACTGCTCTGCACGGCGTTTAAATTCATTGGGAGAGATTTTCATGTCTTTGCAGAGCCTGTTGATTTCATCTTTGGAATGCGGAACGAATTCATGAAGAGGCGGATCCAGCAAACGGATGGTGACCGGCAAGCCGTTCATCGCTTCCAAGCAGCCTTTGACAGCCTTTTTGACGTATGGTTCCAATTCTTTTAACGCTTTGCGGCGGTCGCTTTCATCTTTTGACAAAATCATCTTGCGTAATTTTGCCAACGGCTGTTCGGAGCCTTTTCCGTAGAACATGTGTTCGGTACGGAACAATCCGATTCCTTCCGCCCCGAATTTCCGCGCGCGCACGGCGTCTTCCGCCGCTTCCGCATTGGCGCGCACTTTTAAACGGCGAACGGAATCGCAAATTTTCATAAATTGATCAAAGTATTGGTTGCCTTCACCGGCATCCATCAGCGGCAGTTGGCCTTCATAAATGTTTCCGCTAGAACCGTTCAACGAAAGCCAATCGCCTTCTTTGTAGGTTTTGCCGTTCACGGTCATGGTTTTCTTCGAGGCGTTAATTTCCAGCGTATCCGCGCCGACGATACAGCATTTGCCCCACCCGCGGGCCACCAAGGCGGCGTGGCTGGTCATCCCACCGCGGGCGGTCAGGATGGAATGAGCGGCACGCATGCCTTCGACGTCTTCTGGGTTGGTTTCTTCGCGAACCAAGATCACTTTTTTCTCTTTGCCTTGGGCTACCGCTGCTTCGGAAGAGAAGACGATTTGACCCACAGAACCGCCGGGACCGGCCGGCAAGCCGCTGGCAATTTTCTTGGCTTTCTTTTCGGCCGCCGGGTCGATCAACGGGTGAAGCAATTCGTCTAACTGAGATGGAGTGACCCGCATGACGGCTTCTTTTTGGTTGATTAGTTTGGATTTCAGCATATCCGCAGCTATACGTACCGCGGCCGGACCGTTGCGTTTGCCCACACGGCATTGCAACATCCACAAGATACCTTCTTGAATCGTAAACTCTATATCCAGCATGTCTTTGTAATGCTTTTCCAATTTCTTTTGAATGGTGTCTAACTCTTTGTATACTTTCGGCATGGCTTCTTCCAAGGATTTCAAGTGCTTTGTGCCAGCCGTTTTTCCGGCCTTATTTATGGGGTTGGGCGTGCGGATACCGGCCACAACGTCTTCTCCTTGCGCGTTTACCAGCCATTCGCCGTAGAAGACGTTTTCACCGGTGGCCGGGTTCCGGGTAAACGCGACACCGGTTGCCGAACTGTCGCCCATATTTCCAAAGACCATCGCCTGCACGTTTACCGCGGTTCCCCACTCGCCGGGAATGCCTTCAATTTCGCGGTACGAGATCGCACGTTTGCCCATCCAGGATTTAAAGACCGCGTTGATGGCGCCCCACAATTGCTCCATCGGATCGTCGGGGAAATCTTTCTTTAATACCTTTTTGACTTTGGCTTTGTAGGTTTTCACCAAATCTTGCAGCGTTTCGACAGGCAGTTCGCTGTCCACTTTGGTGTTGTGTTTTTTCTTGGCTTTGTCCAGTTCTTTTTCCAACTGGGCGCGGATGCCTTGTCCGTCTTTCGGTTCGATACCGGCCGCTTTTTCCATGACAACATCCGAATACATTTGAATCAGGCGGCGGTATGAATCCCACACAAAGCGGGGATTGCCGGTTTTTTCAATCATGCCTTCGATGGTGTTTTCATTCAGCCCCACGTTCAAAACGGTTTCCATCATTCCCGGCATCGAGGCACGCGCGCCCGATCGAATGGAGAGCAGCAGAGGATTTTTTGGGTCGCCAAACTTCATGCCCATCGTTTTTTCCACTTTGGCAAGATTTTCGTTGACCTCTTTCTTCACTGCCGGGGGATACTTACCACCCTTGTCGTAGAAGATATTGCACACTTCCGTTGTGATCGTGAATCCAGCAGGCACCGGAACACCAATCAAACTCATTTCCGCCAGGTTCGCTCCCTTTCCACCCAGCAGATTTTTCATGTCTGCCCGGCCGTCCGCTTTTTTTCCTCCAAAGAAATATACGTGTTTTTTTGCCATGATGTTTCCTATCTTTTCAGTTAGATGTGTTGGTTGGATTCCATTTCAACCGTCGTGGCTATAATATAGACAATTTATTATTATGCCTCAAAGCAAATGGGCATGGAAGGTTTATTTATGTTTTAATCTTGTATTTCCAAGGGTTTTCTTGCTTTTTCCTGCCAAACGGGATCAAACTTTCGGAATCGGTACACAATTTCTTACTATATACTCTAAAAAGAAGAATCCATGAAACACGAACAACTGAATGCAAAACTGAAACAAATTGAAGAAAAATTTTTGGGCCTCGAAAAACAATTGGGAGATTCGGGTGCCATCGCCGACCACAATAAACTCGCTGAACTCAGTAAACGGCACGCCGAACTCTTGCCGGTGATTCAAGATTACCGCGAATGGCTGCATCTATCCAACGAGCTGAATGACTTGCGTGAAATGGCGTACGGCGACGACCGGGAATTGGCCGAAGTCGCCAAGATGGAATTGCATGACAAAGAAAATAACGAGCAAGAACTGATTAACCGACTGCAATTGCATCTCGTTCCGAAAAATCCATACGCGGACCGGAATATCATTATGGAAATACGCGCCGGCACCGGCGGGGATGAAGCCGGAATCTTTGCCGGTGATTTGTTCCGCATGTACTCACGCTACGCGGAAAACAACAACTGGAAAGTTGAAGTTATGTCATCCAGCGAATCGGAACAGGGGGGCTACAAAGAAATCATCGTTAGCATTCAAGGCGACAATGTGTATTCCAAACTGCGCTTTGAAGGCGGCGGGCACCGGGTGCAGCGGGTACCCACAACCGAGGCCAGCGGCCGGATTCATACCTCGGCGGCAACGGTAGCGGTTCTGCCCGAAGCGGAAGAGGTGGATATTCAAATTAACAACGAAGACTTGCGAATCGATGTGTACCGGTCTTCCGGCCCCGGCGGCCAGAGTGTGAACACCACCGATTCGGCGGTCCGCGTTACCCACCTGCCCAGCGGATTGGTGGTCTCGTGCCAGGATGAAAAATCGCAGCATAAAAACCGCGCGCAAGCGATGAAAGTATTGCGCAGCCGCTTGCTGGAACTGGAACAAAGCAAACAAGCCGCGGAAGAAAGCGCGAAACGCAAACTGATGGTCGGTTCGGGTGACCGCAGTGAACGCATCCGGACATATAACTATCCGCAAAACCGTGTGAGCGATCACCGGATTAATTTGACGCTGCACCGGTTGGAAGCAATCATGGAAGGCGAACTGGATGAACTGATTGATGCTTTGATTCGGGAAGAACAGTTGGATTACTTGAAAACAGCCGGGTAAGAATGGCCGTATTGATCGGTATGTAGCCGTAGAATGGAAATCTATTTCAACTTAAGATGACAAAAAATAGTTTATCCTGTTTATTTCATTTGATTTTCGGTTATATTGTCGTTGTAAACGAGTATTGCATTACAGCCGAGACCACAACAAAGGGGTATCATGAACATTAAAGACGCAATCGATCAGTGTAAAAGCACGTTTGAATCCAAAAAAGTTGAAGCCCCGGATGCTTCCGCGGAACTGCTGGTTTCCCATATTGCAACCATCCCGCGTACCCAATTGCCGCTGCACGCCGAGCAAGACTTAACTTCAATGCAAGAAGCCGAACTGCAAGGATTAATGGCCAGACGGTGCAAACACGAACCCATTGCCTATATTACCGGCAATACTGAATTTTACTCGATACCGCTCAGCATAACGAACGGTGTGTTTATCCCCCGGCCGGAAACGGAAGCGGTGATAAATGTCGCGTTGAATCTGATTCAAGAAAATGGGCTGGAGGCTCCCCGTATTTTTGATATGGGTACGGGAAGCGGTGCGATTATCATTGCGTTGGCATTAAACCTAGAAGAAGGTGAATTTGTCGCGACCGATATTTCCAGTACCGCCCTGCAAGTTGCCAAGCACAACCTTCGAACACACGATTTGGAGAGTTATGTGGAACTCAAAGAGGGCTCATTGTTTGCGCCGGTGCGTTCAACGCTGGCAACCGCGTTTGATATTTTTGTCTGCAACCCCCCCTATATTAAATCCACCGATGTGACAAAATTGCCGAATCAGATTAAAGACTTTGAACCACACATTGCCTTGGACGGCGGCCGGGACGGAATGACGTTTTACAAAAATATTTTGGATAATGTGCCTCCCCTCATGAACAGCGGCGGCTTAATTATTCTGGAAGCGGACCCAACGCTCATGCCAGTGATCAAAACGGAAGTCCGCCGAAAAACATCTACCTTTGAAGGGGTTGCGATTCATCCCGATGCGTCCGGCAAAGACCGGGTGATTAGTTTTCGTGTCCGGTAATTCCATACCGTTAAGTGATATGTTTAAATTGATTCTAAAGAGACTCATCGTACATTCCTTTTTTTTGCTTGCGGTTTCGGCGGGTTTTTATCAATGCGCGGGCAGCCCGGATGAACCATTCAACCAAGGCATTGAACTCATGGAGTCCGGCAGCAAGATGCCGGCAGAAGAACAGTTTTTAGAAGCGGTAAAAGAAACCCCGAAAAATGCAGAAGCGTGGAATCAATTGGGGATCATTTCGTTCGAACGCGGCGATTTGAATGAAGCCCAAAAACGCTTTCAAACCGCGGCCGAAATTCATCCCTTCACCCCCGCATACCGGCGGAATATTGCCCTCGTGATGGCGGAACAAGAACAGTATGGGATTGCGTTAAAAATTCTTGAGAATGCGCTTGAATTAGAGCCTTATGACGTACAAACCCATATTGCAATCGCCAAAGTTGAATGGCTCAACGGAAACCGCGGTGCAGCCATAGAGGCGTTAAGAATAGCCTCACAAATTGATCCCGCCAATGAAGAAGTTGAACGGCTGTTTGACCGCTTTGTGCCATAGAACCCAGAAGCCCTGGGTGCATGTCATCTCTCTCCGTAAAAAGAGATACAGAGAAGCAATGAGATTTGAAGTGCACTAACAGTCTATCAATCCTCCCTAGTACTGTGACCGGGTCATAATATCAGGTTAGATTGGGAGGGCAAGGCTCCCGCCGAGCCAGAAGTACAATCCAAACGTATTTTTGGCAACATCGTTTTGCGAACCTAATCGGGTATTGGTTATGCCGCATGAACAGCGGAAGAAAGGACATTCTACCTGAATCCCTTTGTACCTTCCAGCCTCATTAAATCGAAGCATAATAGAGGATTCTTGTGTATTCCGATAATTGTTGCTTCCGGTCAGTGGTTTGAACCGCTTATACACAAATTCACTACGTACGTACGAGTTTAAATTTATATGTTTACTTTCACCAATCCGTTTTTGCTCTGGGCGTTCCCCATTCTTCTACTTCCCTGGATTTTCCGCAGACGGCAAGAAGAACGCATCCAAAAAGTCCATTTCGCGCTCATTCACTTGTTGATGGAGTCGGAAGAGAAAGACCTCATCAATCCACGATTGCAGGAACTGCTGTTGCTGATTTTGCGTACCCTGCTGCTGCTGCTTTTATTGCTGGCCTTATCCGGCCCGAAGTGGAATCCGGAAACACCCGCCGCCCGATCCTACCTTTCATTTTTACCGGTTGCGTCTTCTGTGCAGTCTTCCGTGGTGATTGTGGATTCTTCCTACAGCATGGGCTATGGCGAAGGCGAATCATCCTGGTGGAACCGCTCGCTGCGTACCGCCGAACGTGTGGATAGCAATCTATCCGGCTTTAACACCTCATGGCTGTGGTGGAACCGGGAGACGCTGGAGGCAATCCGCGCCAACGAAGCGCCAACATTGTCTTTCAGTGACCTCAAAGAAATGTATGAACGCATGTCTTCGCGGTCCGGCTCATCCGTGAATGAGTTGCTTTCTGTATTGCAGGATTCGTATGACGAAGAAACGCGCTTGATCCTCATCACCGACGGCCAGCGGAAACCGTGGGCAGAACTCCTTGAAACGGAAATTCCATCGAACCTGCCGCCGCTATTGGTAATTTCCATCGGCGAACCGGGCGCGCAGAACACTTGGATTGAAGTGAATGAATGGACTTCCCCACCCTGGGGAATCGCCATATCGGAATCGGTTGCCGGAAGAGTAAGCGGGCTGAATGCCAACCAATCCGGCACCCTTTCGGTATACGATAAAGATTCCGGCAAAAGTATTTACAGCCAATCCGTGCAATTCACAATCGGCAACGAAAACGAATCAACCATTCCATTCCATTTCGATTTGGATCCATCGGCATTCTTTGCGCGTGATAATTCACCTGAAAACGCAACCCTTTTTCACCTCATGTTGGAGCTCGATACAGGAGACACACTGCAAGTTGATAACCGCCAGGAACTGAACATGCCTATCGTGGGTCAAGTACAATTTGGCGTGGGGTATGATGCCGCCCTTCCCCCGGTTGAACTCCGCTTTTTAACGGCGGCATTGTCGGATAATGTGGAAGTTGCCCCAATGTCGCCGCCGAACTTTGTCTTTACCAATGATATGAGTATGGCGTTGTTGGCCGGCCGGTTTGTCCCCTGGTGGGCAGCGGGCGATACCATGAAAACCATCGAATATGTGAAGAACGGCGGCAATTTGTTGGTCTTTACCGGCGTGGGTGAGAATTCCAACACCGCGTGGAACAACCTGTTGGAAGAACTGGGCTGGACTTGGGCTGACAATACCGAAATAGATGACTTCCGCAATCTCGCCATTTCCGGTGGAGGCGATATTTCCAATGCGTTGCAAGCCTGGGAAACGGGCATGTGGGATGCCTGGAAGCCCCCGGTGCACGGCAGAATGAACGCGGAACAAGTGAAGCCGGTTGTGACCTATCAATCCGGCGATTCGGAGTATCATCTCATCACCGAAGCGCAAATCGGCAAAGGCACGCTGTGGCTGGTAAACGCGGACCTGCAAGCCGGCGCGGATAACGTGTGGTCGCCCATCCTGCCATCCCTGATTTGGGAAAGTGCCAAACAATCCGTTCGCTCCAAGATGGAATTTGACTTTGAACCGCCGCAACCCCGCTGGGAATCAAACCTGACAGTCTTAACCGACGAAGACAAACAATCGCTCAATGAAAACTACGGCATCCAATTCGCCCAACCCGAAGACGCCGCCAACCAACTCAACACCATCTACGGCGGCCTGGATTTGCGCTACCTGCTGCTGATGCTGACCATCTTCACCGCCCTGGTTGAATCGTGGCTCGCGAACCGGCTGGCTTCATTGTAAAAACAGTTGTAAAAAACACGGATGACTATATTGATATTGACACTATAATGAAATTTGAATGGGATGATAAGAAGAATCAAAGTAATATTCAAAAGCATGGATATTCATTCAGGGTTGGCGCAAGAATTCTTGCGAGTAGAAAGTTTCATGAAATCCAATCACCTAGAAATGATGAAGAAAGATGGGTCGCAGTTGGAAAATATGAAGAAGAATTTATTTCTGTAGTTTTCACAAAAAGAGGAAATATTTACCGAATTATTTCTGTAAGAAAGGCAAAGAATCGTGAGCGAAGAGCGTATCGTTAGATTTACAGAAGAAGAAATATTAAGGCAAATGGCAGCTGGTGAGCCAACCGGCACCGATTGGGAGAAAGTGAACTCTCTGACCGATGAAGATATCGATAAGGCCATCCAAGAAGACCCGGACGCGGAGGAATTGCCGGAGGATTTTTGGGAAAGGGCCGTATATGTTCCGGCGGGGAACAATGGCAAAATTCCGATAGAACTTAATTTGGATCATGAAGTTGTAAATTATTTTCAAAGGCACTTCAAAAACGTGAAAGAAGGCATCGCGTCCGCTTTGCAAGAGTATGTTGAATCAAAGAAGTAATGAAATGCGTATAGTCTTAATATTATACCGATTGTTCTTGAATCACTTTTTTATACCGGAAATAAATGTATTAAAGCTTGGTGAACAATTGTTTTGAATATTGAGCAATGGACCGATTCTTCTGGACCCGTTAATCTTTTGATATTGGGCATTCGTCAGTTGCTCTATTTCGTGTACAGGGTTTTTGATCTTATCAGGATTCCGGTATTTACTCTTTTGTTGTTTTGTGGCTAAGTTCTTGATTTCAAAGGCTCTCTCAACAGCGGACAAATCCCCAAGATACCAACTTTCTAATTCCGTGCAAGCAATACGAATCAGAGTGTCGCTGCGGTTTGCTTCCTGACAAAGATAAAACAAATTTTGTTTTACTTCTTTGCAATCGCAGGCATCTTGATCCCGGAGTATCACAAACCGTGTATTCGGAGTCTTCCAACCCCGTATCTTGATCTTGAGTTGTTTTTCTAAATCTTGTTTTCCTTCGAAAGGAATGAACCGGATAGAGAATTGCTCGTGCGGAATCAATCTCGGTACCAACCCCTTGAGCATTTCTCCAGCGGAGGGTTCTTCAAGAAGAAACACCAGCGTCTTCATTGTGGATCGATCCCCTCCAAAAAGCCTTGTTTCCACAAATACCCTAATTTATCTCCTTCCTCCATATAGGCTTTGATTTGTTCATCGTCGCGTGCACGCTTAATTTTCGTGTAACCATCATTCCCTTTTGTTAACCAAAAAAGTTCATCCAACTCAACCGCATTCAGAAAATCCGGTGAATGAGTTGAAACAAAAACTTGACAGCTACGATTCGCGTAGCTTCTAAATTCTTCCGCCAATTCCAATAAAAGTTTTGGGTACAATTGGTTTTCCGGTTCTTCGACACATAGAAGCGGGTGGGGGTTTGGGTCATACAACAATATTAAGTATGCTAACATTTTTATCGTGCCATCCGAAACATACCGGGCAAGAAATGGATCTTCAAACGAACCATCCTGAAACCTTAGCAAGACTCTTCCTTCTTCGGTTGTTTTTACATCAACCTTAGAGATACCGGGAATGCGTTTCGACAGTTGTTTTAAAATATCGTCAAACGTATCGCGGTGGCGTTCATACAAAAATTGTGTAACCAGCGACAGGTTTTCACCTTCTGTAGACAAATGCTCTGCATATCCGGCTTCCTGTTCGGGACGGGCGCTCTGAATGTGAAAATCAGAAACATGCCAATTCTCAATCAAATTCCCCAACGCCACAATAGCAGGGAACCGTTCAAACTGCGCCAAGCCTTTGATAGCAAGTATGTTGGGGGATTTCAACGTTTGTTCTTCACGTTCCAGTTGGCTTTCATCCTCAACCGATTCAAACCCGTTTGAAACCACTATTCCTTTGCCGTTGATAAAATCTAAAAGATTCCAGGGTTTTTCAAAATTATCTCCGTGGTATTGCATGAGTTCTTTTTTGATGATAGGAGAACCGTGTTTATCTTCTCCTATTGCAATGGAATAGCTAATCAAAGGCTTAGTTGGTTCAACTCTAAATTTCAATTCAATCTCAATATCACCATCTGATCCACGGCTTCGCACCTCTTGTATCCCTTTACTGCCTCCAATCTTTGCTAAAGCGGAATGAATATCACCTTTAAATATATTCCGAAGAAATCCAAAAACATTAAATAATGTAGACTTACCCGTTCCATTAGCGCCTACCACGACACAAAAATTCGGAATATCACGCATTTCAATATGCTGAAACGATTTAAAATTCTTTAGTTTCAAGAATTCCAATTTCATATTATTTACTCAATTCATCATTCGCAAAATCATCAATTATTCATATTAGTGTTTAAACTGACGAATATGTATTTCACTTCTCCTCATACGTAGCCTTAAGCTTTTCAACGACTGAGGCATCCGCCAGGGTGGTGGTGTCTCCCAAGGCTTTGCCTTCGGCGATGTCGCGCAGCAGGCGGCGCATGATCTTCCCGCTGCGGGTTTTGGGCAAATCGGCCGAGTAGATGATCTTATCCGGCTTGGCAATCGCCCCGATCTTTTGCGCGACATGCTTGATTAAATCGTCACGCATTTTTTCGGTCATCTCATACCCGTCTTTCAGGGTGACAAACGCGGCAATCGCCTGTCCTTTCACCTCATGCGGGATCCCAACCACCGCCGATTCCGTTACCGCTTTGTGGTCAACCAACGCGCTTTCCACTTCCATCGTCGATATCCGGTGGCCGGATACGTTCATCACGTCATCCACGCGTCCCAGCACCCAAATGTTGCCGTGTTCATCGCGTTTGGCACCGTCTCCGGCGAAGTAGGTGTCTTTGTATTTGCTCCAATAGGTCTCCTTGTAGCGTTCTTCATCGCCGTAAATTCCGCGCAGCATGGATGGCCAAGGCGATTGGATGACCAGGTATCCGCCGCCGACATCCACATGCTCGCCTTCTTCGGTAAGGATATCCATCTCAACTCCCGGCAGCGGCTTGTTGCACGAACCGGGGACCAGTTTGGTCACGCCCGGCAGCGGGCTGGCCATGATGCTGCCGGTTTCGGTCTGCCACCAGGTATCCACAATCGGGCAGGTACCGTTGCCGATGACATCGTGATACCACATCCAGGCTTCGGGGTTGATCGGTTCGCCCACACTGCCTAACAAGCGTAATGAACTGAGGTCGTGTTTTTTGGGCAGATCGTCTCCCCACTTCATAAACGCGCGAATCGCGGTCGGCGCGGTATAGAAAACCGAAACCGCGTATTTCTCGCATATTGCCCATAACCGGTCTTTATCCGGCCAGTTGGGGGCCCCTTCATACATAATTTGCGTCGCGCCGTTCGACATGGGGCCGTAGGTAATGTAACTGTGTCCGGTGATCCAACCGCAATCGGCGGTGCACCAATACACATCATCCGGTTTCAGGTCAAACACATACTTTGTGGTGTAGTGGCAGCCGGTCATGTACCCGCCGGTGGTGTGCATAATCCCTTTCGGCTTACCGGTGGTTCCGGAGGTATAGAGGATGAAGAGCAGGTCTTCGGCGTCCATCGGTTCCGGCTCGCAATAGGGTTCAGCATCCTGCATCATACGGTGATACCAATGGTCCCGGCCTTCAACCACGTGAAGAGGCAAGGGGTGATCATTGCGTTTTACAATAATCACGTGCTCAATCGATGGAGTATCCCGCAACGCGATGTCAGCATCATGCTTCAAGGGCAAAATCGTACCGCGCCGGTAGCCGCCATCCGCGGTGATCAGCACTTTGCATTCCGAATCGTTGATGCGGTCGCGCAGGGCTTCCGGGCTGAATCCGCCAAACACAACCGAATGCACCGCGCCGATACGGGCGCACGCCAGCATGGCAATCACCAATTCAGGTACCATCGGCATATACATGGCCACCCGGTCGCCTTTTTTGACTCCCAGTTTTTTGAGGCAGTTCGCGAATTTGTTGACATCGCGGTACAAATCCCAATAGGTAAAAGTACGGGTATCCTCCGGTTCGCCTTCCCAAATAATGGCGGCTTTATTTTTTAATCCGCCCAATACATGGCGGTCCAGGCAGTTGTAACTGGCATTCAACGTCCCGCCGGTAAACCATTTCGAAAAAGGAGGGTTCCATTCGAGGGCTTTGTTCCACTTTTGAAACCAGTCCAGGTTTTCCGCTTGTTGTTCCCAAAAGGCGATCCGGTCTTTTTCCGCCAATTCGTATAATGAATTGTCCGATACAACCGCCTGTTCTTTAAATTCCGCCGGAGGCTCAAACCCCCGTTCTTCGCTGAGATACGCTTCAATTGTTGTTGCATGTTCTGTTGGATTTCCACTCATTCCTCACCTCGTATTGCTTTGTTAAAAATCAGATTGCACTATAATTCACCGCTTGTTGAATGAAAAACGGTGACCCGTTTCGAATAGGGTAGCACAGAGCGATGGCGTGGGAAAAGGGCAGACAGCCATTGTTGAATTACCGGGTTTTATCGTAACATTTTGCATGGTGAACCGTTGCACTTGGTTCAATCGTACAACACCAGGAGGATGATCGATGTACAAATTAATGCCATACGTTTTTGTAGGATTTCTGATTGGGGCTTCCCAACCGCAAAGCGCGCAAAGCCAACCCGGGTCTTCACCCGCCGGGGGGATTCCATTTGATACGCCGTTCGCGAAATATGGGGATATTGAAATCGGGTTGGGTGAGTTTTTCTTTTTTCAAGACCGCATGTTAAAAGAGATCGATAACTATGAAGATGAAGAGCGCAAAGAGCAGATGATGAATGCGCTGCAAAATTTGATCTTTGAATTTGGCATCTACAACCTGGCGATGGAACAGGGATATGGCCAAACGCCGGAATATCTCAGCCAAGTGCAGGATATGAAAAACGGCTATCTGGCGGCGTTCTACACCTATCATCAATTCACCACACAGTATGAAGAAGACGAAGATGCCCTGCGCGCGTTGTATGAAGAAGAAAAAGAGAAATACTTTCAACCCGCCAAATTTACCTTCCGCCATATTTTCATCCGCACCGTTGATATGCCGGAAGAAGAACAAAAAAAAGCGGATGACAGGGCCAAGGCGGCATTGGAACTCATCAAAAGCGGATCGGATTTTGTCGAGATAGCCCGTATGTACTCCGATTCCGAGCGCAAAGGCGCGGTGGTGGGGCCGTTCAACAAACGCGGCCACGACCCGGACCGTGCCATCAACCCGGTGTTGGAAGACGCATTGATGGAGCTCGAACAAGGGGAAGTGAGTGACATCATCACAACCAAATACGGCTATGAAATCTTAAAGCTGGAATCCTTCACCGACGATCAATACCGTCCCTTCGCGCAATTGCGGTTAACCCTGGCCAACCGCCTGAAGTCGGAACAACGTGAGGATTGGAAACGCAGCATTGTAGAAGAGTATTGGGATGATGCGGTTTCGCAATTTAATCCCAGCGTGATTTTTGATGAAAACGCGGATATGAATGATGTGATTGCCGTGGTTTATAGCGATGTTATCAATTATGCCAAGTATCAACAACTGGTGACCCGCAAGTTAACGCGCAATCCAAACGAAAGCGATGAAGAATACAACAAGCGGTTGGTGGATCAACTGAAATACGATGTGATCTTCAACAACATCGCCGCCAAACTGGCTTGGGAAAAAAACTATTCCGATATCCCCCGCTACAAGCTCCTAACCAAATTTAAAGAATACAAATCCGTGTATTCGGTATGGTGGAACAAGATGGTTGACAATTACATGGACGCCAACCCCGTCACCGAAGAAGAAAAGCGTGCCTATTACGAAGAGAACAAAAATTACTTTTTGGCCCCATCCAAAGCCTATGTTCGTGAAATGATGTTTAAAGTACCCGAGCATGCTGAAGACGTGATGTATGAAAAATACAAAGCGGAACAAGCCGCGAAAGAAAAAGCCCAAAAAGCCATCGAACGCGTGTTGGCCGGCGAAAACTTTGCCGAGGTGGCCAAAGACATGTCGGAAAGCGGTACTGCCGGTGAGGGCGGCGACATCGGTGAAATCGGGTTTGACACAGACAAACTGCCGAAAATGGTCGCGCGGGAAGCCATGAAATTAAACCCAACCGGAATCACCGAAGAACCGGTGAGAGACGGGGATAAATTTTATGTGGTACAGTGCTACAAAAAACCGCCGCGCGAACCCTTGGATTTTAATGACCCACTCAGCCAAGAGCGGTTGGAGCGTGCCGTGCCCAACGTCAAGCGGAATGAGTATTACCAAACCATGTTGAACCGGTTGGCGGATATAGATGAAATTGAAATTCTTTATGAAAACGCCTTTGAGGTCAGCCCGACCGGCATAGCACAAACCAGTTTGTATTTGCCGGGAATGGAACGTCCGGGGTCTAATCAGTAACCGTATTTGAGTTTGTATGACTTATGAGCACCCGCGGGGGCACGCAGCAGCGTGCCTCTTCGTTTTTGTCCGGCAAATTATTCGCCGACGAGCGTTTGGCAATGGGCTAAACAAGAACCGGCAAGCGCCTGTAAGTTATACCCGCCTTCCAGGCAGGAAATTAATTTCCCCCCGCAATGATCCTCAGCGTGTTTCATCATCACTTCGGTGAGATGCGCGAAATGAGATTCCTCCAGCAGCCAGTTTCCAAGCGGGTCATCGCGGTGCCCATCAAACCCGGCGGAAATCATAAGAATATCCGGTTGAAAAGCGGGGATCACTTCTTCCAATGCATCCTTGACCGCATCCACAATAATTTGCGGCTGAGTATGGGCCGGGAACGGCAAATTGCGGGTATATCCCTCCCCTTTGCCTTTGCCCGTTTCGCTTACAGCGCCTGTACCCGGATAGTGAGGATATTG
>CAYVAZ010000018.1:0-28696 GCA_964449065.1 uncultured bacterium
GGCGTGAGCGGTGGGTCAGAAAGACGCGACCCACCCTACGGTTTGCATTATTCGCGTGTATTGGCGTGTATTAGCGTGCATTCGTGGTTGCATTTCTACGGCAGGAAGGTTTTGCCCATTAGGAATTTGTCTATATATTTGGCGGCTTTGCGGCCTTCTTCGATGGCCCAGACGACGAGGGAGGCGCCGCGTTTGGTGTCTCCTGCCGCGAAGATGCCGGGTTTGGAGGTCATATAATCCTCATCCACCTTCACGTTGCCGCGTTGGTCGAGTTCCAAATCCCAATCGCTGATGACGCCTTTCTTTACCGGGCCGGTAAAGCCCATCGCCAGCAGAACTAAATCGGCGTCGAGATCAAACTCGGTTCCGGGTACCTCCACGAAAGGATTGCCCTGGTCGCCGGGCTTCACCTTAACCGCTTGCAGTTTCTTCACTCTACCGTTCTCTCCGGTAAACCGTTTGGTCGAAACGCTCCAATTGCGTTCGCCGCCTTCTTCATGCGAAGTGGATGAACGCATAATGAAGGGCCAATACGGCCAGGGGTTGGTAGCGGGGCGTTCTTCCGGGGGCTGGGGCATGATCTCAAATTGGTGTACATGCTTCGCGCCGTGGCGGTGCGAGGTCCCCAAGCAGTCCGCCCCGGTATCGCCTCCACCGATGATGACTACATTTTTATCCTTCGCTGAAATAAACTGTTCGTCAGGAATATCATCCCCGGCAACGCGTTTATTGTTCAGGGTCAAAAATTCCATGGCGAAGTGAATGCCGTCCAACTCGCGGCCTTCAATCGGCAGGTTGCGGGGCTGTTCGGCACCCATAGCCAAAAGCACCGCGTCAAATTCTTTATCGAGCTGATCCACGGTAATATCTTCACCCACATTCACATTAGTCTTCAAGATAACCCCTTCCGCTTCCATCTGCTTCAACCGGCGGTCGATGTGGTATTTCTCCATCTTAAAATCGGGGATGCCGTAACGCAGCAAGCCGCCGATGCGGTCTGCTTTTTCATAAACGGTTACGGTATGGCCTACGCGGGCCAGTTGCTGAGCTGCCGCCAATCCCGCCGGGCCGGAACCGATAATCGCGATTGTTTTGCCCGTCAACTTTTTCGGAGGCTGGGGGGTCACCCATCCCTCGGCAAAGGCGCGGTCGATGATGTTCATCTCAATCTGCTTGATGGTCACAGGATCATCATTAATTGCCAACGTGCAGGAATATTCACATGGGGCAGGACATACCCGTCCGGTAAATTCCGGAAAGTTGTTGGTTTTGTGCAAACGGCGGATGGCTTCTTTCCAATCGCTGTGGTAGACCAAATCGTTCCAATCGGGGATCAAATTGCCCAAGGGGCATCCCCAATGGCAGGTCGGCACACCACAATCCATGCAGCGCGCGCCCTGAATTTTCAGCATTTCATCATCCGCTGGTTTTGTGAACTCTTTATAATGCTTTAAGCGAGATTCAACCGGTTCGTAGTCAGCGGTTTTGCGTTCGTATTCTATAAATCCAGTGGTCTTACCCATTTGTTGCCCCTTGCAGTTCTAATGTTTTGCTCTCGGCCGGTTTCACTTCTTCGGCAGCGATTTCTTTCAGATAGCGCTTGTAGTCAATTGGCATAACTTTAATGAATTTAGGCAAATAATCACTCCAGTTATCCAGAATTCTTTTCGCTACTACGCTTTCGGTATAGTCCAAATGGCGCTGCAGCATGGTTTTCAGTTCTTCTTCGGCTTCCGCGTCGATTGGGTCTAGCTCAACCATGCCTTTGTTGCAGTTGATCTCGAATGTACCGTCTTCATCCAGTACATACGCGATTCCGCCGCTCATTCCGGCGGCAAAGTTTCTGCCAGTCGGCCCGATAATTACCGCGCGTCCACCTGTCATATACTCACAGCCGTGGTCGCCAATGCCTTCCACAACCGCCCAGGCGCCGCTATTGCGCACACAGAAGCGCTCTCCGGCAACTCCTCTAAAGTAGCATTCACCGCCGGTCGCTCCATACAGCGCAACGTTACCGATGATGATGTTCTCTTCCGCCTTAAACGTGGATGCTTTCGGTGGATAAATGATAATCTTGCCCCCCGTCATCCCTTTTCCGGTATAATCGTTGGCGTCGCCTTCAATCGTCATACGGATACCATTCGCCATAAAGGCGCCCACACTCTGCCCGGCCGAACCGGTGAAATGAATTTTTATCGTTTCCGGCGGCAGACCGTGAATTCCGTGTTTTTTGGTGATCTCATGGCTTAAGATCGTCCCAACCGTCCGGTTTACGTTGCCGATTGGAATAGAAAACTCAGTCGGGGTTTGGTTCTCAATTGCGTCCTTGCAACGGGATAGCAGTTCTGTGTTATCCAAGGCTTTATCCAGTCCATGATCTTGCTGTTTGGTGCATCGAATACCATGATTCACGTCGGGCTTTGCAAGAATCATGGAGAAGTCAACATATTTTGCTTTCCAGTGATTCGGGTCCGGTTTTGGGATGAGTAATTCCGAATGGCCGATCATGTCGTCCATCTTACGAATCCCTAATTTTGCCATAATTTCGCGGACTTCTTCGGCAATAAACATAAAGAAATTGATGACATCTTCCGGCTTACCCGCAAATTTTTTGCGTAGTTCCGGCTTTTGTGTCGCAATACCGACCGGGCAGGTGTTGAGATGGCATTTCCGCATCATAATGCATCCGCTGGCAACCAAAGCCGCGGTTGAAAATCCCATTTCTTCCGCGCCAAGTAGAGCGGCAACCGCAACGTCGCGTCCGGTTTTCAACTGGCCGTCCGTCTGCACAATGATGCGGTCGCGAAGGTCGTTCAAAACCAGAGTTTGCTGCGTCTCGGCTAAACCAAGTTCCCAAGGCAAACCGGCGTGTTTAATTGAAGATAACGGAGAAGCTCCGGTACCGCCAGAATCGCCGCTGATGAGCACGTGATCCGAATGCCCTTTTGAAACTCCTGCGGCAACCGTACCCACACCAATTTCTGAAACTAACTTCACTGATATTCTTGCTTTTGGGTTAGAGTTCTTTAGGTCATGGATTAACTGAGCCAAATCCTCAATCGAGTAAATATCATGGTGTGGTGGTGGAGAAATCAGCGTTACTCCTGGGGTAGAGTGGCGTACTTTTGCGATAACCCGGTCAACTTTATGGCCGGGCAATTGACCGCCTTCTCCAGGCTTGGCACCCTGTGCCATTTTTATTTGCAATTCATCCGCGTTTGTCAAGTATTCATTCGTGACACCAAACCGGCCAGATGCCACTTGTTTAATCGCGCTGCGTTTGCTGTCACCATTGGGTAAGGGGATAAAGCGTTCCGGGTCTTCACCGCCTTCACCAGTATTACTCTTTCCCCCAAGACGGTTCATAGCAATCGCTAAGTTTTCGTGTGCTTCTTTGCTGATAGCGCCAAACGATATCGCCCCGGTTACAAAGCGTTTGACAATCTCGATGACCGGTTCCACTTCCTCTATGGGAATCGGTTGGTCAGCCCACTTGAAATCCATTAAACCGCGTAAAGTAGAATGTTTACGGTTCTCATCATTTACGATCGTGGAATATTCTTTGAACACGTCATAGCTATTGATATGCACGGCGTGCTGCAACTTCGCCACCATTTGTGGGTTGACCATGTGGTGTTCGCCGTCGCGCCGCCAGTGATAATAACCGCCGATCATCAAATCATCGTTATCCTGCGCGTAGTTGGGGAACGCGAACTCATGGCGGAACAGTGTTTCTTGCGCGACCACATCAATCTCAATCCCGCCAATTCGGGATGTTGTACCCGTAAAGTATTGATCGATGATCTGTTTGCCCAAACCGATCGCTTCAAAGATCTGGGCGCCGCGGTAGCTCTGAAGGGTTGAAATCCCCATTTTGGAGAAGACTTTCAACAGCCCCTTATTCACCGCTTCAATATAATTCTTGACCGCGGTTTTTTCGTCTTGAATTTCACCCAATTCGCCGTCTTTGCAAAGATCAATAACGGTATCCAGCGCGACATACGGGTTCACCGCACCGGCGCCGTATCCGACCAAGAGGGCAAAGTGCATCACTTCGCGCGCTTCTCCGGTTTCGATAACCAATCCGGCACGGGTACGGGTCCCTTCGCGTACCAAATGATGGTGAACACCCGAACACATCAACAAACTCGGTACCGGAGCGCGTTTCTCGCTGATATTTTTATCGCTTAAGATGATGATATTCACACCGTCTTCTATTGCTTGATGGGCTTCATTGCATAAACGCTCCATGGCGTTTTGTAAGCCCGCATCGCCTTCCGCGACCGGAAAAGTGGCGTCGAGTTTTATGGTATTGAGTTTCCCTGAATTCACGGTGCGCAGTTTTTCCATCACTTCATTGGTGAGGATGGGCTGTTCCAGTTTCAGCATGTGGCATTGATCGGGCGTTTCATCCAGGACATTGCCTTCCGAACCCACATACGTTTCCAGCGACATCACCAATTCTTCCCGAATCGGATCGATCGGCGGATTGGTTACTTGCGCAAAGCGTTGTTTAAAATAGTTAAACAGCAATTGCTCGCGGTCGGAGAGCACGGCCAAAGGCGTGTCGTTCCCCATCGAACCAACCGGCTCTTTCCCGTCTATTGCCATCGGCTGGATCAAGAACTTCAAGTCTTCATCGGTATAACCAAAGGTTTGTTGTTTTTTCAGCAATGGCAGGTCTTCATCACCGTTGTTGCTTCCTTTATAGGGAACATCCGGCAAATCGACAATGCAAACCCGGTTTTGTTTCAGCCATTCGCCGTAGGGTTTGCGTGCCGCCAAACTGTGTTTAATTTCTTCATCATTGATAATGCGGTTTTGTTCGGTATCAATCAAGAACATCCGTCCCGGCTGCAAACGCCCTTTGGATTCAACATTTTCAGGGGCAATATTCAGCACACCGGTTTCCGATGCCATTACCACGAAACCATCTTTTGTTACCGTATAGCGTGATGGACGTAAACCATTACGGTCGAGTAGGGCTCCAATCCGGATCCCGTCCGAAAACGCGATTGAGGCCGGGCCGTCCCACGGTTCCATCAGGCACGAATGATATTCATAGAAGTCTTTCTTTTCTTGGCTCATGCTTTCATGGCCGCTCCAGGCTTCGGGAATCAGCATCAGAATGGCGTGTTCCAACGATCGTCCGCCCAGCGTCAATAACTCAAGCGCGTTGTCAATCACGGCCGAGTCACTCGCACCATGCAAACTAATCGGAAACAGTTTCTTGATATCCTCGCCGAACAAATCCGATTTCATCAGCGATTCACGCGCGTGCATCCAATTGGTGTTTCCCTGCACGGTGTTGATCTCACCGTTGTGCGCCAAATAGCGGAAGGGCTGCCCCAAATCCCAAGTCGGAAAGGTATTGGTGCTGTAGCGTGAATGCACCATTGCCAACCCGCTGACCATATTTGGATCGCTCAAATCGGGGAAATACTGAATCACCTGATGGGCGGTTAATTGTCCTTTGTAGTTCAGGGTTTTATAGGAAAGACTGGGGACATAGAAGTACCCTTGGTAATCGGGGTTTCGTACGATGGTGTTATACGCGATTTTACGGATGACATATAATTTCCGTTCAAACGCGTCTGCATTAATGCAGTTCTCTCCACGTTGAATATAAATTTGCTTGATGATGGGTTCGGTGGATTTTGCCACATACCCGATAACGGAATTGTTAACGGGAACCTCTCTCCAGCCCAACACCGTTTGGCCTTCTTCTTTGACAATCTGTTCCAAGCGTTTTTCCGCCCATTCTCTTTTGGCAGGGTCTTTATCCAAAAAGATATTTCCCACGGCATACTCACCAAATGGAGGCATTTCAAAAGGGAGGCTGTCGCTGGCGTGGCGCAAAAATTCATCCGGCATTTGCAGCATAATCCCCGCGCCGTCTCCGGTATTGGGGTCACAGCCGCAAGCGCCGCGGTGTGCCAGGCGTTCCAACACTTCCAACCCCTGCACAATAATATTGTGAGACTTCCGCCCATCGATATTCGCGACAAATCCAACGCCGCAACTGTCGTGTTCAAATGCCGGATCATACAATCCAAAGCGGGCGGGCATGTTGTTTACGTTACGCATAATCATCACCTAAGTTAAAGATCAATCAGACTTTCTGGCCTTGCTTCGCACAAATATTCACCGCATCAAATATTCAAAACAGAAATCCGGCTTTTGTTACGGTTCTGTTTGGAGCCTGACTATTATATGAAATATCATAATGTTGTCTAGCATGTTGCCTAAAAGTTATTGCTACGGTCAAATCAGACAATTTTTCTTTTAAACATGTTACTTCTTGTACGAGTTTAACCCCCTGAGTGTTTTTGTTGTTAGAATGAAGGGATGAGCGGGGCAAATCAGATAGCAGTGTAACGCTTGCTGCCGGATTTCTTTGCCAAAATGCCGGAAGAAAGATAAACTGAATGGATTTTCTTGTGAAATAAAGTTCTCATAGGTATCGTCGTATCTGTATATAAGGTCTCATTATATAAGGTCTCATTGCCCAGCATAATTTTACTGGATCGGTTAGCAAAGTCAAATCACTTTTTTGGCTCACTTTTATTTCGGCAAACCGTTTGAACCTATGGTGATCGCAACTTTTTCTATTAAACTATTGCTTCACCAAAATAGACGTTAAATAGTTGGTTTAAAATTTAACCAAAAGAATACATAAAACCGCAAGACAATCAAGGGATTATATCCTATTTTGGAAACCAAGCGGAGAGTTTAATTCGAAAGCAATACCCGGAGGAAATCATGGTTAATATGGTCGGAACCGTTCTAAGAAAGGTGTTCGGCACCAAGCAGGAACGGGACATGAAAAAATACCGTCCTTGGGTGGATGCGATTAACGAAAAAGAAGAATGGGCGAAAAATTTAACCGACGCGGAACTGAAAGCCCAAACAGCCGAGTTTCGTCAACGGCTGAATAATGGGGAAGACATCCTCGAATTGGTACCAGAGGCCTTTTCGGTTGTCCGCGAAGCCGGCACACGGGTCCTTGCTATGCGTCATTATGATGTCCAGCTGATTGGCGGAATGGTGCTGATGGAAGGCAAGATCGCCGAGATGATGACAGGGGAAGGAAAGACGCTGGTCGCGACATTGGCAGCCTATCTTCGCGCGCTTGAAGGCAAAGGTGTTCATATTGTTACAGTGAACGACTATCTTGCCCGCCGGGACCACGAATGGATGGGGCCGCTTTATGAGTTCTTGGGAATGTCGGTCGGTGTCATTCAGTCAGACCTCCCTCCCGAAGTCCGGCGCGAAGCCTATGCCTGTGACATCACCTATGGTACCAACAATGAATATGGTTTTGACTATCTCCGCGATAACATGGCAGTTTCTAAAGAACACTGTGTGCAGCGCCATTTGCATTTCGGGATTGTGGATGAGGTCGATAGTATTCTCATCGACGAGGCCCGAACCCCTTTGATCATCTCCGGCCCGGCCGAGCAGTCTACAGAAAAATATTACGAAGTTGATGCCGTGGTGCGGAAACTGAAAAAAGAAGAGCACTTCACGGTAGATGAAAAAGACCAAATCGTCACCCTGACCGATGAAGGGAGCGATGAAGTGCAACGCATCATGAACATTAATATTTATGATGAGCACAACATCGATATGATCCATCACGTCCAACAGGCCTTGCGCGCCCACCATCTCTTTAAGAAGGACGACCGGTACATGGTCGAGGATGGTGAAGTGATCATCGTGGATGAATTCACCGGACGCAAGATGCCCGGCCGCCGTTATAGCGACGGCCTGCATCAAGCGCTCGAAGCGAAAGAAGGGTTGAAGATTCAGCGGGAATCGCAAACTTACGCCTCCATCACATTCCAAAACTACTTCCGCCTTTATGATATCTTGGCAGGGATGACCGGAACCGCGGTAACCGAGGCCAATGAGTTTATGGAAATCTACAAACTTGATGTGGTAGAGATTCCGCCAAACCGCCCCCTGGCCCGTCTCAACTATCCCGATGCCATCTACAAAACCGAACGGGAAAAATTTGACGCCATCGGGAATGAGATTGAGGAATTGAATCAAAAAGGCCAACCCATTTTGGTGGGGACCGTCTCGATCGAGAAGTCAGAAAAACTTTCCAGCCTACTGAAGAAAAAGGACATCAAGCATCATGTTTTAAACGCCAAGCACCACGAAAAGGAAGCGGAGATAGTCGCCAACGCCGGTCAAAAAGGCGCCGTCACGATCGCGACCAACATGGCGGGACGCGGGACCGACATCAAACTTGGCGAAGGCGTGAAAGAAGTCGGCGGGCTGCATATTCTTGGCACCGAACGTCACGAAAGCCGCCGCATCGACAACCAGCTGCGCGGCCGTTCGGGACGCCAGGGTGACCCCGGTTCTTCCCGCTTTTTCCTTTCGTTGGAAGACGACTTAATGCGCATCTTCGGCGGCGAACGCATCAAAGCCCTTGCCGAACGCTTTGGCATGGAAGAAGGCGAAGCCATTGAACACGGCATGGTCAGCCGGGCGGTCGAAAACGCTCAAAAGAAAGTCGAAGCCCATCATTTCGACATGCGGAAACACATCCTCAAATATGACGATGTGATGAACAAACAGCGTGAGGTCATCTACAAAATCCGCCGTTCGCTGCTGGAAGGTGAAAAGCCGCAGGAACACATGGATGAGATGATCGAAAACGTCATCGGCGGCATCATTGAAGTGAGCATCGGTGACACCCGTGACGCCGATACGTGGGAAGGTGAACAGTTCGCCAATTTATTGTTGAAATACTTCAACATCCACACTCCAGAAGGCACCGATCCGTTCGAAATGCTGGGAATCGAACCCAATATGAAAGAAGAAGAAATCTACGCCCGTATCCGCGCCAAAGTGGATGAAGTCATGAATCAGCGGATGGAAAAATTCGGCGACGATCTCTCCAACTACCTGATGTCGATGATTATGCTGCGCACGGTAGATGCCAAATGGAAAGAGCACCTTTATAGCATGGACCATCTTAAAAGTTCGGTTGGCTTTCGCGCGTATGGTCAAAAAGATCCGTTGCAGGAATACCAGCGCGAAGGCTTTGCGGCCTTTGAAGAAATGTATGCCGGCGTGCAAAAGCAAAGCGTACAGCATTGGTTCCACGTTGAGGTAGAGCGCAGAGAACCGCCCCAGCATGTCCGGCAGGAACAGCAACCCAAGAACCTCACCTATGGCCGTGAAGAAGTTGGTGGAGGGCAACAGCAGCAGCAGCGCCCCCAAAAACCAGCCCAGGTTGTGAACCGCCAGCAAAAGATCGGCCGCAACGACCCCTGCCCCTGCGGCAGCGGCAAAAAATACAAAAAATGCTGCATGCTTAAAGAACAAGGAGTGGCGTAATACTGTTTCCATATTGGATTGTAAAATAGGAGCAGCGATAAGCCTCTACGAAAAGAAGGACTTAGCACATTTCTTATCCGACAATCCTAAATAACCTCTGCATCATACCAAATTGCAATAAGAATGTTGGTTAAAATCAAGTGATCAGAGATAGTCATGATGGGCTACGCTTCGTTTTGAGCCCACCTTACAGTTTCATTATCCCGTATGGTTGCGTGAAAGATAACTCACTTTGTTATATGCATCTTGGTATAAAACCGTTTCAATTAGTAGCTGATGTTACACAATCAATGCTTAACGATTGCTTGAAAATGGTTTATGTTGTGAGCCAACTATTCCAAGTCAAACGCAGTGTCTATCGTCTTCTCCCATTGGGAGAAGATAAGAGATGAGGGCGATGGCTCCCTCTGACGCAGTAGCGTCATTAGAGATTTATTCCTCCCGAACCCTCACCCCGTCCCTCTCCCGGTGGGCGAGGGCGATAGTTTCAGCGAACGATTAGAAAAACGTGCATAGCATAGTGCGTAACATGAGTTAGTAGAATAACTATATTCAACTTTATGAACTGGAAATGGCCGCGTTGTTATCCGCGTGAATTTGCGTGTATTCGCGGTTAAAAAAACGTGGAGCACCGCAGATTCAAGATTATTCCTTACGGAGAGTAGACCAAAGGGAAGAGACGATAGACCTTAAGTATTTGATAGAAAGAATTTCGGCCTAAAACGGATTCCTTTTTATTGGACTCAAATTACCAGACGCCGACTACCAATTGCGAAACCTCTCTTGTTGAATTATTCCGGTTTATTTTTGATATGTTGGATCAATTCTACCAACGAGCCAGTCCAAGGGAATGTTTGGTTTTGTCCATCCCGCATTGACTTTACGGTTAATTCTTGCTTTTCAATTTCTTCCGAACCGATGATAATCACAAAGCCGGCTTGTAATTTATTCGCCATCTGCATTTGTTTGCGAAAGCTTTTTCCCATGTAATCACGGTCACAACGAAGTCCGGCTTGGCGGAGAGTGGTGATTAGATTGAGCGCTTCCCTGCTTTCCGTATCGCCGGCAGCAACAATAAACACATCAAGCCCGCTTTGCAATTCCGGTATCTTACCGGTTTCTTGCAATATGAGTACAAGACGTTCCATGCCCGCACCAAAACCGATTCCCGGAACGGGATTCCCCCCCAAATACTCGACCAAACCGTCGTAACGGCCGCCGCCTAGAAGCACGCCTTGAGAGCCCAATGGTGTGTACATCATTTCGAAGGCGGTTTTAGTATAATAGTCCAATCCACGAACCAAATAGGGATCCACTTCATACACGATTGATAAATCATCAAGACCGGATTTGACTTGATGAAAATGCTCTATGGATTCTTCGTTTAAACTGTCGTATAATTTCGGCGCCTCTTTCAGCAATTCTTGGCACGATTCATTCTTGCAATCAAACATACGCAAAGGGTTGGTATTGAATCGCGTATGACAATCACCACAAAATTGATCCAATTTGGGCTGAATAAAGTCGACAAATTTTACTTTGTGTATGGCCCTGCACTCGGAAGTACCGATACTATTTATTTTAAGGATCAGTTCATCCAATCCCAGGCTTTGATAAAAGCGGTGCAGCATGACCAAGAGTTCAACATCGATCTCCGGGCCGGGGGAGCCGAATACTTCGCAGCCGTATTGCACGTGTTGGCGAAACCGGCCTTTTTGTTTGCGTTCATAACGAAACATCGGGGCGAAATACCATAGTTTTGTCACGCCGGGGCTTTTCTTTTCCAATCCATTCTCTAAGAAGGCCCGTACGACGCTTGCGGTTCCTTCTGGACGAAGAGTGATGCTGCGGTCTCCGCGATCCATAAAGGTATACATTTCTTTGTTAACAATATCTGTTGATTCACCTACCCCGCGCTGAAACAGTTCGGTGGCTTCAAAAATTGGGGTGCGGATTTCGCCGTAATTATACGCATGGAACATATCCCGGATTTTGGCTTCTAATTTGCTCCAAACGGCAGTATCTTCGGGAATCAGGTCATAGGTTCCAACCGGACGCTGGATTTTCATGGGATTTCTCCATAAACGATCTGGGATGACAATTACGTTGGGATTATAGAATCTGCGTAAAATTTCGTAAGCAAGAAAGCCGCGGCGAATGACAGAAAAAAAGGTGAATGAGCAAAACACCCATCCACCTCATCACAATAAAGTTGACTAAATTGGTTAATAAAGTGACCATTCAGCAATGGAGGTACCGCCCTCGCTGCTTAGCGTCAAGTTGCCGTATGAGCGTTCATGATGAGGCCGTCCGTTCCATGCCAATTGTGTTTTGCGGTTGATACCGGTACCGTCATCGTCGTTGACAGCGATGTCGAATCCCATAACGTCTGCCGGTTCAAATAAGGTTTCTTTAAGAATTTTGAATTCAACTTGATACCCTGTACTTGTTGTAGAAGCGGCACCGAACCATTCATCGGTTTCTCCAAAAAACGGGTTGTTGGCTTCATTGTCACGCCATGCGCCATTTGCGGTCAGAACAAACTGGCCTTCGAAAAGGTTGGTGTTTGTGCGGCCGTTGTCATCGCTGGCATCGGAATCAAAAAAGACCTCCACGCTGTCATCCAGCCAGGTTTGGCCGTCTTCGGTTCCGGCATCGGCGGAATCGGTAACGACATTGTCATCCGTCACATCGACAGCCACATAGATGGCATCGCTATCGTGAACAATCCATCCCATCCAGTCATGATCGCCTAACGCCCAATCGTCATCGCCGTTGTAGTTGCCGGAATGGGTGGTAACTGAAATTGTATCTGCGTTGCCGTACTCATCCGCGTTTATTGTTCCATCAATTGTGGGCGCGGACGAAACAGCTGGGGCGGTGTAATCACGCGGGCCTAATACAAGATTGCCGTATGAGGCTTCCACATGGGTTAAACCTGACCAGGTATATTGGTTTTCCAGGGTGTCACCATCGTCATCGTCATTCACGGCAATATCAAAACCAATAATATCCCCCGGCTGCGGATTGCCTAAAATATCAAGTGAAATACGGAATTCGAACTCCATATTTCCATCGGCGTTGATTTCGGACAACCCATGCCAAGCATTGTTTTCCCCATAGCCGGGATTGCCGGCTTCGGCATGACGAAACGCATTGTTAATGGTGACAACATACTGCCCTCCGGTTGACCACCCTTCCGGTTTATCCCCGGCGGTATCGCGTTCGGGAAAATTGCTGTTGTCTCCATCCACAAATACTTCCACGCTGTCATCGTTCCAGGTTTGTTCGTTTTCCGAACCCGGAGCAGCTGAATCGTCAGTCAGAAAATCATCAATCACACGAACGGCAACATAGAGGTTTTCCTCATCATACCCAACATAAAAATCGGCGCCAAAGTCTGATTCGTCAAGCGGTCCGATTCCGGTTGCAACGTTGCCGCCGCGCGTAAAGTCTTCTTCATCGGCGTTAAAGCGGATTGTCCAATACGAATTGCCACCGGCTTGAGCGCCGCCCGCATAAGACCAGGGCTCGTTTTCCGTATCGATTAAGCCATCAATAACCGGGGCTTCCGCAAACGGCATCGCAACCCGCGTTTTGGTTTCGTCAAAGGTTTGACGATCCGCCACAGCTATCGTTGCAGACAAACATACAAACAAACTTACAGTGTTCCTAACATTTTTCATTGCACTTTCCTCCAATAAAAATAACAGAATGAAATACTAAAGTAAGCAATCCTATCATACTTCAATCAAAAACGCAATAAAAATATCGATATATTATACTTGGAAAAACACCTGAAATTTTATCAAATTTATCATTGATGGGTTGACTTCAGGTTTCTTTCCGTTAAATTCTTATCCATAAAATCTGAATAAAGTTAGTTAATTTATTATCTAACGAAAATCCTCACATGACAAACTTTCATTTTCCAAAATGGTCTAACAAAGCCGCATTTGCGTTCCTGTTCACTGCGGCGGCTGTCCCTGCCTATGCTTTGTTTCTTTTGTATTACGGCGGACGCCCCACGACCACTGACGTAGGATATGCGCCGGAGCAGCCTGTTCCATACAGCCATGCCCTGCACGTCGGAGAACTGGGTATGGATTGCCGGTATTGCCACAATACGGTAGAGCAAGCCGGTCATGCAGCCATTCCACCCACTCAAACATGTATTAATTGTCACAACAATGTTAGGGCCAATAGTGAACTGCTTCTACCGATCCGTGAGAGCATCGCGACCGGTGAAGCGGTAGAATGGATAAAGGTTCACGATTTGCCGGATTACGCCTATTTTAACCATAGCGCTCATGTAAACAGCGGCGTGAGTTGTGTATCCTGCCACGGGCGTGTAGACAAAATGGAAGTTGTTTATCAAAAAGAACCGCTAAGTATGGGTTGGTGCCTTGACTGTCACAGAAATCCGGAAAAATATGTGCGTCCTGTCGACAAAGTTTATGAATTGGATTGGGAGCCGGAAGATCAGATCTCAATGGGTCTTGAATTGATAGAAAAAAATAACATTAAGCCTTCAACGGATTGTTCAACATGCCACCGGTAAAAGATACACAGAACAGACTGAAATATTGGCGCAGTTTGGATGAGTTCTCTGCCACCAATGAATTTACAGGATTCATTGAGAGCAACTTTCCAACCGAAGCGGAAATGCTGCAACCGGCAACCCGCCGCCGCTTTTTGCAAATTATGGGGGCATCCATGGCATTGGCCGGACTGACAGCCTGCCGTTGGCCAAAAGAAAAGATTTACCCCCACGCCAACCGCCCGGATGGGTTTGTTCCCGGTGTCCCGGTGAAATTCGCCACCAGCATGGAAATGAACGGAGTGGGCACGGGTCTATTGGCTACCAGTTATGACGGCAGACCCATCAAAGTCGACGGCAATCCTTCCGACCCAAACAGCAAAGGTTCATCCACATCCTTCACACAAGCCGGCGTTTTGGATTTGTATGATCCGGACCGCAGCAGCTCAGTCGCTTCTTATGAAAATAAGCATGAAATCCTCAAATCACTAGATGACTTTAAGGCTTATTCTTCCAACTTATTTGAGAATTTAGAACGTTTACGCGGCAAAGGCTTATACTTCTTAAGTGAATCTTCATCTTCATTAAGTGTTGCGGCCGCGAAAAAGCGCTTACTGGCGAAACTGCCAGAGGCCAAATGGTATGAATATGAACCGATTTGCGATCAAAACGTTGTGGATGGCTCCATATTGGCTTTTGGTTCCTCAGTGCGGACACAACTCCATTTGAATAAAGCCCATGTTATCGTATCTTTGGATGATGACATTTTGGGTATGCATCCCAATTCGTTGCGGTACAGCCGCGATTACGCGGACGCGAATCAACCGGAAGAAGGAAAATACAATCGGCTGTACGCAATAGAAAGCCATTTCTCTACTACCGGGGCGGCGGCAGACCATCGTTTGGCGTTGCGCGCGCAAGATGTGGAACGGTTTGCCTTGGCACTGGCGAAAGGTTTGTTGAATCATGAAGATATCAATGCCGGTTCTGCGTTTAACGGCATTCAATCCGCATTGGATGATGTCCCTGAATTTCATGGGAATACCGCTTTCTTGAATGCGGTGGTGAATGATCTAGCAGTGCATCAAGGAACTTCTGTCGTAACGGCAGGAGCAAGCCAAACTCCAATAACCCAAGCGGTTGTTCATGCAATCAACACGTTTCTGGGCAATCGTGGAAACACGGTTTCGTACTCGGAAGAAACAAAAAACCATGCGGGGCACCTGGCATCGATTAAAGCGTTAGCCGGTGAATTAAAAACGGGGAAAGTCAATACATTAATTCTAATAGGAGGCAATCCGGTATACGATGCGCCTACCGATTTAGACTTCTCTTCCCTTCTGTCCACCGCGACCAACAAAGTTCACCTCAGCCATGCCAAAAATGAAACCTCCAAAGCCTGCGATTGGCATGTGAACCGTTCTCATTTTCTTGAAAGTTGGGGCGACAGCCGCGGGTATGATGGCACGCATTATCTGGCACAGCCCTTGATAGAGCCTTTATATGGAGGCTTAAGCACACAAGAATTTTTGGCCGTATTGGCAAAGGATAAAATTTCACGCGGGTATGATATTGTTCGTGATATGGTCAAAGAACACTATGCCCCTGTTGACTTGGATGGGTTTCTACGTAGATGTTTTCATGACGGGGTCATCCAGAAAAGCCAATTTGAAACCACTCAGCCTTCTTTGAACGCATCAAATATTGCCCATGCGATTCAAGCAGATCAAGCAAATACAGCAGCTACAGCAGGAAAACATGCCGGTGCGGAACATATTGAAATTACATTTATACCGGATTCCAGCGTCTATGACGGCCGTTACAACAACAACGGTTGGCTGCAGGAAGTTCCGGATTTCATTACCAAGCTGACTTGGGATAACGCGGCGTTCATGAGTTTACATACCGGAAACGAGTTGAATGTTCAACATGGGGAGATTGTTAAAATCACCCAGAACGGTCAAGAACTGGAAATCGCGGCCTATCTGTTGCCCGGAATGCCGGATTATTCAATTGCGTTGCCGCTTGGGTACGGCCGCAGCGAAGCCGGCAAAGTCGGAACCGGAACCGGTTTTAACACGTATTTACTTAGGACAAGCGGTTCACCCTTCACGGCTGCTGATGCCAATATCGAACCCACGGGCCGGAAATACACCCTCGCTAGCACACAAGATCATTTCACCATAGAAAACCTTGGGTTTAACGAAAGGCAAACACGCCTTCACACGTTGATCCGGGAAGCGGATGTAAAACATTATGAAGAGCATCCGAATTTCGCGCAGCATGTGGGTCATGCGCCAAAAGACGTGCATTTGTGGAAGCAGTTTGAATACAATGACTACAAATGGGGCATGTCAATTGATTTAAATGCCTGCACCGGTTGCAACGCATGTGTGGTATCCTGCCAAGCCGAAAACAACATTCCGGTCGTTGGAAAAGATGAAGTGGAGCGCGGCCGTGAAATGCATTGGCTGCGTATCGACCGCTACTTCCAAGGCGAGCCGGAAGCGCCGAAAGTGGTTCATCAGCCACTTGCGTGCGTACATTGTGAAAACGCACCTTGCGAGCAGGTATGCCCGGTTGCTGCGACATTGCATGATGATGAAGGCCTGAATGTTATGGTCTATAACCGTTGTATTGGAACCCGCTACTGTTCCAACAACTGTCCGTTTAAAGTCCGGCGATTCAATTTCTTTTGGAACCATGAAAACAAGACCGAAGTGGAAAAAATGGTTTACAATCCGGATGTTACGGTGCGTACCCGCGGTGTGATGGAAAAATGCACGTATTGCGTCCAGCGGATTCAAAACGCGAAAATCACCGCGAATAATGAAAACCGGCGGGTTCGTGACGGGGATATTACCACCGCTTGCCAAGATGCCTGCCCGACAAATGCGATTCAGTTTGGTGATTTGAATGATCCAAACAGCGCGGTGAAGAAATTTCATGAAAATTCCCGCAGTTATACCCTGCTGGATGAATTGATGGTAAAACCAAGAACGGTATATTTAGCAAAAGTAAACAATCCCAATTCAAGTTTGGCGAACGAGCATGACAGCAGCGAACATTCACACTAATCCACATCCCTTGGATAACTCACAGGACGATCCAAGAGAGCGCAGACCGCTGGTTTTGGGTGAGAACGATTATTCGACCGTCACTCAAAAAGTCAGCGAAATCGCCGAAAAGCAGAAGTCCCCAAAACTCTGGTGGCTTGGGTTAATTATTGCCCTGTTTTGGGTCGGTGTTCTTAAGGCAATGATCCTCTACTTGCTATTTGTTGGTACAGGGGTTTGGGGTATTAACATACCTGTCGGCTGGGGATGGGCGATTGTTAACTTCGTGTTTTGGGTCGGTATTGCACACGCGGGGACACTGATTTCCGCCATCTTATATCTGTTTCGGCAAAACTGGCGAACCAGTATTAATCGTTTCGCCGAAGCCATGACGGTGATTGCTGTCGTATGCGCCGGTATCTTTCCCGGCATTCACGTGGGCCGCGCCTGGGTCGCGTATTGGATGTTCCCTTACCCCAATCAAATGAGCATGTGGCCAAACTTTCGAAGCCCGCTTTTGTGGGACGTATTCGCGGTTGGAACATACGCGACCGTTTCTGTACTGTTTTGGTATCTCGGCATGATTCCGGATTTAGCGACGTTGCGCGACCGTTCCAAGAACCCGATTCGCAAAACAATCTACGGTATTTTTTCACTGGGATGGAGAAACTCACACCGGCACTGGCATACATACGAACGAGCCTATCTGATACTAGCCGCTTTGGCGACGCCGCTGGTTCTTTCCGTGCACTCTGTGGTGAGTTTTGACTTTGCCGTTTCACAAATTCCCGGATGGCACACGACGATTTTCCCGCCTTATTTTGTGGCCGGCGCGATCTTCAGTGGTTTCGGTATGGTTATCACCCTTATGGTTCCTGCCCGGTACTTTTTTGGACTGGAAGAAATCGTGACGTTGCACCATTTGGATAACATTAACAAAATACTTTTAACTACGGGTATGATGGTGGGGTACGGCTATTCGATGGAGTTCTTTATAGCCTGGTACAGCGGCAACCCGTATGAAAGTTTTATCTTTCTAAACCGGGCCGTTGGTCCGTATGCCTGGGCCTATTGGACGATGATTATATGCAACGTGATTATTCCACAATTGTTCTGGTTTAAATCGGTCCGAACATCGATACCGGCTATGTTTATCATTTCCATTTTTGTGAACATCGGGATGTGGTTTGAGCGGTTTGTTATTGTTATTTCTTCGCTGCACCGCGATTTCATTCCGTCCAGTTGGGATTACTACACGCCAACGTATGTTGACGTGTTGACCTTCGTCGGCAGTTTTGGCTTATTCTTTACATTGTTCTTCTTATTCTTACGCTTTGTCCCCATCATTGCGATGTCGGAAGTAAAAGGCATCATGAAGCAGTCTCATTCCCATGTGGACCTTGAAGGTTCACATGTGTACGGGTATTCCGGCGCGATGATGGATGAAGAAAACGAAAACAAGAAGACCGATCAATCATCGTAAGATCAATAACCACTATTGGGTATGGATATGCATACGGCAGAAGCACAAAACACAAACACAGTTCAAGAAAGCCAACTTTACGGCTATTTAGCGGAATTCAGCAATGTGGACGCGATTTTAACCGCCGCCGTAAAAGTTCGTGAAGCCGGATTTAAAAACTGGGATGTTCATACTCCCTTCCCTGTTCATGGGATGGATAAAGCGATGGGAATTCGTCCGACCATTTTGCCTTGGATATCTATGGTTTGCGGTATGACGGGCACTTCTGTTGGACTGCTTATGCAATGGTGGATGAACGCTGTGGATTATCCCTACATGATTAGTGGAAAACCCTACTTCAGTTTGCCGGCTTTTATTCCCGTTATTTTTGAGTTGACGATTTTATTTGGCGCGTTATCTACCGTAGCCGGAGTAATCGGCTTGTGCGGCCTGCCTAAACTATATCATCCCCTCATCACCAGTGAGCGCTTTTTAAAGGTAACGGATGATAAGTTTTTTATCTCGATCGAAGCCAACGATCCGAAATTCGATAAACATTCAACAAAAGATTTTCTTACGTCTCTTGGCAGCGACGCTGTCGAAGAGGTACAGGATTAGTTTTATGAGACCGATTCATGCCATAATGCTTGCAGGGATTCTTATCATACTGCTTTCACTGCCGATTGTGTTTATCGCGCGGGCGCGGGTGATGAAATCCGATGCCATGCGCATTCATATCATTCAAGATATGGACAATCAATTGTACTACGAAGCACAGCAAGGCAATCTGGCGTTCGCCGATGACCGCTCCATGCGGCAGCCGGTGGCGGGCACGGTCGCACGGGGTATGCTGCATGACGACTCCCATTTGGTAACCGGAAAAGTTGGCGGGGAATTCGTGAACAAGTTCCCATTTGAAATCACGGAAGCCGATATCAAGCGGGGCCAAGAACGGTATCAGATATATTGCGCTCCATGCCATGGCCTCACAGGAGACGGCGCTGGAATGATCTCCCAACGGGCCGAGCAATTGGCCGAAGGAACATGGACGCCGCCGCTTTCTTACCATGAAGAAACCGTGTTAAAACGCCCGGCCGGCCATCTATACAACACCATCGCCAACGGTATTCGCAATATGGCACCGTATGGAGATCAAATTTCCATTCAAGACCGTTGGAGAATTGTGGCGTATATCCGTGCTTTACAACGCAGTCAACGCGCGACTTTAAATGATGTTCCAACGGAACAACGGGAAGCGCTTCAGACCGAATTACAATAGAGATATTGGAGAATAGAATTGTCAGCCACTCACGACACCATAGACATCGCCAAACTGGGGGCGGATTCGAAGCCCGGCGGCCTGCTTAGTGGAATCACCATAAAAACCGCAGGTATTGCCGGTTTTGCAATCATTGCTCTTAGTTTCTTCCTAAGTTTATTTATGGGAGGGCTTCAGCAATTTCTTCTATCCTATTTGGTCAACTATCTCTTCTTCATGACGATAACGCTGGGGGCATTGTTCTTTGTTGTGCTGCAGCACCTTACCCGCTCCGGCTGGAGTGTCGTGATCCGCCGTATCGCGGAAAATTACGCCTCGACAATTTACCTGATGGTTCTTCTCTTTTTGCCCATTCTTTTGGGGATGGGAAATATATTCAAGTGGGCTTCACCGGAAATCGTTGCGAACGATCCGCTTATTTTACACAAAATTCCTTACTTAAACGTCCCGTTCTTCATTATCCGCTGTGTGATTTATTTTGCGTTGTGGATCTATTGCGCGCGTTATTTTGTTTCCCGTTCCATCAAGCAGGATGAATCCGGTGATCATGAATTGACCGCGCAAATGCAAGGGCGTGCGGCACCGTTTATGCTGGGGCTGTTTTTAACCACATCCTTTTTCTCATTCGATTTGATCATGTCATTGGACCCCCATTGGTTCAGCACTATTTTTGGTGTGTATTACATTGCCAATTGCGCGATATCCATTTTCGCATCCTTGATTTTAACTGCGTGCTTTTTGCAAAGCATGGGTAAATTGAATGAAAGCGTGACCAAAGAGCATTACCATGATTTGGGAAAACTCTTGTTCGGCTTTAATGTGTTTTGGGCCTACATCGCGTTTTCTCAATATATGCTGCAATGGTATGCCAATATGCCCGAGGAAACCTTGTGGTATTATCATCGGCAAGAAGGCCAGTGGCTTTATGTTTCGCTGATACTTATCTTCGGTCACTTTATTTTTCCGTTTTTCGGACTGATTTCCCGCGCGATCAAGCGCCGCAAACTGTTGGTAAGTTTTTGGTCCGCATGGCTGATGATTATGGTCTGGATTGACCTGTATTGGCTGGTGATGCCGAACTACAGCCATGGCGTGATTCCCTTCAGTATTTACGATATCAGTTGTTTAGTCGGCATTGGATTGTTGTTCAAGGCGATGGCCGCTTATAGTTCAAGCCGGCAGTCCCTACTGGCGATTCGCGACCCCCGGTTGAAAGAATCGTTAACACTCGAAAACTTTTAGGTGCAATTATGGCAGGCGGACACAAATTGGATATTAACATGACTTTGGTGTACTTAATCGGCCTCTTTGGCAGTTTGCTGATTTACATGACAGTAATCTTAACCCAAACGTATTACTATCATGTGGAACAGGCGGCATTAAATGAAAGAGTCTTGACCAAGAAGAACTTCGAGTTACAACAATACAAAACCGAACAACAACAAACCTTGCACAGTTATGGTTGGGTGAATAAAGAAGAAAAACTCATCCGCATCCCCATTGAAGAAGCGGTTGCCGTAACCGCGCAAGAAATGCAAAAAGGGACGTATCCAAATTATGAAGAACTATTGGCCGACTCAACAACCAGTGCGACAAGGGAAGAATAACCGTACGCCTATCCTAAGACAAACACATGCATTGTTCATTTGTTTTAGTTTGTGTTTATTCGGTGCCGTATCCGCAACGGCACAGCGCATTGAACCCGCACCCAAGGATATTCAAGACGTAACCGTTGTAGAAAAACTGGAAAATCAGATTCCCCTAACGGCAACATTTAAAAACGAAAACGGCGAAACAGTTCAATTCGCCAACTATCTCAACCAGGATAAACCGGTCATTTTAGCATTCAACTTTTTTCAATGCCCCTTGCTTTGCCACTTGATTCTGGACGGTTTGGTGGAGTCTATGCAAAACTTGAATTTAGAACCGGGAAGTGATTTTGAATTGGTCAGTTTAAGCTTCAATCCGTTGGATACGCCGACATTGGCCAAAACATGGAAGCAAAAGTATGTGAAGCAATATGGAAAACCGTCTACCGCTTCCGGATGGCACTTCTTAACCGGCATAAAAAGCGATATCCAACAAGTGACCGACGCGGCGGGATATTACTATCAGTGGGTGGAAGAACGGCAGGAATACGCGCACATAGCCGCCATCGTTTTATTAACACCCGATGGAAAAGTTTCCCGGTACATGTATGGAATCGATTTTGATCCCAAAACACTCAGACTTTCTTTAGTGGAAGCGTCACAAGGCGAAATCGGTAGCACGCTTGATCGCATTATTCTGACTTGCTATTACTATGATGAAACAGCGGGACGGTATGCCCCTCTTGCATTTAATATCATGCGAATCGGCGGGGGGTTGACCATACTCTTATTGGGTTCGGTTTTACTTACGTTTTGGATCCGGGAAAGTAAGAAGTCAAACCCCAAAGCAGAGGGAGCGCAAACCTTAAACTCATGAACAACCTAATGGAACAATCTCTTCAACTCTTCGGCCAATCGGATTCCTTTTGGCTTCCGCAAAGCGCCTCGACAACGGCGCACGGTGTTGACGTGACGTTTTACTTCGTTTTATACGTTTGCATCTTTTTCTTTGTACTCAACGTTGCCCTTCTCATTTATTTTGCCTTTAAATACCGGCGCAAAGACGGCGAAGACCCAGAACCCTCATCCAGTCACAACACACCGCTTGAAGTTACATGGACGGTGATTCCGATCATCATCGTATTGGTGATGTTTTGGGTCGGGTTCAAAGGCTATATGGAACTGCGTGTTCCGCCCGATGACGCGTATGAAATTCAAGTGACCGGCCAAAAGTGGAACTGGTTTTTTACGTACACACAGCCTTTTAACTATGTCGCTACCAATGATTTACACATTCCGGTTGACCGGCCTGTAAAACTGGTCATGACATCCGAAGATGTGATTCACAGCATGTTCATCCCCAACTTCCGTGTAAAACAAGACGTGGTTCCGGGGCGGTATTCCACGCTTTGGTTTCATGCTACCGAATTGGGGGAATATGACTTATTCTGCGCGGAATATTGCGGGACCGATCATTCTAATATGATTGGCACAGTTTACGTTCATGAGGCTGCCGAATTTGAAAAATGGTTGGAGGATGCCGCCAACTATATCGCCCGCATTCCCGATAATGATTTCATCGCGTTGGCGGAAGCGGGAAAAGATATGTACAAACGCAAAGGGTGCATGCAGTGCCACACGATTGACGGCGGTGTTGATGACGGACCGACGTTCTACAACATATTCGGTAAGCAAGAACAAATGACGGACGGTTCGACAATTACAGTAGACGAAAATTATATCCGCGAATCCATTCTGGAACCGCAGGCAAAGATCGTTCAAGGATTCGAACCGGTTATGCCGACGTACCAAGGCAAACTGAAAGATAAAGAAATTACAGCAATTATTGAATTTATCAAAACGCTTAAACCCAAAGACGGTGAGGGATCTTAATATGGTAACCACTACATTCCCGGAAGATACAACATCGAATCCACATACAACCGAGGCTCCACAACAAGAGACCTACTTAAACGCAGACCCCGGTATATGGTCATGGTTTACCACCGTTGACCATAAACGCATCGGCCTGATGTATCTCATCTCGACCCTCTTCTTCTTTTTTATCGGCGGGATGTCGGCGATTTTGGTTCGCACGGAGTTGATTGCTCCCGGCCCGACCATTATGTCCGCAGATATGTACAACCAAATCTTTACGCTGCACGGCGCGATCATGATTTTCCTCTTTATTATTCCAGGAATACCGGCGGCGTTAGGTAACTTCATCCTTCCCATTCAGATTGGAGCCATTGACGTCGCGTTCCCCCGCTTGAATTTGACCAGCTACTATTTGTATGTCATCGGCGCCATCTTCGCGATTTTGGCGATTTTGATGGGTGGATTTGATACCGGCTGGACATTTTACACACCCTACAGTACCACCACGGGAACCGGCGGGGTGATTCCGGTTGTCACCGGTGTGTTTATATTGGGTTTCAGTTCCATCTTCACCGGTTTGAACTTTATCGTAACGATCCATAAAATGCGCCAGCCCGGTATGGGATGGTTTGACATGCCGTTATTTTTGTGGGCGATTTACGCGACCGCGATCATTCAGGTTTTGGCTACTCCAGTACTTGGTATTACATTGGTCTTACTGGCGGTAGAGCGCGTTTTCGGTATTGGAATTTTTGACCCCGCGTTGGGCGGCGACCCGGTGCTCTTCCAGCATTTTTTCTGGTTTTATTCACACCCTGCTGTGTATATCATGATTTTGCCCGCGATGGGACTGATCAGTGAAATGATCTGCCCGTTCGCGCGTAAACATATTTTTGGGTATACCTTTATCGCCTACAGCAGCATCGCGATTGCGTTGTTTGGCTTCATCGTTTGGGGACACCACATGTTCACCAGCGGCCAGTCACAACTGATGAACGCAATCTTCAGTTTGCTGACCTTTAGTGTTTCCATTCCATCCGCGATTAAAGTCTTTAACTGGCTGGCAACTCTGTATAAGGCTTCCATCAGTTTTGAAACCCCGATGCTGTATACGCTTGGATTTATCGTTACGTTTACGATTGGCGGATTGACCGGATTGCCTCTCGCAACCTTGGCGACCGATATCCATTTGCATGATACGTATTTTGTTGTCGCTCACTTCCACTATGTCATGTTTGGCGGAACGGTCATCGCGTTCTTAGGTGCACTGCATTATTGGTGGCCAAAAATATCCGGCAATATGTACAACGAGCGGGCGGCACAAATCGCGTTTTGGTTGGTGTTTATCGGATTCAATGTTACCTTCTTCACGCAATTTATGCTGGGAAGCCAGGGAATGCCGAGACGTTACTATAACTACATTGACGCCTATCATACCTATCACTTCATTTCGACTATCGGATCGTATGTGATGGCGGCCGGGTTCTTCTTACACGCTTATGTACTGCTGCAATCCTGGTTTGCCGGAAAACCCGCACCGTGGAACCCTTGGGGAGCCAATACCCTGGAATGGAGAACGCCTTCCCCGCCCCCCAAACATAACTTTGTTGGAACCATTCCGCAACAAGGCGATCCGTACGATTTCTCCAACTGGAAGTATGACAAAACAATTGGTGGTTGGGTAGAAAAAGAAGCCAAAGCATAATTAACTATTGATACGAATCAACATTATTTTTGGAAGAGTGGGAATGAACAATGAGTGAAGCGGTAGCCAATCACGGACATGCTGACAGTCATGAACACCATGACCCGAACTTGCAGCACCATTTCGATTCCATGGAACAGCAGTTTGACGCTTCCAAAATCGGGATGTGGATATTTTTAGCCACAGAAATCCTGCTTTTCGGCGGATTGTTTTGCGCGTATGCCATTTACCGTTCGCTGCATCCGGAAATTTTTATGTATGCTTCGCAATATTTGGATGTTCAATTGGGCGCGCTCAATACCGGAGTTCTTATTTTCAGTAGTTTTACGGCTGCATGGGCGGTTCGTTTGGCTCAGTTGGGTAAGCAAACCGGACTGATTATATGTTTGATACTCACCATATTGTGCGGCGGTATATTTATGGTCGTTAAGTATGTTGAATACAAGCACAAGTGGGAACACGGCCTGCTTTGGGGAACGCATTACGTCAATCAACTTGAGCATGGCCATGGTGCTGAAGGCTCCGCACCCGGAAGTGAAGACTCTCATGAAGGGGAAGCAGCCCATGCTGCCGAAAGCGATTCGCACGCGGAAGACGCTCGTTCGCAAATGCGTGCAACCACCGTATCTGTAGAAGAGGACAAAGATAAATCCAACATTCCGCTCGCGTCTTCCCCTCCAACCGGATTGGCAGTACACTCGCCGGATGATCAAGAAGCCGAACCGCTATTTAAGCATGAACCAAGCAATGTTCACAAATTCTTTGGCGTATATTTTTGCATGACCGGTTTACACGGAATCCACGTTTTAATCGGTATGGGTGCGTTAACCTGGGTTTTGTCATTGGCCTTGCGCGGAAAAATCTCCGCTGGATATTATACCCCAGTCGATTTAACCGCGTTGTATTGGCACATTGTTGACTTAATTTGGATTTATCTGTTCCCGCTTCTCTATTTGATTGATTGATAAATTGATTGATTGATAAACGAAGGAGAAATTCATGTCTGAAGCAGCACAATCCCATACAGAATCACATGGAACCGGCGGGCACGCGGTTCCACTGTCTTTATTGGCAGGCGTCTTTTTGGCTCTATTGTTTCTCACCTGGATTACCGTCGCGATCGCCCAAGTAGATTTGGGTGAGTTTAATTTATTGGTCGCACTCGCGGTTGCTACCGTAAAGGCGTCTTTGGTTCTTCTGTACTTCATGCATCTGCGGTGGGACAACCCATTGAACGCGTTTATCTTCATCTTTTCACTGGTTTGCGTGGCTTTGTTTATCTTCTTTGCAATGATTGATACGCACGCGTACGATCCCGATTTGATCCCTGGCCATGCACCGTTGATCAATCAACAATGACCGAATTTTGGAACCAAAAACAGTTGCCTGAACCGTTGATTGTGCCCAACCATGACAACCCGCGAAGTCTGGAAATTGGGAAATTCGGTTTCAGCCTGTTTCTTGTTTCTTTGGGAGTATTCTTCGCGGCCAGCATTGTAAGTTATCTTGTTGTGCGTGTGCGTGCCGATGTTTGGCCTCCGGAAGGCGCCCCCGGCTTACCCGCCGCTTTACTCATCAGCACGATTGTTATTTTGTTAACCAGCGTTTCCATTCAATGGGCGGTTCACGCGGTAAAGAAAAAACAAAACCAGCAGTTAATGAAAGCTTTATACGTTACCACCGGCCTATCGATTTTGTTTCTTGTGTTGCAAGGCTTCAACTGGTTGACATTGGTCAAGCGTGAACTGATTATCAGTGATAGTTTGTACGCGTTTACATTTTATTTGCTCACCGGTTTGCACGCTTTGCATGTCATCGGCGGTGTGGTTCCGCTTTTCGTCATCATGCGAAAAGCAAACCACGAACTGTATACATCTTACCACTACAACGGCATCTACTACTGCGCAATGTACTGGCACTTTTTGGACGCGGTATGGATCGTTCTGTATTGTACGCTTTTGCTTGGCTCCTAACGCTATTCGATTCTCCATCTTTTCACAACACGGCTTGTCTTTCCACCTTCGCGGCAGGATTTGCGCGGTAAAACCCTAGCCCATGCGTTTCCCGTTTTCATTTAGGAGACAACTTCGGTTGCGGGGCAAGAAAGACAACCGCTATGCCTTTCGTTCGCTCAGGCCTTTCACCGCGCTTAATCTACAATCCAAAATGGATACGGCAACACGTGGATCATGTGTTGAGCGGAACCCCTTTGTGAACCTGGAATTTGAACCTGGAATTTAGTGTGATGCGTTCCAAGGATTTTCGAGCATGTCAGAGTTGAATCGCCGCGAGCGTCGGCTTCGAACCGGTAATTGTACGCGCTATCTCTACACAAACCGGAATTACTCGCGTTGTTTATTTGATCAGGATTATCTATTGTTAGGATAGATAGTATTGATTTTACTTATTCGTTCCGGCACGTATAATACACAAAAAAACAATCCAAACAGGAGGTCTTTTCATTATGTTAACCGTAGGAAACACATTTCCACAATTTAAACTGCAAGCAACCGTATCCACCGATGTCAAAACCGCGTTTGTGGAAATCACCAACAAGAGTTATCCCGGCAAGTGGTTGGTTTTCTTTACCTGGCCGAAAGATTTCACGTTTGTTTGCCCCACCGAAATCAAAGCATTCGGAGAGTTGAATGGGGAGTTTTCAGACCGCGACGCTCAGGTTTTGGGATGCAGTACCGACAGTGAGTTTGTCCATCTTGCATGGCGCAAGGATCACGAAGACCTGCATGACCTTCCCTTCCCGATGGTTTCCGATATCAAGCGTGAGTTGTGCCACGAATTGGGAATTTTGGATCACAAAGAAGGCGTGGCATTGCGCGCAACGTTTATCGTCGACCCCGACGGCATCATTCGGTTTGCTTCCGTCAACGACCTGAGTGTCGGCCGCAACCCGAATGAAGTCTTGCGTGTGTTGGATGCGCTCCAAACCGATGAACTTTGCCCCTGCAATTGGGAAAAAGGACAAGACACACTGCAAGTCGCATAGATGAATCAGCACGAAAGGAGAACAACTGTGTCTATCGATTCAATCAAACAACAGATTCCAGAATACGCAAAAGATTTAAAACTGAATCTATCCAGCTTGGTGAATGCACCTGAGAATATGACAGAACAGCAATTGTGGGGCACCATTCTCGCTTCCGCTATCGCATCCCGCTCCGCGTTTGTGCACAACGCCGTACTGGAAGAAGCCTCCAGCCATTTGAATGAAGAAGCGCTCAATGCGGCCAAAGCGGCGGCGGCGATTATGGCGATGAACAATGTGTATTACCGCTTTCTGCATTTATCATCGGATGAGCAGTACAAAACCATGCCGGCCAAGCTGCGGATGAATGTCATCGCCAAACCCGGGGTGGAAAAAGTGGATTTTGAGCTTTGGTCATTGGCGGTATCGGTCATTAATGCTTGCGGCATGTGCATTGATTCTCATGCCAAGGAGTTGATTGAGAAAGGCGTTTCTGCCGTAACAATTCAACAAGCTGCACGGGTTGCTTCGATCATCCACGCGGTCAGTGTGACGATTGAAAGCGAGCAGGCCATTGCACCACCGGCTGAATAACCGCTTACCATAAAATAGAAATGGAAGGGAGAAGGGATGCATCCTTCTCCCTTCCATTTAAAATACTGATGTTACGCAATTCATAATTGACGATCGCTTGAAAAATGGTTTTTGTTGTGAGCCAATTATTCTAAGTCATGTTACGCAACGAAGAGACTGTCGTTGTTATCCCCCCTTATTAAGGGGGGGGTAGGGGGAATCGAAGCACGCTTTCAACAACGCAAAATCCCCCGGAGCCTACGGCTCCACCCCC
>CAYVAZ010000019.1:0-26882 GCA_964449065.1 uncultured bacterium
CGGATGACTGGTTCCGGGATCCAGCGGATAGTTCTTGGCAGTTTGCCGATGTGCGGCAGCTGATTGATGGCATGGATCGCTTGGGAGGGGGTGCCAGCAATTTCCAAGATTCCAATGATCCATCGGTGAATGAAGATAAGGCATCCGTGAACCCGGAAAAAGTTCTGGTATCGGTAACCTTGGAATTAAATCCGGATCGAAGTGCTGCAAACCCTGGCTTCAACCTGTATGATATCTGGGCTTTGCCGGCAGATGGTCAAACCGATGTCAACAATTGGTCATTGTACTAAGTTTATTCTTTGAAAATTAAAATGTTTTTTAAATCGATATCCCTCGCGTATGCGGGGGTTTTTTTTTCATGATTATTTCCTGATATAGCGCATTTCAGAGTTGGATAGACAGAATATGCCGTTGTTTCCCCCCTTATTAAGGGGAAGGGGGATCAAAGACGATCTCTTTCTATCTACGCAAACCTGAATTGCTCTAACGAAAGCAATAAATAGGTTCTGATTGAATCGGAGGGCATATCCGGCTCGGTGGAAGTCTCGCTCTCTCAAAACGAATTTACCTTTGACAACATCTCTAATTTATCAAGAGCACGCTGATTATGAATTTCTGAATCTTCAAACAGAATTCCTGTTGACAAAGTAAGTTCTCCAATTTATTATGGGGAATATCCCTAGGGGAAAACCCTTGCCAATTCAAAGAAATTTTTAAAAAGTCATATTTGGTGGAATTATAGATGATCGAAGTTAAATTGATGGATGATAAGTTCATTCAAGAGAAAAATGAACAACAAAAGAATCCGGAAGAAGAGTCTCTAGCCTCACTGATTCTCACCGAAGAAGATTTTGATTCAATCAAAACCCCTCAGACAATCGAGCGGTCGATAAGTGAACTCATGAAGGGTGGTTTGTCCTTACATGAAGCGATCCGCGATATTGTATTCACATCCACCCACGAAGATGGTGACAATCATTCTACTATCGATGATGAAGAGTTTTTGGAAAACAGCGTACAACAAAAACAAGCGGAAATGATTGAAACGCTTGAAAATTTAGACCAAGAATTCGATGGAATGAGCATCAAAGAAGTTTCCGCATTGTTTGCTTCATTGGTGGATATGCAGAGCCAGTTGTGTATTCAAAAGACCGATGGCGTCATCACCATCCGCATGCACCTCAAGCATTTCTTTAACATGAATGAACTGCAGCTGAAAGAATCAAAATTTTGGTCGCAGGAAATTACCCTCCTTTTCACGCCGGAAGAGGTTAGCGCTGTCCGCCGAAAATTGCTTAAAATAGATGAAACCCACCCGCTTTATGATTTTTACAACATCATTATCGACCAGGCTTCCGACAGCGTGCAATATACGGAAATGACAGGTCAATTGCTCTATCAAATGTCCAAGTTCTTCATCTGCAAATTGGAATACGAGGGCTATGAAGGCGATGCCCAAACCTTGGATTTTAAAGAGCGGCACTACCGCACCATAAACGCATATAAACGCACGCTGAATTCCTTAAAAAAACGCGAACAAGTGGTTTTGAAACATTTGCGGAATCACGATATCTTGACAGAACTTCCAAAATTATTCCGCACACTGATTTATATTCGTTTGGGTATTGTTGGTCACAACCATTTGGAACATACCATTAAAAAGATTCGCAATTCACTCGGAAAATATGCACGGGCCAAAGGCGCGGTGGAAATTGATTTTCGAAACTACGATTCTGAGCTGATTGAGTTGCAGCGGATTTATAAGCACATCTTGAATTTGCACCAAGATATCCTGGGTTTTACCAGTGAAATCTTCGAGAAAGAGTTTCAATCTTGTTTGCAGGAACTGCATTCGCTGATGGAAGAGATTGAATCGTCATCCGAAAAACTGGATCCAAACTCTCCGGAATATCAGGATCTATTGCAGAAAAAGGTTCAAGTGAGCAAACAGCTGGAAGAGCGCCGTAAAAAACTGGATATCGTCAAAAGCCAATCCAAATTGATTGATATTAAAGAACAACTCGTTTCGGAGAAAATAGAACGGTTTGACCGTAATGATGATGAACAAGAGCGAATACAACAAGAATTGCAAAAAGTAAAGCTAGAGAGGGTTCTGCGTCCAACAGCCGGCATGAAATTGCAAAAAAGCAGTTCCAGAATGGTAACGACGCGAAGCCGGACAGATGGATAAATTCAACCGATATCTATGCAATGAGTGTTTATAGCATGGTATTCGGGTTGAGGGACGACAATGCTCAGCAACTTTAATTTAGATAAAGAAAAGAAACCACAGATAGAAACCTGTATCCGGTGTGAGTTTCCAATCAACAAAACCCGGTCTCATTTTACTCATGTAACATCCAATCAAAACGATGAACTGAACCAAAAATTGTGCAAGAGATGTTCGAAACGGGATAATGACTTTTTTTTCGCCATCAACAATTGCATTCGGTTATACGGGCATTTGATAACCATTTTCGAAATTTTTGAACTGTACTCCAATAAAAACGTTTATAAAAAATTGTATTTTGATCCCTTTCGATACGCACGCGCGGAACATGACCGGGACGACCCGTTAAAAATGAAAGACTTTGACCGCTGGATTGAATTCGGTATTTTCGAAAAATCTAAAAACAATACTCTCACCATTAAAGCACAAGAAGAACGCGAAAAAATTAAAAATCAAATCAATGAAAAAGCAGATCATGATATACCCAAATCCAAAGGAAATGAAAGCAATGGTTCAGACTCTTTAAATCGATACATATCAAGGCTCAAAAAAGAGGGCGGCGCAGCAAAGGGAAAAGAACGCTGGAAAAAAACCAAATAACCACTGATCGTGACGGCTTCCAGCCTGCTTTGGTTAACCCAAACCGAAATTTTCACTTCGTCGTCTCTTCGACGTCACTTCGAGATCCATTCTGCTTATAGCGAATCATCCTCACAATCCAAACCGCATAATATCCCCATTGGAATGCAAACCGTTTGAAACCTCAAACGGTGCCAAATCCCCGCCGCCTGCCGCTTCAAAATCCCCATCCGGGCCATAACTCATCAGCGCCCATAAATCATTGGGAGATTGCTGGCTGTTAAAGTGCATCCCCAACGCGCCCGGCCGGCGGTATCCATCGGCAAAGTTCGGTTCCCAATAGGGATACGTATTGTGAGGTTCGGCCGTATTGTTCAGTTGCAACTCGCGGGTATTAAATTTATCCACCGGAACGGAAGACATATACGAAACAGGCGTGGTCAATTGCGCCATACGCGCGAAGCGGGACATTTGATTGCCTTCACACGTTCCGGTATAACATCCCATCGTATATGTGCGCGGGGGAACATTGTTGTCGATGCGGTAACTCTCAATCGCGGTACCGATATTGCGCATATCTGCTTCCGCCCCGGCGATTTTCGCTTTGGTTTGCGCGTTTAAAAAATTCGGGACGGCAATCGCGGCTAAAATCCCAATGATCGCGACAACGATCAGCAATTCAATCAATGTAAATGCTGTCTTTTTCATGTTTTAAACCCCTATTGTTTCGTATGTCATTAATGAACTTACCATACGCGTAAATTATGATATGCACGTTATTTAAATCGTTCGCTGTGGCTATCGCCCTCGCCCGCCGGGAGAGGGACGGGGTGAGGGCTTATGGAGACAATTGCCTCTAAGGACACAATAGCGTCATAGGGTGCAATCGCTCTCTTCACCCTCATCTCTTATCTTCTCCCAAAGGGAGAAGACGATAGACATTGCGATTGACTTAGAAAATTCGTTTATGACAAAATCTTTTTTTTTAACAGCAGTCCATCATTATTTGCGTAACATCATTAATTAAATCCAAAAAGACAAAAAGAACAAGCACTTATTCGGATGAGAACATGGATTTGAAGGGGACAACCACCACGATTTTTAATTGCGTATTCGGCAATTGATCCACAAACAAAATCGAAGAAATTTCATCGTTTTTAAAGACAAACACATCGCGTACGTTGGTTAATGTTTTCGTTGCGACTTCATCCCAATAATCGGGCAAATCACTGTTCGACGCTTGCAGCGAGCCGAATGAATTGAAGAAAAAGATGCGGGGAACTTTTTCTTCTTGAACCGGTTGCAATGCCGGGTGCTCTTTTAGAGATTGCAGGATTTCGTTTTCACTTTTTCCCTCTAAAAAAGCGGTATGTTCCCGTAGATGAGTCATTAAGGTGTAACCATCATTGACGGCTGTTTCCGTGACATAATAATCCTGCTTGCGAAACATCAGCGGCCAGACAAAATAAAGCGCGATAAACACAAACAGCATTGCCAGCGTCATATCCCAGCCAAACCAGCGGCGGATGCGCTTTTGCATCTTGTCATCGATCATCAACCGCCCGGGCATGGTGAACTGGCGTTTCCGTTTGGGAAACGAATTTTGAGGTTGATTATCGTATTCTGGTTGATTTGATTTTTGGTTAGTCATTGCTTAATTTTTTTATTTCCGTTGACGAATTACGCCGAGATATTTTTGTTGTATGATACCACATATTGCTTTTAGGATGAAACATGCATCAAACATTTGAAGCCCTCATACCCCTATATAATCTCCGCATTGAGCAGCCGCGGCAAGGCTGGTCGGTTGAAGAATCGTATGCCTTTTGCCGCAGATTGACCCACGCCCATTACGAAAATTTCCCGGTCGGCTCCATTCTCATCCCCAAACGGCTGCGCCCACATGTTCATGCCATCTATGCTTTCGCCCGCATGTCGGATGATTTTTCCGACGAACCCTATTACGAAGGCCAGCGCATGGAACGGTTGGAAGAATGGGATCATCTCTTGCAGGAATGCTATCAGGGCAGGGCGGAGCATCCGGTGTTTATCGCATTGAGGCAGACAGTAAAAGAGTTGGATTTGCCCAAGCAGTTGTTCAGTGACCTGCTAACGGCGTTTAAGATGGATGTGACCAAATCGCGCTATCAAAATTGGAATGAGGTATTAAACTATTGCCAATATTCCGCCAATCCGGTCGGGCGGCTTATTCTTCATTTGTTTGATTACCGCGACGAAGAGCGCTTCCATTGGTCTGACTGCATCTGCACCGCGTTGCAACTCGCCAATTTTTGGCAGGATGTGGAAATCGATCTTCGCAAAGACCGCATCTACATCCCGCAGGATGATATGAATACCTACCGCTACAGCGAGGACTTATTGTTTCAACACCGGTATGATGAACGCTATATCCAAATCATGCGCAAACAGGCGAAGCGGGCATGGGATTTATTTGACGAAGGGTATCCATTACTTGAAAACGTGCATTTTCCCCTCTCGATGGAACTGCGGTTTACTTGGTTGGGCGGTACCGGCATTTTGCATCGCACCGCTCTTTGCAACTACAATGTATTTCAACAACGTCCTAAACTCACGAAAACGGATTTTCTGAAACTAGGCTTTCAGTCATTTTTCAGCATAAAAAACCATCGCAACACTCTACGGCATTACTTCTCTACTTTATAATCATTTTGATTTTCGAAAAATACGCTTCCACGCATTGGTTTTACCATGGAACAAGCACTCGCATTTACACAACAACACACCAAGGACAGCAAGACGAACTTCTATTATTCGTTTCTGTTCTTACCGAAGAAAAAGCGCGATGCAATCTTCACAGTCTATTCGTTTTGCCGCGAAACCGATGATATTGTGGATGAAGAAGTGCCTCTCGACCAAAAGCAAAAAAATCTGGACCAATGGCGCCGCGAAATTGACCGCTGCTTTGCCGGTTATCCGCGGCATAAAATTATGCATGCCCTGCATCATGTGATTCAGGATTTTCCTCTCCCTGCCGACTACTTCCACAAACTCATCGACGGCTGCGAGATGGACCTGATTCACGAGCGCTATCAAACCTTTGATGAACTGAGCAACTATTGCTATCACGTGGCTTCCGTGGTCGGGTTGATTTGTATTGAGATATTTGGATACCGCTCTTCCAATACGAAAGAGTATGCCGTCAATTTAGGCAAAGCCTTGCAGATGACCAATATCTTACGGGATGTTGGGGAAGACGCGGACCGGGGAAGAATTTATCTTCCGCTGGAAGATTTGCAGCGGTTTGGGTATTCCGAAAACGAAATGCTAAATCAATCCTACAACGATTCGTACAAAGAACTCATGCACTTTGAAGCCCAGCGTGCCACACAATTCTACCAAAACGCGCAGGATTTGTTTGATCCCCGCGACCACGATCTTCTTTTTCCCGCGGAAATCATGCGGGTGATCTACTATACCTTGCTGCAGCGGATACAATCATCCGGGTACCGCGTACAGAACAACCGTATTTGTATATCCAATCCGGAAAAAATGCGGATTGCGCTCGGCCATTGGCTGCGCAGCCGCTGGAGAAGTCTTTTGCAATGGTCAAACACACCGTAGTCATCGGCGGCGGTTTCGCCGGGATTGCCGCCGCTACCCGTCTCGCCGAACAACACATTCCTGTATCGCTGATCGAAAAGCGCCCCTTTTTGGGCGGCAGAACCATCTCAATTACCCACCGCGAATCCGGCGATTGGATCGACAACGGCCAGCATGTGATGATGGGCTGTTATCACAATACCCGGGCGCTTTTGCGCCGTTTGGGAACGGATTCCTGTGTGTACACACAGCCGGTGCTGGATATCCACTATCATGGGGCGGAAGGATGGCATGACCGCTTGACGTGCTCCAAACTGCCCAGCCCTTTTCACCTCGCTTCCGGCTTGTTTTGGATGAAACAGGTGAAGTTCAACGATTTGTGGAAAGCAAGATCATTGCAAAAAGCGCTGGATGATATTCTGCCCAATGAGACCGTATCGCAGTTGTTGGAACGTACCGGACAAACCGAAACCATAAAGCGGTTGATGTGGAATAACATTGCCCTTTCCGCTCTCAATGAAGACCCCGAAATTGCGGATGCCCGGATGTATGCCGAAGTGCTGAAGCAAGCGTTCTTCGGCGACCGTCAAGACTCCAATTTGGTGCTGCCGATTGTTGGCCTGCAAAAGCTGCATGAAGATGCCGCGATGGATTATATTTTGGAACGCGGCGGCTATGTGCGCTCCAATCATGAAGTGAATCAGATCATTTCCGAAAACAACACGGTTAATGCGGTGCTGTTATCAAATGGTGAATCCATTGAGTGTGACAACGTTATCTCTGCCATTCCATCAGCGGCATTGCGGAAAATCACGGAACATTCGGGGATCACCGGTCTAATCTCTACCCCTGATTTAGGCTCATCACCGATCCTGAGCGTCTATTTGTGGTATGAAAAAAAGTTTACCGATGAGCAAGTGGCCTGCACAATCGGGACCCACTTTGAATGGGTCTTTCACCGCTCCAACTTTATGTATGCCGGAGAACACAAACTAAATTGCGTGTGCTTGGTGGCAAGTGCGGCACGAAAATATTTATCCTGCAGCCGCAACGAATTGGTGCAGAAAGCCATTCATGATATGAACACGATTTATCCCGAAACCAAAAAGTTTGAGATTGCTGCTTCACATGTGTTTTGGGAACGCCACGCGACTTTTTCATGCACCCCGGAGAATGTCAACAAACGCCCCCCGCATGAAACCGGTATCCCAAACTTCTTTCTCGCGGGCGATTGGACGGATACCGGCCTGCCCGCGACCATCGAAGGCGCCGTGCTCAGCGGCCACCGCTGCGCGGATTTGGTGTGGAACCGGTGATTTTTCTATAAATGTGAATTAGGTTTAGAAAGGCTTTTAACTGTATTTTCTAATGCTTACAGCCGCTCAAAATGTTTATAATTCATTTCATTCACCGCTTTAATTGCAGTGTTCGCCATTTTTTCTTGCAGGAGTTCTTCCCGGTTTTCCAGTGATTGGATACGTTTTTCATGATCTTCAATCTTATTGACTAACCGTTCCACCCTTGCTTCTAAACCATCTAAAGAGGATTTAATCGTGAAAAATTTTTCAATATAATCTATGATACTAGCCACCTTGGGACTCCATTTTCTCCATGCGTTCGAATGCGTCGTCTATTTTTTGGTTCAAATTTTGTAGACGTGTGTTTAATTTATCCATCTGACTTGTCATAAACTCCAACAATTCTTGTTCAGAAATTGTATGCTTAATCTCAGATAAATCTTCTTTGGATAAAGAAACAGTTAAAGATGACATCTCTTCATGCTGTTTAACCACCATGATATCCTCCTTATTTTTTGGGATATTTTATTTCATTATACCACAGAACTTTCCGCTGTGTGTTTTTCTCTCACCCGCTCAATGATCCCCGGCAAAATCTCCATAAACGTTTCAATGTGGTCATGCGTGTTGCTGCTTCCTACGGATATACGAATCGAAGAGGTGGCGTCTTCATCCGGCCGGCCGATTGCCTTAATCACATGCGACGGCTGCGTTTTACCGGAGGAACACGCGCTGCCGCTGGCAAGGCATACGCCGCTGTCTCCCATCGCGCGCACAAACTCACGGGCGTTGATATCCGGTATGGTGATGTTGAGCGTACCCGGCAGGCAGTGTTCAGTGGGGCTGTTGCGGCGGATGTTTAAATCAAGTGAGTTTACACGATCCCAAATCGCATTGCGCAGTTGGGTGCAGTGTTCTATGCGAACATCCAACTCTTTACGTGCCAATTGCGCGGCTTTGCCAAGACCCGCGATGCCGGCAACGTTTTCCGTACCGCCGCGAAAACCGCTTTCCTGCCCGCCGCCGATCATGGTGGAAACAATCGAAGTTCCTTTGCGCACATACAGCGCGCCCACACCTTTCGGTCCGTACAATTTGTGGCCGGATATCGAGAGCAAATCTACGCCCAACTCTTCAACATCCACGGGAATGCGGCCGACGGCTTGAATGGCATCGGTATGGAAGATGACTCCACGCTCGCGGGTGATTCGGCTGATTTCCTTAATGGACTGAATGCTGCCGATCTCATTATTCGCCATCATAATGCTGACAATAGCGGTGTCACCGGTAATCGCGCTCTTCACATCCTCCGGATTCACGAATCCCCACTCATCAACAGGCAATTTTGTGTAATGGCAGCCTACGTATTTCTCCAAAAAGTCGCAGGTTTGCCAGATGGCTGGGTGCTCAATGTTGGAAGTAATGATATGCTTTTTGCCCGTTGCGAATACCGTGCCCTTTAAGGCCATATTGTCTGATTCGGTGCCGCAGCCGGTGAACACAATGCCTTCTTCATTGGCGTTGATGAGCCGGGCGATTTGCATCCGTGCTTTTTCAACCGCGTAACTCGCGTTTACCCCCAGCGGGTATAAACACGATGCGTTGCCCCATTCCTCTGTGAGGTAGAGTTTCATTGTCTCGAATACTTCCGGATGCACCGGTGTTGTCGCGTTGTGATCGAAATAAATCGTCTCCATAAGCCATTCCTTATCAATAGAGTGAATTTATAGTTTAACCGGAACAAATTGATGAGGGAATGACACTGCCGGAATCCTGTAAATATCATGGTTTGTTTGTAAGATAACGGATTGCAATCTCTGGTTTTATTCGCGTGAATCCGCGTTCATTCGCGGTTAAAATAATCTAGGAACATGCACAATAATATTGGATGAACGTATGGCAGCCCACATTTTATTGATTGACGATGACGATGATATCCGCCGCCTACTCGAAGCGCGCCTGAAACAAAAAGGCTTTAAGGTTACCAGCGGAATCTGCATTGCGGATTTATGGAAATTGCTGAAAGAGCAAGAATTTCAAACCGTGCTGCTGGATTACCAACTGCCCGACGGCGATGGGATTTCTTCGATCCCGGAAGTGCATGAGTTGGAACCCGCATTGCCTGTGATTATCATCACCGCCTTGGGAAGCATTGAGACTGCTGTTGAAGCCATGAAGCAGGGTGCCTATAACTTCTGCCCCAAACCCATCGATTTTGACCGCCTCGAAACGCTGATTCAAAACGCTGTCGAGCACAACCAGCTACAAAACCGGGTTTCGCAGTTAGAAAAATCCCGCCGCCGTACCTTCCAAGGCATGGTGGGCGGCAGCAATGAAATGCAGGTGATCTACAACACCATTGAGACGGTTGCGCCCTCAAAAGCGCCGGTATTAATCACAGGAGAAAGCGGTACCGGGAAAGAGCTGGTCGCCGCGGCTATACACAACCTCTCTCCGCGCAAGTCCAAGCCGTTGGTTGATGTTAATTGTGCGGCCATTCCCAAAGACCTGCTGGAAAGCGAGTTGTTCGGTCATGAAAAATCCGCGTTTACCGGCGCAACCGAACGCTCCATCGGACGCTGTGAACAGGCCGACGGATCAACCCTGTTCTTAGATGAAATCGGTGAGATGGATTTGGGCCTGCAAGCCAAAATGCTGCGCTTTTTGCAGGAAAAAGCGCTCTACCGTGTAGGCGGCAAACAAAAAATCCAGGTGGACGCGCGCATTGTATCCGCCACCAACCGTGACCCTAAAAAAGCGATTAAAGAAGAAATTATCCGTGAGGATTTATACTACCGCCTGAATGTAGTAAACATCCACCTGCCGCCGTTGCGTGAGCGTACCGAAGATATTCTCCCCTTAGCCAAACACTTCTTACGGAAGTATTCGAAAGAAAACGAAAAAGAATTTGATGACATTCGTTCCGATACCGTCGAAATGCTCTGCGCCTATCACTGGAAGGGAAATGTGCGTGAGTTGGAGAACGCCGTTCAACAATGCGTGGTGATGCATCAGGGAACCGAACTCACTCCAAACATGCTGCCGGCGAATATCCGCAAAGAGTTCGGTACCAATGAGGTTGAAGAAGAAGCGCCCTCAGAAGCCCGCGAAGGCAAAGATCTCTTCGCCGGTGAAATCATCCCGCTGGATGTGCTGGAACGCCAAGCCATTGAACACGCGCTCAAACTCACAAAAGGCAACGTCACCAAAACTTCGGCGGCGCTCAACATCAGCCAGGCAACGCTGTACCGTAAAATACGCGATTACAATTTTAATTTGAAAACTTATAAATAATTCTATAAAATTCATTTATCTCAAGAATCAATATTATTAACATTATTTAACTTTTTGATAAATTATATTGCTTCTGTTAAAATGTGCAATTGTTAAATTTTTGCTATTATAATAACCAAAAACTAATATTCAAACGGTAGTCTTTTCGTGTATAATACGTCCGCTTTTGGTAAATCATTGTAAAGGGGATTGATCATGAGTTTTCTTTCTCTACTCACAAAGGCGGGGATAACCGGCGCTGTGGTGACCTTTTCGTACGGAACAGCCGAAGACGTCATCAAAGGCCTGTTAAGCAGTGTTGAAGTCAATGCCGCAATGGCCGATATGCGCATGCTGCACGGTAAATTGATGGAATACTACACGTCGTTTGAACGCTATCCGCGAACCAAGAACGAAATGGTTACCTATCTGAAAAATGAATTCGATACCGACCTCGAGATTGTACTGACCGATCCTTGGATGAAGCAATACAACTTTTTCGTGCCGAAGTATGAAATTCATAGTAACGGACCCGATATCAAACCGCAAACCAAAGACGATTTGGGTGTGGAGTATCCCAAAAACGTCAAGCGGCCCTTTTAATTTGGATAAATTTTTGCTTTGTTATGCAGATGAAATGACAGCGGGGGAACCATGAACAGCGGCAATAACTTTTTTTCGTTTATCCCACAACTGAAACCCTATCAAATCATTCCGTCTGAAGATGACCCCAAAGAGTTTATTCTTTTGTTGGAAGAAAACGGCGCGGCGTTGGGAATCAATCATACCGAACGGCGGTTGATCGAATACTGCGACGGCCGTTCCGCCATCGGCGATATGATCCTGCGCGTGACGAATGAATCCTCCGCCCGCATCACCGATATCCGCCGCCTGATATGGGACCTTGACCGCTTTGGCTTTTTCGAATCCTCCCCCTGGGAAGAACTGAATGTCCCGTATGCCTGGGGGTATTGGGGCATCAAAAAGCCCATACTCAAAACCGTTTACTACTCTTCCGTTTTGGGCGGATTGGAACGTCAAATCGCGTCCTGGGCGCTGCATCCCATCGTTCTGCTGATTTCATTTTTGATCGCGTGCGGTCTCTTTTGGTGGAGCATTCCGGTTTGGACGGAGACACCGTTATTTATTGTGAATCAATCGTTCGCGTTTGGAATGCTGGTTTTAATCGTCGGTATATTGGCGTGTGTCTTTATTTCATCCTGGGCGGCGGCAGCGGGTTTGCGTTCGGTGCATGACAGCCCGGTGGGCATGGTGTTTTTCTGGCAAAGCCCCTTCCCGCGCGTGATGCTGGATGGCCGGCGCGTCCGCTCTCTTTCGCTTACCAAAAGCATGTGCGCTGGACTGATTCCCGCCGTGAAGTTGGTCTGGATCGCGACCCTGTTCTCGCTAGCGGCTTCTTTAAGTGAAGGCGTGCGCCGCGAATGGTTGGTGCACATCAGCTTGGCGGCGCTCATGACCGCCTTCGGAGTCATCCTTCCTTGGTTCTCTACGGTTCTTTCCCGCGATATTGTTTTGCGCCTGCGGGGCGATTCCGTGTTTTGGACGACCCTGCGTTCCGTGAAATTGGCCTGTCAATCTCTGTTTCAATCCAGCCAAAAAAAGCAACTGCATGAACGCTTATTCTTATGGTGGGGGGTCTGGGCTATCCTCAGTTCCCTCATCCTTATTCGCTTGATGGCCTCATTGTTCCGCGCTGATTATCCGGTTTTGCTGGGGCATTTCTTGCAGGAAGACAGCGCGCTTGTTTTGTGGATTTTTATCGTAGTCTCCTCAATTATAATCATCGGCGTTATTGGCGCTTTGTTGACGTTCATCACCTGGATCATTCGTGAAGGCATTAAAGAAATCCGCCTGCGCGCGTTCCCGCAACACGACCAAAAAATCGCGGCAAGCGTGATTCTATCCATTCTATTTGTTGCCGTGGTATGCATCGCATCCGGCTCCCATACTTCTTCGGAGTTCTTACATGTCTCATCTTTAATCATTGGCGCCGGTATCAGCTTATTTGCCCTCCGGATGCTGGTGTTTGAAAACAAGGGCTTTCCATTCTATTTGCATCTGCACGGCATCCTGACCGGTATCATGATTTGTTGGTTGGGATATGGCAGCAACCTTTTTTCAATTTCAGTGCCATTCAAACTGGATTGGATAGCTATACTCTTGTCGTTGGTTGGAGTGTTTGTTGTCAGTTTGGCTCGCCAATACCCGCTCTGGGGCAGGGAAGCGAAGATATCTAAAAACAACAAACTGCTGTTTTGCTCTTCCTTTTTTGTGTTTTTAATCATTATTCATTTGATGATCAATTTTGGGAACCTGAATACCGGTATGTCTTTAGTTGATGTCCGATCGCTGCTGGTCGCGTTAGAAATCCTAACATTGGTCGCCCTCATGAAGATGTGCCAAACGGCGTTTTCACCCCTTCCACTTATCTTCTTGTATGGAGTTGGAATCGGAGCAATTGCTCCCTTTCTCATGGAGGGATTGCGCTCACCCATGGATCCGACGCTCCATGTCATTACGCTGGCTTTTTTGGTTGGAGCAACGATTGCCGTTTATATTTTATATTTCGGCATCAGCAGCCGGGTGGCGTTACAGGTCCATCAACCGGTTAAAACGCGCAAAAATAATTCTCCCGCAATCGCAACAATCGATCACGCCATTTTATCTGGATTGGAACTGTTGCTGCCTGCCCAAGGTAAACCGGCATTGCACCAAATTCCGGGTGAAGATGAAATCCGTTCCGCGTTGCGTTTGATTGCAAACCGGGTTGGACTCCGATTGATGCAAGCGCTCTTTTATCGTGCCGCCCATGAACTCCCTTGGCACGCCGCCCAAAAACTGGCCGCGCTCATGCCGCCTGCCGTTCCACTTCCCAAAGTGGGCAAATGGAACGACGAGCAAATCATCTCCTATTTACGCAATGTCCCTACCTTTATGAATGCCGGGGATGAAATCGAACGCATCGCCCAAATCGCCCGTTTCCGCTTCTTTCAAACCGAAGACCGGCTGATTACTCAAGATACAGTCGAGGATGACCTTTTAATCATCGTTCAGGGGAAAGCGGCCGTGGATATCGAACATCCCTTCGGCCACAGCCGCATCGCCGTGATGGCGGCCGGAGATTTTGTCGGCGAAATCGGCTTTCTTTCCGGCGCGCCCCGTACCGCGACCGTGCGTGCTTTGGAACCGGTCACCGTGCTCGCAGTGAGCCGCAACGATATCGGTGAATCCATGCCGAAGACCTTAGCTGGCATCCGCAATGCCGAAGCCGGGCAATCCTGGCTGCAAGCGCTGGCCCAGTACAACATCTTCCGCGAGTTTTCGCCCACGCTGCTTGCGCGCGTTTGCCTGGAATCCCAGCACGTTCATCTGGAAGTGAGCCGCACACTCCTGATGCATCAAGACGCCTTTCAAAACAATGTGGCCGTGCTGCTTTCCGGAGAAGCGGTATTGCAGCAGGATGAAGAAAATACCAAACTCAACCCCGGCAGCATTGCGGGACTGGTTGAAACCATTCTGGATGAACCCCTGCGCGGCATCATCCGCGCGGATACCCCTGCCCATCTGCTGCTGGTTGAACGCGGCCTTTTCCGCAGTGCGCTCATCGAACTTCTCACCCCCAAACAAATTCTCACCTTGCAGGACACCACCGCATCATAACATTATGTTCATCCTTTCGGCGGGTGCGGGTGTATGTTGTCTCTCTCAGTAAAAAGAGATTGTTCCAGAGAAGCAATGCGAATGCAGTGTACTTATACCCAATCGATCCCCCCCTACCCCCCCCTTAACAAGGGGGGGGGCAACAACGGCCATACCCTGCAATTAGGGATGAACCTGCCTTATCACAAGCGATGCTCCGTTCCAAAACCCCCTTGCATAAGGGGGTGGAGCCGCAGGCTCCGGGGGATTTTGCGTTGTTGGGTTACGCTTCGGTCTCAACTGCTTCGCGAACTCAATCGAGCATTGGTTACGCCGCATGACCGGCGGGAGAAGTGACATGTATCCGGCGTGTTCTGTTCAATTCAACTTTCGTTGATTTTATGATAGTGTACTATGTAGATATGAAGGCAAACTCATGATTAATCATTTCTATTGGATCATTGAAGGCAAACTGGCCGGCATGGCAATGCCCACCGCGGCCCGTGCCTATGCCTATTTGGAAGACGCGGACAAAATCGCCAAAGAAGAATTTCAATACGAAATTCAAGATTTACAGTCGAAAGGCATCAAGGCGGTTGTAACCTTAACCGAATCCGCTCTCGCCGATGCTCCGTTTAAACAAGCGGGGATAGAGTATTTGCACATCCCCATTATCGATATGTCTCCTCCCACGATGGAGCAGATACAACAGTTTGTTGCGTTCGTGAACCATTCGCTTGAACACGATAAACCGGTGGTGGCACATTGTTTAGGCGGCAACGGCAGAACCGGTACGATGTTGGCCTGTTATCTGGTCTCGCAAGGCCATTCGTCTTCCGAAGCGATTCGGCAGGTGCGCCGGCAAAATCCCAGTGCGATTGAAACGCTGTCGCAAGAAGAAGCCGTCATCGAGTACGCCGTCAAACACGCGCAATCATCCAAAGAATGAAAACCAATGCGTATGATCGTTATTCTCTGTCTAGGTTTCTCCGTATGCTCCACCGCGGTTTCTGCAAATTCTCCCGGGATGGATGCCCCGCATGGACATGGGTCACCCCTTCCGTGGAATAATACCGTGGGACCTTGGACCGGCGGCTTCAATGCAACCGCCGCGGCCGCCGATTGGAACGGGGATGGTGCTGCCGATCTTATGGTGCATTACGCCGCGGGCGGCGGCGCCAAAAACACCCTATGGGGTACCTACCTCTACTTCAATACAGATAAGCCGCACCGCGCCGATGTTCCGGTCTTTCAAAAGCCCATACTTGTGAGCAAAAACGGCAAACCGCTGATGTGGGATTGGAACCAAGACGGCAAACCGGATTGCTTTATAGAGGATGCTATTTTCATCAACCAAGGGGATGGGACGTTCTCAAAAATCGCCGCGCCGCAACTTCCTTCCAATGCGGTATGCATAATCGATTGGAATCATGACGGCATCCCCGATGTTTTTTGTGAAGAAAAATTGCTAGAAAATACCACCCCCCCCGAAAGCATCAGCCCGGAAGGTTCGCCCCCCTACACCACCGATGGGGTGTGGTTAGGCAGCGCAGACCGCCGCGCGGTTCGTTTCTATGTGGGAAGCCGTTCCAATCAATCCAGCATTGTTTGGAACGATGCCGGATTGCTGCAATCCAACGGATTGCCGATTGAAGCGTTTGGCAGCATACATCTCACGTATAACGATTGGGACATGGACGGCGACCCCGATCTGATGATCGGCACCCAAACGCAGCTGCTCTACTGCCAAAACGTTGGCGGCACAACTCAACCGGTATTGGATACACCCCAGCCGGTACAGATCGGCAGCCGCTTCGATTTGCCGGGATTGGTTATCCGCCCCACTGCATTTCAAGCCAAACCGGATGAAACGCCTATGCTGTTCATCGCGCAAGAAGACGGGAATGTTACACTCCTACCGTTTCGAGGGTTGGATGACCGGGGTGTTCCATCTTTCAGAAAGGAAAAACATCTTTGGCAAGAAGAGGCCCTGCTGGATGCAGGCTGTCTTGCCACTCTATCCATAGTGGATTGGGACGCGGACGGCGATCTGGATATCCTTTCCGGCAATTCGTATGGACACGTTTGGCTCTTTGAAAATTCAGGCACAAGGGCGCAACCCCAATTCAGTTCCCGTGAATATATCCAAGCAGACAAGCAACCCATTGCAATCAAAGCCGGGCCGAACGGCTCAATCCAAGGTCCCGGCGAAGCCCACTTCGGCTACACCGCCCCGGTCGCGGTCGATTGGAATCAGGATGAATTCATGGACCTCATTTTATCCGACGTGTGGGGGAACCATTCTTATTATTATGGCCATCCCTTCAACGATTCGCTGCTGTCTCCGGAACCGCTAAAGGTTGCCGGACGCGATCACTCGGCATTTGTGCCCGGCTGGATGTGGAAAAAACCGCGATTCGGCGAACTGGTCACGCAATGGCGCTGCCAACCCGCCGTCGTCGATTGGAATATGGATGCGACCTATGACATCGTGACTTTGGATAGCCAAGGGTATTTGACATTTTTTTTAGCCTACAAAACCTATCCCACACCGTTTTTGTATGAACCGTACCGCGCATTCTTGTATGAGAACGGCGAGCCTATTCGTATCACAGACGGCAGGGAAGGAAAATCCGGCAGAGCCCGCATCGTCTTTGCCGATTGGGACGGCGACAAAGACCTCGATCTCATCCGCGGCTGCACCACCGCTGGAGGCCACATCACCCCCAACGGCCAAAACGATGAACGCGTCGCGGTGTGGTATGAAAACACCAACGACGATCTGCACTTTGTATACCGCGGCAACCTGATTGGCTTGAAGGATGTTTCCTTCGCCGGCCACGCAACATCCCCTGCGATTGTCGACTGGGATCATGATGGAAAAATGGATTTGCTGTTGGGAACAGAAGACGGCCTCATTTACTATTTCAACCGCAACTTTATTGCTTCGACCTTTAAGTAATATCATTTTCAATTAGGAATGTTCATTAAGCGCGGCGGAAAGCCGCAACGAAAGAAGGACGCGGCACCTTTCTTCCCTGAGAATCCTAACCAACACCGGTATAAAAACGGCAGCACCGTTTGCTTGTTCCTTCGCCGCACCGCCCTCAACAGATATCAAAGCATCGCATTGCAGTTATTGATGGCTGTCCCGCAGATGTAACGAGCCGTAGCCATTGGGCCAAAAGACAGCCGCGATTTTGTAAACCAACTCGGCGTTAAAGCCTTTATAGCGCGCGGTAGAAATAAAGTTCGATTCCGCCAAGTTTTGCAGCGTAAAGGCACGGCTGCATTGTTCGGCGAGATGTTTTAGGTATTGCACACGAACAGAACCAGGCAAAGCTTTCACCTCCTTTGCTGTGGACCGGGTATATTTTTCCACACAATATGACTCTTGGGGGATACGCGTTCACCCGAAACCCGCATATCACACCGTGAAGATGAATGCGCGCACACCGAATGCTTTTGAGGAAAATAATGACCGCAAAGGGTATGCCAATTCGTATACCAATCGCAAATAGAAACACCGTGCAACAAGAAATTCAAACCATGTGCAGGCAAGATGACTACTACTCTATCAACAATGAAATGATGGTAGGTGCATACCCCCCTTGTTAAGGGGGGCAGGGGGGATCGAAGCACGCTTCCAACGACGCAAAATCCCCCGGAGCCTGCGGCTCCACCCCCTTATGCAAGGGGGTTGTGGCACTGCGCTTCGCTTGTGAATAACTGATCCCATTCATTTCATGTGGATGGCTAAGTTATCACCCATCATGTAAGCCTTGATGAACTACTGCACGACAACGATTCTTAAGCTGGTTGTGGTGCAGGCATCCCGCCTGCGAAAGCCGTTGTCTCAGAAATCCAAATTGCAAATGGTATTATGGGGATTGGGACGGTGGAGGCGGGACGCTTCGGGAAAAGAGTTGGCTGGTTGCGGATGAAAACAACACGAATAATGAATAAAACGCGATGATGGTGCCAATGGGAAAATGGAAGAAGTTAAAAATGGAGACAATCACAATCAGGATTCGGCCCCAGTTTTCATAGCGCAGCAAGCCGATGCCGCCGATGATGCCGGGCAGGGAACAGATCAAAATAACAAAGCCGATCATACTGCCGGCCACCGCCAGAATCGGAACAGCGGTCAGGGCTTCGGAGGGATTGGCCGATATACCGACAATGGCGGCCGCTCCACCGAAAATCATAAACAGGAGCAATACACTAAGCAATCCCAGCACACCAAACGCGATGTGAATCACCGCCACGATTTTTACATGGTTATCCATCAATCCCTCCCTGTTTTTTGATAGTTCATTGCATAGCTATACGCAGGGATGAGAATCCTATTTCAAAAAACTGTTCGATACGGTTATAGTGATCGTCAAAAATTCGCTGGATTGAAACAAACCGTGCTTCCGGCTCGGCGGGAGCCCCTCCCCAAGCGAATATACTCTTGGCAACGGCTTGACATTTATTACATGGGTTCCTGTTCAAAGCCTTTGAAAACAACCGCGATTTTACGTTCTCCCGCGCCGCCGTCGATGATGCGGCAGACTTTGCCTTGATAGATAACCGGGAACATATCTTCTTCTTGTTCCCACACTTTTTTGGTTTCCAAATCCATAAACAACGCGATGCGGATATCGGAATCCATGTGGATATCGGGATTGTCGGACAGAAAAGCCATCCCGCCGACCAAGACGGGGCCGATGTCTACGGTTTCGGCTTCATACCAATTGCCTTCGTTCAACGATGATCCCGCATCCAAACTGTAAATAAATTTAATGGATACATTTTCCCGTTCAAATACTCTGCGTTCTTCCGCCATTACCCCCTCCTGTGTTGTCTGTTAGCCTTTTTGGTTACCAACATTGAATTGAGACTCTGCCTGAATCTTACGGGTATTTTACTGCAAAGCGGGCAAATAATCCATTGGATCGTATACGGTGATGGCATCCCGCAGTTGCAGCTGCAATTGGGCGCCTTCTTTTGAATCGGTATTGCCGGTATTGCCCGCAATCGCAATTTGTTCACCGCGTTTTACTTCTTGGTCTTTCTTGACAATGACTTCTTGATTGTGGAAATACAGGGAGCGAAGACGCTTGTCATTGATATTGCCGTGATACACAATCACATAATTACCATATTCGTCACCCAATCCGGATTGATCATTGGTTTCGGTTCCCACATATTCCACCACGCCATCAGCAATCGAATGAACAGGGGTGCCCGGTTTTGCCCCTAAGACCAATCCCATATCCAACTTGGATTCATCGAACTCTTTGACGATGGTGAAGTTGTCTTTAATCGGCCATTGGAACTTGAGGTCTTCGATCTTTTTAATTGCGCGGGGAAATTCTTGTTCTACTTCCTGTACCGCTTCTTTTTTCGGAGCTTGAGTTGGTTCCGGTGTGGGTTTGACCTCGATCTTTACTTGTTCTTCTGGTTTCGGTGTGGGGATGGGTTTTGCCACGGCAATTGTGACCGTGGGTATCTTGATATCCTGTACCTCTTTAGCGCGGGGGATCCACAGTTTGTCTCCGGCTTTGAGTTCATTGGGGTCGTAGAGATTGTTAACCTGCTGCAGTTCGGCCATGGTAATATCGTACGCTTCGGCAATGTGTGAGAGGGTTTCTCCTTTATCGACGGGATGGAAAAGGCCTTCCGGCTTTTGCACGGAAACGGATTCGGTATCCTGCGAAACCGCCACCACTTTGGGTGCTTCGGCGCCGGGAATAAACAAGCGGGTGTTTTTGGGCAGCGTGCCGATTTCGGTCACGTTATTCACGCGGCGAATGAGAGGCACGGACACATCATACGTCCGGGCGATGGCGCCCAGGGTTTCTCCCTCGGTGGTGATATGCAGTGTCCCATCCATCACAGGGATATCGGCGTATTTGTTTTGCGGCGTTAAAAAACAGGATGTGAGAATAACGGAAAGACATAATGCGGCCATTCCAGATAACGCGGTGTGAATCTTCATGTTGTACTCCTTTTAAACCCTCAACGGAATGCTCAAATTGTAGCCATAAATTACTATTGGTATAATTATCTATTGTATCACATTTTTTCTTCTTGACACGATTGAAATTATCTATCCGCCGGGCGCACCTCTTGGATGTAGCGGTAATATTCCCGGTAGCGTAATTTTGACGCCGCGGCTTCATCCGCGATGACGGTGGTTTTGGGGTGCATCTGCAGGGCGCTGGCGGTAACCGATGCCGTTACTGGGCCTTCAACCGCCTGCGCTAAAATCTCCGCCTTTTTCTCTCCGCTGCACAGCAGGAGGCAGAATTTGGCGTCTAGGATGGTGCCGACACCCATCGTTATGGCAAATTTAGGAACTTCATCCTCACTGTCAAAAAAGCGGGCATTGTCTTTGATGGTCTCCTGCATTAATGTTTTCAGGCGTGTGCGTGACGCGAGAGAAGACCCCGGCTCGTTAAAGCCGATATGCCCATCGCCGCCAAGGCCCAATATCTGCAAATCGATGCCGCCATGATCGCGGATGCGGTTTTCGTATTCCTTGCAGAAGCTGCCCACCGTATCGGTAGTGCCGTCCGGCAAATGGCGCTGCGTTTCCGGTATGTTGATGTGATCAAACAAATATTCGTTCATAAAGTAATGATACGATTGAGGGTGGGTGGGGGTTAGGCCGTAATATTCATCCAAATTGAAGGTGGTGACTTTCGAGAAATCCAACCCATCTTCCACATGCATTCGAATCAATTCTTTGTACAATCCAAGGGGGGTGCTTCCGGTGGCGAGGCCCAACACGCAGTGCGGTTTGATTTCGATGAGTTCTTGTATGATCGTTGCGGCCAGTTTGCTGACCGATTCGTAATTGCTTTGAATGATCACTTCCATACGGGGCGAGGTCCTTTCTGAATCCCAACGCGTTATCGTTTGATTTTCCCCCGTATGATAAACAGCGCGTATGATTTTGAAAGGTGTTATCTTACCAAATGCGATAAACTTATGGATTCCGGGCTAAAAAGAGATTGTTCCAGAAAAGCCATTGTGTTTTCAGAGTTGACGCCTTAACTCACCTTACGCATTCGTTATAAAATGCACGCTATTCTCCTCATTGTTCGCTGTATCTATCGCCCTCATCTCTTATCTTCTCCCAAAGAGATACTCTCAGTACACAACTGGGGAGCATCGGCTTCCAGCCGGTGCGCCAATTCGTCCAACCCAATGTAAATATACTTAAAAGAAGTTGTCTAAACAATGTTTTTTAGGAGGGCGAGGCTCCTGCCGAGCCGGAAGCACGCTTTTCTTCCCTGATAATCCAAAATAACATCTGTATAAAGCCCGATGAACTGAAAATTCCCGTGTTGTTATTTGCGTGAATTGGCGTGTATTCGCGGTTAAAAAAACATGAAACATTACAGATTTAAAATTTTTTGTGTACGGAGAGTAGACCAAAGGGAGAAGACGACAGACCTTGCGTTTGACTGATACCGGGTTGCAAAAAGAAAATGTGTTATTTCATTTTTTATTTTGTAGGGCTAACCCCCAGTGGTTAACCCACAGCAGGGCAGCCACTGGGGCAGCCCGTACAGCCGTATGGCCATTTATCAATACCATTTTCACTGCAACTTGGTATTGGAATAATTGTCCCATAACAAAAACCATTTTCAAGCAATGGTCAATCATTATTTGCGTAACATCAGTCCGCGAGTCAATAACATCGGGGTTCGGGTGGGGTTGATGCCTTGGATAGAAAATACACCTCCCATCAATCATTCTTTTTTTAAATGAGTAGAAGTTTCATAATAGGTCAGCCGCTTGAAGAGAAATTCCCCTTCCAAAGGTGGTGGGAGGGGTTAGGGGAGGGTTTGAAGCATTGAGCGTTTAACCCCCACCTAGTAGTTCATCAAGGCTGACATGATGGGTGAATGCTTACCCATCCACATGAAATGAGTGGGATCAGTCATTCACAAGCGAAGCGCAGTGCCACAACCCCCTTGCATAAGGGGGTGGAGCCGTAGGCTCCGGGGGATTTCGCGTAGTTGGAAGCGTGCTTCGATCCCCCCTTACCCCCCTTAATCAAGGGGGGCAACAAAGGCGAGGCTACCATCAATTCATGTGTGACAATGTACTAGCCTCCCCCATTGCATTGGGGGAGGAATGAGGAAATCTATTCGATTTTTTGAAAATGCACTTCATATCGCTGACCTGTTACGAAGTTTCCTTGCCGGAAAACCGAATTGCATTTGCTATCAGTCCCCACCGCATTGCCTAAACCACCGTTCCCCGTTAGGATACCGTAAGACAAGTGATAAGTGACGAGTGACGAGTGACGAGAATCTTGCTTTTCATTTGACACCAAACACCAAATCCCGAACACCTAGAGTAGTTGAATGTCGCGCCAGTGGAAATCCCGTCCTTTTCATGAACCGGTTGTGCAAGAGTTGGTCACCGCCTTGGGGATATCCCCGCTGATGGGGCGTCTGCTTGCCATTCGCGGTATCACCACCGTTGAGGGCGCGCGCACCTTTATGCACCCGCGTGAGCAGCCCTTGCACGACCCGTTTTTGTTTAATGAGATGAAGCCTGCCGTCGAACGCATTATTGAAGCCGCTAAAAAAGGCGAACGCGTGCTGGTACACGGCGATTACGACGCCGACGGCGTAACCTCGACCTGTGTGCTGATTGAATGCTTGTGGGAACTGGGCCTGGAAGCCAACTACTTTCTGCCCGACCGCCTCAAAGCGGGCTACGGCATGAATATCCAAACCGTGGAAAACGCCGCCAAAGAATATGAATTGATGATCACCGTCGATTGCGGCACCACCTGCGTAAACGAAACCGCCCGCGCCAACGAACTGGGCATGGATGTCATCATCACTGACCACCATGACGCCGGGCCGGAGCGCCCCGATGCAATCGCGCTGATCAATCCCGTCGCGCCGGGCGAAGTGTATCCCAATAAATATCTATCCGGAGCCGGGGTGGCCTGGAAGCTCGCGCAGGCGTTGCGGCAACATACCGATAGCATGACCGACCCGCTGGAGGGCATCGAAACCGCCGCGCTGGGCTTGGTCGCAGATGTCATGCCGCTAATCGGAGAAAACCGCACCATCGTTCTGAAAGCATTGGAACGGATAGAGTATTGTTCACGACCGGGAATTCTGGCGCTGCTGGAAGCAGCCAAACTGCGGCCGAAGGGGCTTAGCACCCGTGATATCGGCTTTAAACTCGGCCCGCGCCTCAATGCCGCCAGCCGCATGGATCACCCCGATTCGGCGTTGAAACTGCTGCTGTCCGATGACGAAGCCGAAGCGCTGGAATTGGCGAAATACCTCAACACTCTTAACGCCAAACGCCAAAACGTGGTCAAGAGCTTGTTTGAAGAAGTCTGCCAAAAAGTCGAAGCGGACGGCCTGCACAACCGCTCACAAAAACTGCTGGTGGTCTCCGGCAAAGACTGGCAGCGCGGGGTCATCGGATTGTTGGCGCAAAAGGTGATGGAACGCTTCGGCAAACCCGTGTTTCTCTTTTCGGTTGAAGAAGACGGTTTGGCGCATGGTTCGGCCCGCGCGTTTGGAAATGCCAGTTTGATTCCACTGATGAATCATGTCCGCGCTGAAGCGGTGGATTGCGGCGGGCACCAACACGCCGGCGGCATGAAAGCCGAACCGCATAAGTTGGAAGCCATCGAAACCATGCTGTATGAAGCCGCCGAACAAAATTGGAACGGCATTGAGCCTGAACCCATTTGGATCGACGCGCACGTTCCCCTCGAACGCGTGGATATGGATTTCATCCGTGAAATTCAGATGCTGGAACCGTACGGCAACGGGAATGAAGACCCCGTCTTTTACGCCAAAGCGGCCATCAACGGGTATGGAGCACGGATCGTTGGCAACAACCATTTGCGTTTAGCGCTGGATCACAAACGCGGGCAGATCAACGCCATCGGGTTCGGCCAGGGCAACAAATTGGATTTGTTGGGCTGCGGCCATGTGGAAATCGCTTATCAGCCCGGTATCAATTCCTATCAGGGCGTCAATGAGATTCAAATCAAGCTGGTGGATGTAAGGCCATATATCCCAACCCCGGCGGAAATTAAACCGCAGCCCAAACCGCAAGCCGCACTACAAGCCAAACCGCAGGCCCCTGCTTCCAAGCCAAAACCGCCGGCGCCGCAAGTTACCGCGTTTGGATACAACCGTGCCGCGCTGCTTAAGATGCACAATATCCTCAAAGAGCATTTTGATGAGATGCCGCGTATGCCGCGCAAAGGGCTCTATTTATTTATCCGTGCCAAGCAGCAGAAGAGCGGCGAGGTGGAATTCTATAAATCCATCACCGAAGAACACCTTGATCACACGCTGCAAATCTTTTCGGAAATCGGTTTGGTTACAATCGACAACGGTATGGTACGGTGGAACACTGTTTCGCAAAAAAAGCAGTTGACCGATTCACCAACCTTTTGCCGCTTGCAGGCTGAAATTTCAAATACCGAAACCGCAACCACCGGGGCCGCATCGTGATTTACATCCTACTACCCGCGTATCAAGAAGCCGCCAATATCCGCGCGCTGCTGCAAGACATCGACACGGTGGAATTGCCGCAGCCGGTTCATGCCGTGGTGGTGAACGACGGCAGCACCGATGACACCGCCGGTGAAGTCAACGCTTTTGTTGGAACCGTTACCGGTACCATCACGGTTACGCTTATCAACCATGAGGCCAATCAAGGTTTGGCCGCCGCGCTGGATACCGGTATCCGCTTTATACTGGAACACGCGGAAACGGATGACTATGTCATCTCGCTGGATGCCGACGGCTCGCATCATCCCAAATATATTGCCGATTTGGTAAAACGCTTGGATACCGGAATGGATATTGTGGTCGCTTCCCGCTATGCCGAAGGCGGTAAAGAATACGGGGTCAACCTCATCCGCACCATTCTCAGCCGGGGGGCGCGGGTGTGTTATAAACTGTTTTTGCCTCACATCCCCGTGAAAGATTTTTCCTGCGGATTCCGGGGGATTCGTGTTCGCGTATTAAAGAAAACCGCGGAACGCTGGCGGGAGCGTTTGTTTGAGTCGCCGGGATTTTCCTGCACGGGAGAACTGATGCTGAAGATGTGCCTGCACACGGAGCCATATAAAATTACTGAGATCCCTTTCGAACTTCACTACGAAGACAAAAAGGGTGAGAGCAAAATGCCCGCGTTGAAGACGATTATTGGGACGCTGCAACTGCTGATACGGTCAAGAGCATGGAAAAGAGATTGACACTAAAATAAACAAAAAAGTATTTACGTGTTATTTTGATGCCTGATGGAGAAACCGTTCATAACGCATTTTTCGATAGAAATTTTCGAGAGGATTAAAATGAGAGTCAAATATTTTTCCGATACCGATACGGCTTTGATCGAATTTTCATCGCGGACAATCTCTGAAACCAAAGAGATCAACGAAAACATCTATTTGGATTTGGACGAAAAGGGAAATCTGGTCAGCATGACCATTGAACACGCCAAAGAACAGGCCAAAATGCCGGAACTTGATTTTCAAAATATGTCAGCAACCGGAGCATGAACATCCCACATGAAACGCTGCGAATGGGCCAAACACGATCTGGAGATCGACTATCACGATACCGAATGGGGCGTGCCGCTTCATGATGACCGGCTCCTCTTTGAGTTTCTCATTCTTGAAGGCGCGCAGGCGGGTCTCAGTTGGCTTACCGTCCTTAAAAAACGCGAAGCCTACCGCAAAGCCTTCGATCATTTCGATCCCCAAAAAGCCGCGCGTTATTCGCAAAAGAGGATCGATAAACTCCTTGCCAACAAGGGGTTAATTCGCAATAAGCTAAAGATAAATTCCGCCGTGCAAAACGCCCAAGCGTTCCTCAAGGTGCAGGAAGAGTTCGGCAGTTTCGATGCCTACATCTGGGATTTCGTCGATGGCAAGCCCATCGTGAACCATTGGAAATCGCTGCATGAAATCCCTGCGAAAACTCCGCTATCTGACACCGTCAGCAAAGAGTTAAAGAAGCGGGGGTTCAACTTTGTGGGCTCCACCATTGTTTATGCCTTTATGCAGGCCACGGGAATGGTTAATGACCACATCACCCACTGCTTCCGGCATAAAGAAGTCAAAAAAATGTATTAACTGATGTTACGCAATTGATGATCTAATATTACTCACTGATGTTACGCAATCCATGATTGTCGATTGCTTAAAAAATGGTTTTTGTTGTGAGCCAACTATTCTCAGTCAAACGCAGTGTCTATCG
>CAYVAZ010000019.1:26892-28609 GCA_964449065.1 uncultured bacterium
CGGCGGGAGCCTCGCCCTCCCAAAACGAACATGCTATTGGCAACGACTCTAAATAATTTATAAAAGGATTATTAGAAAAATAGGGGCACGCTGCAGCGTGCCCCTACGGGTTGTATAAATCCATTTACAATACGTTTCGATATAGATAACTGATGTTACGCAATTGATGATCTAATATTGCTAAAAAAGGGGTTTGTTAAAGACCAAATTTTCTAAATCAAACGCAAGGTCTATCGTCTTCTCCCTTTGGGAGAAGATAAGAGATGAGGGCGAAGAGAGTGATTGCTCCCTGTGATACAATAGCGTACTGAGAGGCTTTTGTCTCCATAACCCCTCACCCCGACCCTCTCCCAGTGGGCGAGGGCGATCGTTTCAGCGATTGACTAAAATAACAAGCATATCGTAACGAATGCGTAACATCAGTAGATAATTTACCAGTCGATATAACCCAGCTCAACCAACTTATCGATGATCTTTTGCGCGGATTGTTCCGGAGTTTCTTCGTGAGTATTGCAAACCACTTCGGGGTTGGCAGGTTCTTCATACGGATCGGAGATGCCGGTAAATTCTTTAATTTCTCCAGCCCGGGCTTTTTTGTACAAGCCTTTCACGTCGCGTTCTTCACAGACCTCGAGAGGCGCGTTGGCGAATACTTCCACAAAATTGCCGATCCGTTCGCGGTTTTCATCGCGGATGGCGCGGTAGGGTGATATGGCGGCGGCAATGGCAACAACGCCGTTGCGGGTGAGTAAATCACACACAAATCCAATCCGGCGGATGTTGATGTCGCGGTCTTCCTTGCTGAATCCCAACCCTTTGCTTAAGTTGGTGCGGACAACATCTCCGTCTAAAATTTCATGTTTGACCCAGCGTTTCTTAAGCATTTCGGTGAGTTCAGCAGTGATGGTCGATTTTCCGGATCCGGATAATCCGGTAAACCAAATGGTAACCCCGCGGTAATTGCATGGTTTTTCTGATGCGTCAGTCATTCCTCTATCCTTTCTCTTATACAATATATCTTAATATCTTTTGGGAAAACGCATATTCTACAAAGAAGCTAGATATTCTCAAGGATAGAGAATCATCAATGGTATTATTCTTCGCGGCAGGGAATTAGATTTGATACAACGCCGGTTTTAAATTCGCGTTGCGCTGGGCCAGTTCTTCAAATGAGATGCCATCAATCACGGATTCAATTGCATGACGCACATCGTCCCAGACCGGTGTTAAGACGCAATTACCATGATGGGCGCATTCGCAGGCGGATTCACTGGAAGGCACCGTGCATTTGAATGGCAACAAAGGCCCGTCGATCAAGCGGATTACTTCACCCAAGCTGATGTCATTTGCCACACGTGATAAGCGGTACCCTCCCCCCGCGCCCCGGCGGCTTTCCACCAAATTCGCCCGTTTGAGTTCCAGTAGAATCTGAACCAAAAACGGATGAGGGATGCACTGTTCCGTCGATATTTGTTCGAGGGTACGGACATCATCGCTGTCGTAATGCTTGGCAAGATCCAACATAGCCAGAATTGCGTATTCACCCTTGGCTGAAATTTTCATCGCTGCACTCCTCTGGCGGGAATAATTCCTTTATTGATAAGTAAGGTCGAAATAAAGTATACTTGTTAATCCGAAATTCCACAAGCATAATATTCTAACTAACTCACGTTACGCACTACATTATGATATGCCCATTTTTCTAATCGTTCGCTGA
>CAYVAZ010000020.1:0-27970 GCA_964449065.1 uncultured bacterium
AAGGGGGTGGAGCCGCAGGCTCCGGGGGATTTGCGCCGTTGGGTTACGCTTCGATCTCCACTGCTTCGCGAATCCAATTGGAATTTGCTTAAGCCGCTTAACCAGCGTGAGAAGTGACATGCACACTTTGGAATTGAAATATTTTGCAAAGAACGAAAGCCATTTTTCAAGCAATCATCAATCAATATTGGCGGGACATCTGTTACTCATTGACCGTATGGTCGGATGATGAGATATTTGGCTGCGGCGGGATTTGGGCGTGTTTTTGTTGAAAGTTGATATTCCATTGCTGGGCTTGGCTGTCGTTTTGGCTGGCCATTTGGGTGAGGGTGGCGATGGATTGTATCATGGTGTGGTGATCGCGGTTTTCGGCGGCTTCGCGCGCGACACGAAGTTCATGTTTGACAATGTCTAGGCGGTGCCTGTCTTCCGGGGTTTGTGGGTGTTGGCTCAGCAGTTGCGATTCCAGGTTGGAAATGAGTGTATACATCCCCTTCCATGTTACCGGAATGCGTTTTCCTGGAGTGACGGACTGAAAGAAGCGTTTGACGGTAAACCATAACACGCCGAAAATCAGCAAGACCACGACAGGCCATGCGATAATTGATAAAAACTGTAGATAGGATTGGAGCAATTCAATAATCAATTCCGGGATGGACATCCATTGTTACCTCACCCGTATTTTTAAAGGAACACGATGTATATGGTAAACAGATTTCATTCCGCCGTATATGGCTTTTACCTCCGCGATCGTTTTTTTTCGTATCAAGGAAGCACAACAGGAAATGAAATACGATCAAAACAGGTTTCAAAAAACGAAACAGAAGCAAATCTTTCAAATGAATCCGATCGATCAATATGAGAGCGAAAACAACCCTTTGGGATCTTGCCGTTCCATTCGTAATACCAAGCCGCATTAAAAAAGCGCATAAAAAAAGTGAGTGATCTTTCACGCAACCATACAGGATCATGCAACTGTAGGGTTGGCTCAAAGCGAAGCGTGGCCCACCATGACCATCTGAAGTGTAAGCGCGGCGTAGGCTTCAGCGTGGACTTAGCGGTTTTCGTTCTTACCGATCCTAAATAAAATTGGCACAAAAAAGTGTAACCGGTTATACCGCGGAACGCTCCCGGACGCGCATATCGCCGCCGGTTTTTTCGAATCCCCAACCGTGCGATCGCAGCGCCGAGATGACCGTTTTGACCATGCCGTTAAGCGTATGGGTGCCGGTGTTAAGAACCATGTCATACTCGGTGGGATCATCAATATTGTGCTTGAAATAGCGTTCAACAAAATGGGCGCGTTCGTTATCGCTTTTTTCGATGATCGATTTCGCGTCTTTGGCGGTGTATCCTTCCGTACGCATTAGAGTTTCAATGCGGTGGTCGATAGGTGCTGCCAACCGGATGCGGTAAACATGAGAGCCATGCAGGATGTAGTTAGCGCCTCGGCCCAAGATTACAACGCCACCATTTAAGGCGCAGCTTTTCACGGCTTCGGTTAACTCACGAATGTATTTATCGTGATTGAAAATTTTGCCTGACATCAATTCACGCAGGCTGAGTTCGAGTTGCGATTTATCATGCTCATCCAGCATTTCAACCAGTTCCGCCTTGACTCCCATGTGTTTTGCGATGTATTGGATCAGTTCACGGTCAATCATACCGTAGTGAAGATTCTGTGACAGCAGTTTAGAAAATTCACGCCCGCGGCAGCCCCGTTGCCGGGAGATGGTAACAATGGGCTTGATTTCGATGGGGCGGACGGCGGTTTCATGATCCGCCTGAGTCATCATGGCCCGCATAGCGCGCCGTTCGTTGTTCCAGCGGGTGATTTGCTTGTTGAGAATATGGTGTATTTCGCTCATGATGTCGACCTCCAACAGTTGTTGAAAACCGGTTCATGAATGCGGGAGAAGTTGTGAACGTCTCTGGCGATGAACCTTATTTCTATATTGTATCTTAAAAATTGGATTCCGTTTGTTAATAGGCAAAAAAGTGAGTGATTTCATCTTTTATTTTGTAGGAATCACCCCCCCCCCAGTGGTTACCACACAGCAGGGCAGCCATGGGGGACGGCCCCTACAATCGTAAGGCAATTTATATATACCATTCTCATTGCAACTAGGTACGCTCAACATTAATTTTTCTTAACCTGAGATGTGTCTTATCTGCCTGAATAAGAAAAAGCCTCCCCGGTATGGAGAGGCTTTGTTCTTTTGATTGCGAAAGCAATTTATACCAAATCATTATGAGATTGCCGCATGTTGTACACTTGCCATCTTTCTTTCGCTGGGTCTATCGCCCTCGCCCACCGGGAGAGGGATAAACCTTGCGTTTTACTTTGAACGTCTTGCCTAGAACAAAAACTTTTTTTAAGCGGCAACCAAGCATCCGTTGCGTTACATCAGTGTTTTAAATGGCATTACTTCATCAATTCCCACTCGGAAACGTCCGATGCTTGGGCGGCCAAGATCAAGCCGGTGAGGTCGGCGCTGCTGTTCCAGTTGCCGGCGACGTTGGTGGTGTTGACTTGGTGCTCCCGTTCGGGAGATTGCGCGAACACGTCCGCGTCGTTTTGCTGCGGGCTGATGCCGATGACATCGTTCACGTTCAACTCTTTGCGGAGGTTGCCCGGATCTTCAAAAAAGGCTTTGAAGCCGGAATCCAGCAAGGCTTGATCGTTGGTGTCGAATCCAAAGGCTCCGGCAGAAAACAATTCAGAGAACGTGGCGATTTTGATTTCCCAGGTCCATTCGACCGGCGATTCCAACCATTCGGTCGCGTTGGGGTCGGTGACCCGGATTCGCGCGGCGGATTCAACGAATTCATCATCCAAATCAAAGGGAAGTGCGCCGGGGATCAAAGAGCCGTCAATGGCCTCAAATACCGGAACGCTGATGAATTCAGAACTCACAGGCAAATCGTTGATTCCACCCGGCTGCGGGTCCCAGGTGGTGGGGATATCGAAGGTGTATTGGGTGTGGAACTCGGAATCTTCGCCGTGATCGGGGTTGCCGGTGTTGGCGGCGTTGATGATGAATTCCATGCGTTCATTATTCCAACCGCTTCCGCCAAGAGAAGAACCGCGGGAAAGCAAGTTGAGGAATACATCGTCCACTATGTTGAATCCAAAAAACAAGGTGTCGGATTCATCGTCCCACGCAACCTTCATGGTGATGTCCAAATCCCCAGCGCTTGTGGGGGCCGGACTGTCTCCGCTGCCATCTACTACGATTTCAGGGATGTTGGCCCATGCTTCATCATTGAGGTCGCCGTCAATAACGGGAACCTCCGACAATTCAGGCGCCGTTAATGTGTTGATGTTCACGCTGGTATCCTGCGCCCATACCGTTGGTGCTGCCAATAGCGAACAGGCTATTGCTTTTACAAATAGTTGTTTCATGTCATAATTCTCCTAAGATTTTAGAATGGTATTAAAATTATAATCATATCCAATTCAATAAAAATGCCTATGTTTAATCAAAAAATTCACAAAATATTTACAATAATTTTTCTATTTTGTTCAATTCCATGCAATTCATTCGCTACAGTTGATGAGTTGGTTGGCTTGCTTCAGCCGGGAAATACGCAATCGGCGGTCTCAGAACTGAATTCCATTACGGGCGAATTATCCGCGAATGATCGCACAAAGATTCACGCGGCTTTGGAGAAACTTTCTCCCAGCGGAGATTGGATTCCCTTTTTGGAACAATTGAGTGAAAAAGTTGGCGATGACGGGCGGTTTGCGTTTCATGTGGCGCGGGCGAACTGGCGTGCCGGGCATGATGAGCAGGCGGTGAAGTGGTGCCGCAAAGCGGTGCGGCAATCGCCGAATGATACCGGGGTGTTGTATCAGTGTGCGGCCTTAGCGCATACGCTGGACCGGATTGACCTTGCAAGGACATGGCTCAAGCATTTGTTGACAATTGATACTGCCAATTCTGACGCGCTTTTTTTATTGGGGCGGATTGAGGCCAGCCAGGGGAACGATACCGAAGCGAAGGATGTGCTGCTGCAAGCGGTGCAGCAGGATAATTCTCACTTTTTAGCCTATTACGAATTGGGGAAACTGGAATTGCGGCAAGGTAATGCGGAAGCGGCGGAGAAGTATCTGAAAGCGGCGGTGTATTATTTTCCCTTCTTTCGCGAAGCGTATAACAACTTGACGACCGCGTTGGCGCGGCAGCGAAAACAGGAAGAAGCCAAGAAAGCCCAAGCAATCGCATCGTATTTAAAATCGTGGGTCGATGTGAAAGAGAACCGGCTGCGTTTCGCGTTCCGCAATCCGGGCGAGATTTCGCCGGAATTGGGATACGAATTGGCCGCGGAATTGTATAAGGTGCAGCGGGAAGATTTATCGCGTGCGTTTCTTGAGAGATCATTGTCGAACGGGACGGCAAATGGTCCGCAAAAATTATTGTTGGCACAGTTGCGCTTTAAAAACAAAAACTACAAAGATTGTTTGAGCGTTTTGGCGCAAATTGAAGATAACCGCGTCAAAGCATCGGAAACCTTCATTGAAGTGCTTACCTGGTCGTTGTATTACACCGGAAACAAAGAGGAAAGCCGGAACATCTTGGAAAAAACCATAGCACGCTTTCCGGATTCTGAGCATTTGAAGCGTTTACAGGAAACCTTAGCTAACAGTGAACCGGAAGATGAAGAAGGGATTGAATTGAGCCATTTTGTATTTAAGGATGTGACGGAAGAAGTGGGATTGCATACGTTCAAACACATCATTGGCCATGCGGATAAGCGTTGGATTATTGACGCGATGGGCTCGGGTGTCGCGGTGGGGGATTATGACAACGACGGCGATGATGATTTGTATTTTGTCAACGCGCAGCCGGATGTTCTGAATCCCAGCGAAAAATATAGAAATGCCTTGTACCGCAATGATGACGGCACGTTTACCGATGTAACCATGCAAGCCGGCGTTGGGCATACCGGATTCGGCAGCGGCGCTTTGTTTGGCGATGTGAACGGCGATGGCTGGTTGGATTTGTATATTACCAACTACGGCGCCAATGTTTTGTATCTAAATAATGGGGATGGAACATTTACCGATTTTACCCAAGAATCGGCCGCGGCGGGAGATGAGTATTCGGCAACGGCGGCCTTTGGCGATGTCGATGGCGACGGTGATTTGGATTTGTATGTGGGCAACTATGTTGCGTTTGATCCGGTAAAACATAAGGATATCCGCGATTTGTTTCATGGGATTGAGGTGTTTACCGGCCCGCTTTCATTCGATGGTGTACCTGACAAACTCTACTTGAATGATGGTAAAGGGAAATTCACAGATTTTACGGAGAAATCGAAGATCAACGTTTCGATCGGCAGAGCGATGGGGGCCATCTTTACCGATCTCGATTTGGATGGAGATTTGGATTTATATGTGGCCAACGACGGCACCTTTAATCATGTCTTGCAGAATGATGGCAACGGTGTGTTTGAGGATATCAGTTTCTTTTCGGGCGGCGCGTTTAATGAGAGCGGGGTAGAGGGTGCCAGCATGGGCGTGGCGCAGGGTGATTATAACAACGACGGCTTGCTGGATGTTTATATTACCGCGTATGAGATGCAGCCGGATGTGCTTTATAAGAATATCGGGGAAGCGGGATTGGTTGATGTATCCGTGCCGGTTGGACTGAGTGGTACCTCAAGAATGCTGGTGACGTGGGGCAATGGGTTCTGCGATTTTGACAGCGATGGGCTGGTGGATCTATACAGCGTAAATGGGCATATCTATCCGCAGGTGGAAGAGTTGGAATCGGAACGGGAGTATGAACAGGGCATTTCGTTCTATAAAAATACCGGCGGGCGGTTTGAAGATGTGACCGATCAATCCCTGCCGGATGATTTTGTTCCACATGGCGGGAGAGGTTCAGCTTTGCTGGATTATGACAGCGATGGGGATATGGATTTGGTGATTAACAACATTGATTCGCGACCGCAATTGCTGCGCAATGATACGCCCCCGGGAAATTGGCTGAAGGTGAAGTTGGATGCGGCATCGGCGCAGTCGTTTGGCGTGCGGGTGGTGGCAGAGAAGGGAAGCGCCAAATGGGCCGCGGTGGTGGATGGCGGTTCGAGTTATCAATCGCAAAATTCATCGACACTGCATTTCGGGTTTGGAAACGTAGATTCGATTGACAAACTGACCGTGTATTGGATGCATCGAGAGCCGACGGTGGTTGAAGAGCCGGCGTTAAATCAGACTCTATCGATTGCTGATAGTGAATGAATAGACAATCTGCAATTTATATAGAAACGTTTGCATTCGTTGGTATGGAGGGTACTTTGTTTTCACTTTTGCAAAAATCCAGATAGTCTTCAACCGAATCGATAAATGCTTGTTCTAGTTCTTTTTGGGTTTTTCCTTCGAACGTGATGACATCGGTGATTCCTGGAACGCGTCCGTGATAGATTTGATCTTCATCATCATATTCAATTTCCGCTATGTAACCTTTGTATTCCATCATTTATCCCCTTCACAATAAATTGTTTTTGTCACCATTATCATTTACTATAAGTAAATTTTATTTTTTTTTCAAACATATACTATTGCTAGTGTTTGATGTTGAATATCAAAAATGGGGAGAATCTTGTCATGTCATTTTCACGAAAACTATCCCGCCGGCGTTTTTCGAAACTGCTGGGACTACCTTTGATCGTCTCACCCCAGGTTTTGGGGTGGAATAACGCCGCCGCCGCGAATGACCGGATTACGCTGGGCGTGATCGGTTTGGGAACGATGGGCAAAGGGCATCTGTATGATGAGGCTTGGACGTATATGGAAGGCGGTTACATCAGCCGCGACGATGTTCAGGTGCTTGCCGTTTGCGATGTATGGAAGAACCAGCGGGAAGAAAATCAGGACCGGGTTAACCAGCATTACGCGGACACCAACCGAAAAGGGAACTATAAAGCGTGTGAGTCATACCGTGATTTTCGCGATTTGATTGCGCGGGAAGATATCGACGCGGTGTTGATTACCACCCCGATTCATTGGCATGCAACCATGGCAACACTCGCTGCACGTGCCGGGAAAGATATCTATTGCGAAAAACCGACCGCGGTGACGATTAACGAAAGTCAAATTACCCGAAAAGCCGTACAAGAGAACAATGTTGTTTATCAAGCGGGGACGCAGCAGCGGTCTGAGTATGATGGCAAATTTCGCAGCGCGGCTGAATATATCCGCAGCGGGAGAATCGGTGAGGTGAAGGAAGTATATGCGTATCGTCCTGGCGGGGGAGCAAACTGGGAGAAGCCCGTGGATGAAGTGAAGCCGGTTCCGGAACAGTTGGATTGGGATTTGTGGCTGGGACCCGCTCCGAAACGACCGTATGACGGGCGGTGGGACGCGCACTTCTTTGGTTTCGGCGGCATCAATTGGGGACAGCACCATTATGATATCGTGCAGTGGTCGCTGGGCATGGATCATACCGGACCGGTTGAAATATCTGTTGATGAAGATGGCTATGCCGTTTACCGCTATGCGAATGGTGTAAAGGTTTACGCGCGCCCGTATCCTGAAATGGATATGGAGCAAAAAATCAGTGAGACGGGCGGGGCATGGTTTATCGGGACGGAAGGGAAGATCGCGGTTGACCGGGAGCATTTAATCTCCGAGCCGGAAAGCATATTGAAGGAGCCGTTGAATGAAGAGGATGTGCATCTTTTCGAAAGCCCAGGGCATTCTGTGAACTTTTTGAATTGCATCCGCTCGCGTGAGAAGACGGTTTGCCATGCAGAGATCGCGCATCATTCGGTGAGTGTGCTGCTGTTAGGAGGAATCGCGCAGCAACTCAAGCGTACGCTGCTATGGAATCCCTCTTCGGAGACATTTGTGGAGGATGATGAGGCAAATACGATGCTGTCATTGGCGAAGAGGGAACCGTGGGTGATTTGAAGTTGTTGCCTCTGTCCAGTGGGTTGCCGGTGGAAGATTTGATGTGACGTAAAGTCATGATCACAAATCATAAATGGATATAAATTTGTTTTTGCTATCATTAAAAAATTCAATTTTAAGGATCGTGAACATGATGAGAATTGCAATTCCGTTGACCGTATTGTTCATTTCTATCTGTTTCTATTCATGGATATTACCCCAAAGTTCCGCAAACAACGAATACATGGGAAGAACCATTGCCCGGACGATGCATTTTACCGGGGCGGAATGGTTGATCCGGGCTTCGCGAGCGCGGGAAGAAGCATCCGGTGAGGTGATGAAGCAGTTGAACCTGAAGCCGGGTATGGTGGTTGGTGATGTCGGCAGCGGGAACGGGTATTACACCCTAAAAATTGCGAAGGTGGTTGGTGAAGAAGGCAAAGTGTATGCGGTGGATATCCAACAGGAGATGTTGGATATGCTGCAAGAGCGGGCGCGGGAAGAAGAACGAAACAATATCGTGCTTACGCGAGGGGAACTGCAAAAGACGAACTTGCCGAAAAACACTTTGGATTTGGTGCTGCTGGTGGATGTGTATCATGAGTTTTCGCATCCGGCGGAGATGCTGGCGGATATCAAGGCGAGTTTGAAGCAAGATGGTAGAATCGCTTTGTTGGAATACCGTGCGGAAGACCCGGATGTGCCGATTAAGCCGCTGCATAAGATGAGTAAAAAGCAAATCCTTAAAGAATATACTGCAAATGGATTTGAGTTGGTGGATGAGTATGACGGCTTGCCCTGGCAGCACATGATGTTTTTTGGGAAAGCGGATTCTCCCCAAGAATAGTTCAGTCGAATCATTCAAAGCACCGGCGTTCTGTTTAAAAATCATCAGTTTGATTTCTTTCAAACAGCAATTTTGTCATTTCCCCCCTATCTATCGAAACACTGTATTTCCCGTATCCCCCCAAAAAAACTAGCCATTTCCTATATTTTTTGTAGTTTTTGAGTTTGGCATAGTTCATGCTCTTTGTTGAATACAGAACACAGTGCACTGACATATCTTTGTTGTTCTATTACTACAATTTGTATACGTAAAAGTTGTTCAAATCAGTTCATCCGGTTGAGACGGTATGAAAGGAGCATGACTGTGAATAGTTTAATTATTCCCAGAAAGAATGGATTGTTGGTTGCTTTAATGATGGCTGTATTGATGATGTGTGTTGCAATGCCCGGTATTGCTCAAGAGGAAGCGGAAGTCACGGTTGTTTCCGTAAACGAGAGTGTCGGTTCTCTGCGAGGAGATGCCGACATATTGTGGACGTGTATAGCGGCGTTCTTGGTGTTTTTCATGCAGGCCGGTTTTGCAATGGTGGAGGCCGGAATGACCCGCGCGAAAAACGCCATGAACATTTTGATGAAAAACCTGATGGACTTCAGCGCCGGAAGTGTGGCGTTCTTTTTGATCGGGTTCGGGTTGATGTTCGGGACAACCGCGGGCGGCTGGATCGGCACGGACGGGTTTGCGTTGAGCGGTTATATGTTTGAAGATGACGGTTCGCCGGCTTATTGGACCTTTACCTTCTGGTTGTTCCAAACCGTGTTTGCCGCAACGGCCGCGACAATTGTATCCGGAGCGATGGCGGAGCGGACGAAGTTTATTTCCTACCTGATCTATAGCGTGGCGATTACAGCGGTAATCTACCCGGTATTCGGATCATGGGCTTGGGGCAGTTTGTTTGCCGGTTCCGGCTGGTTGGAAGGCATGGGCTTTATTGACTTCGCGGGATCGACCGTCGTGCACTCTGTGGGTGCCTGGGCCGGATTGGCCGGTGCGATTGTACTTGGCCCACGCAAAGGGAAATATACTTCAGACGGAAAACCCAAACCGATTCCCGGCCACAATATGCCTTTGGCGGCTTTAGGCGTATTGATTCTTTGGTTGGGCTGGTACGGGTTTAACCCGGGAAGTACAACCGCGGTTGGCGGCGATATGGCGGTTATTGCAGTGACCACTACCTTGGCTGCTGCCGGTGGCGCCATTGCGGCAATGATTACTTCCTGGCTTGTCTTTAAGTTCCCGGATTGTGGGATGTCGCTGAACGGCGCGCTTGCCGGTTTGGTATCGATCACCGCTCCTTGCTTTAATGTCAGCCCGATTATGGCATTGGTGATTGGACTGATTGGTGGTGTGATTGTAGTGTTCTCGGTTCTCATGTTTGAAAACATGGGGATTGATGACCCCATCGGCGCGATATCCGTTCACGGTGTATGCGGTGCTTGGGGTACATTGGCCGCCGGATTGTTTGCCCAAGAAGCCTTTGGCGGAACCAATGGTCTCTTCTTTGGCGGTGACCCATCCATCGTGGGTGTCCAGCTCATCGGGATTGCGGCTGCGTTTATTTGGACCTTCGGAGCTTCATTTATCCTGTTTAGCCTAATCAATGCAACCGTCGGATTGCGTGTCAGTGAAGAAGAAGAAATGGAAGGTTTGGATATTGGCGAACATGGCGGCAATGCGTACCCCGAGTTCTCCAAACTGATGTCTTAATTCCTGTGAGAGAGAAGATTTCGATAGACTGAATAAGGAGAGAAAAAATGAATAAAATTGAAGCAATTATTCGTCCTCATAAATTAGAAGAACTCCGCGAATCGCTGCAAGAAATCGGCATCACCGGGATGACGGTTTCGGAGGTGAGAGGGTTTGGTAGACAACGGGGACACGCGGAAATTTACCGCGGTAGAGAGTATACCATTTCGTTTCAGCCGAAGATTAAGGTCGAAGTGGTTGTAAAAGCGGAAGAAACCGACAAAACCGTGGAAGCCATTCGCAACGCGGTAAATACCGGACAGGTGGGCGACGGAAAGATATTCGTCACTGCCATCTCGAAAGTTATTCGGATTCGGACCGGTGAGGTTGACGCCGAAGCGATTTAACGCGGTTGCAGTATGAAGTATTCTTGATGTATTCTGAGACAGCGAACAGCCCCTTCGGAATGAAGGGGCTGTTTTCATTTGCTATGTAGGATTATCAGGCAAGAAAGGCGCTAAGTCTTTCTTTCGCTGTGGGGTATCGCCGTACTAAATTGACAGTCCGAATTGAAAATGCTCTCATTCCCTCTCATTCCCCTATTGACAGATGTACCTGGCCATGGCATACATGATTTATCCTATGAATGATCACAAAGACACAGGAATCACTGTAAAAGCTGGGTTGATTAGAAAATAAGTTACACTGAAAAGGATCGTTATGATACGTTTATTGGGTTTCAGCACATTGGCGGTTGCTTTGATAGCGTTCTCCGGTCACGCAAACATGCTGCAATCTATTGATCAAGATGTCCCTCCTCTTGATATTGAAACGGGGTGGGAAATTCCATCCGAGGGATATTGCGACCAGCCGTATGTGGTCAAACTCAATGACGGCACTTGGGTATGCGTAATGACGACCGGCAAAGGCCATGAAGGGCAGGGAGGCCAACACATTGTCTCCACCCGCAGCCGTGACAAAGGCAAAACTTGGAGCGAATTGGTCGATATCGAACCGGCCGACGGCCCGGAAGCCTCATGGGCGATTCCTTATTTGACACCGTATGGACGCATCTATGTTTTTTATACCTACAACGCGGACAACATGCGTGAAGTCATCGCCGATACAGACTATGCCCGCAAGCGGGTAGACACGCTGGGTGAATACGCCTTCAAATATTCCGATGACGGCGGCCGTACCTGGACAAAAGACCGCTGGTACATTCCCGTAAGAGAGGGCGCGATAGACCGCCGCAATCCCTATCAAGGCAACGTGCGTTTCTTTTGGGGCGTGGGCAAACCCATTACGCATGATGGCGCTATGTATTTCGGGTTTGCTAAAATCGGCCGCTTTGGCGAAGGCTTTATCGCGGAATCGGAATCATGGTTTATGAAGAGCAAAAACATTGCGAGTGAACGGGATCCATCTCAAATTAATTGGGAAACCCTGCCGGATGGAGAGGCCGGTCTACGCTCGCCGATTGGGCCTATTGCTGAAGAAGTGAATCTAGCAGCGCTCTCCGATGGGTCGCTCTTTTGCACCTACCGCACGGTTGCCGGTCATCCTTGTCATGCTTATTCCAGAGACGGCGGCCATACCTGGACGGAACCCGAGTTTATGACCTACTCCCCCGGCGGTTCTAAAGTTGATCATCCCCGGGCAGCCAACTTTGTTCGCAAAATAACAGCAGGCCCTTACAAAGGGCGCTATATCTACTGGTTTCACAATCACAACGGCAAGGGATATGAGGGGCGCAATCCAGCCTTTCTGTTGGGTGGCGTGGAGAAAGACTCCCCAGAAGGAAAAGCGATTCATTGGGGCAAACCGGTGGCGGTGTTGTATTCCAAAGACCCCAAAGTCCGCATCAGCTATCCCGATTTTATATGGGATGACGGCCTTTATATCACAGAGACGCAAAAATCGGTCGCACGGGTTCATGCCATCCCGGATGAATTGTTGCGTACTCTGTGGGAAAATTATTAACTCATGTTACGCAACGAAGAGATTGTCGTTGTTATCCCCCCTTAACAAGGGGAAAACAACGGATAGCCAGCCGTCATTTTTAGATTGACACTATACTAATCCATCCAAGGTTGCAGAAAATGTAAAAAGGTTTGCGCGTAATGGTCAAGGTTACTCCGGCTGCCTCCACCCAAAATCGGAGAACACATTTCAAACGCAACCGTTCCGTTAAACCCAGCCTTGCGCAATTCGTCAAAGAATGACGGATAATCCACAAAGCCTTCACCCGGCGGGCACGCCTTCACTTCATCCAGGGTGCGCTCATACACATTCCCCTCACCGGGATGATGATAGCGGAACCGCGGCCGCCTTACATAATCCGCCACCGTGGTATGCACAATCCGGTCTCCCAAATACTGAACCGCTTTGACAACATCCTCATCCTGCAGCGCCACCGACCATGCATCAAAACACGCCTTCACGTTCAACTTATCCACATCATTCAGCAGATCACCCATCGATAGATAATGCCCCGCAGTATCGTCATGGTTTTGTATCCCGATGATTAAATCATAATCCGCCGCAACATCACATGCGCTCTTCATAAACTGCACACACCGCTTCCATTGCGTATGAAATGCTTCCCCCGTGTTCGCCAACCCTGTCATCAGCCGGATGATCTTACAATCCAACTCCACTGCCATTTCGCACCACTGCTGAATCGCAATCAACTGCGTTTCCCCAAGCGGAGCAAACGGGACGGAGGTTGCCGAAAACCCCGCATTGGGGTCGCTATACCCCGCAATACAAGACATTTCGATTTGATGAGTATCCATCAACTCTTTTAACTGCTTTACCCGGTCTGTGTTGTAGGTCAATGGAGACAAATGCGGCTGCTTCGACATTAGCATCACCCCTTTATAACCCATCGACGCCGCGTGTGGAATAAACTCTTCCAGTGTAAGAGCCTCTTGCCCCCACAAACCGGCATAACTCACAGAATGCAATACTGGCTTCATACGAATCTCCTATAAAAACAGGGTAGGGCGGCAGCCTACCGAATAAATGAAACAGCCTTCATCCCCAATCAAAACAAAAAAGACGGAGAAATAACCCCTCCGTCTTTTTGATACGGGGCAATAAATATCCTTACTTCTCTTCTTCTTGAATTTTCATCCATTCTGCTTTTGAAAACACCGGCTTTTCCCGCCCGCGGTGGCATACAAAGCAGTTCATCTGCGCTTCCGGCTTATCTTTGAAATATTTATCATTCATTTCATGCACCATATTCATATAAAAACGGGCTTCATCCTTATGCAATTCCGGCACGTCTTTGGTGAAATCCTTCATATCATGGCAATACGAACACTGTACGCCCAATGAAATTGTAAGATCGCGCATATACTCTTGCAATTCCCGGGTCGATTCAAACGCCCGGTCGCCTGTGAAGACTTGCATATTTTTCCCGATTTGCGGTTTGGCTTCCGCCGCTTCTTCCTGGCTTTGCAGCGATTGGCTGCTCAATAAAATGACGAGACACGATACCGCAATAACTCCGGCAATTCCAAACATCCACTGTTTACTCATAATCTTCACCTCATAATATTGTTGCTGAAATTTTGCATATCATACAGAAAACTGATCCTGCAAACAATGTTTCTAAACGGGTTTTGTATTGCGATGTTGGAGGGATGTTTTTTTTGTACCGCCATCATTCAGGCTTACGGATTACGTGATATAATGCGCGTTTGATCTTTCGATCCGCATATTGGATCGAATTCGTAATAAATTCGTTAGGATAATCCCATGATTACGACGTATAAATGGAAAGAAACACCTGAAGAACAAAAACAAAAAATCCTCAAACGCTCGGCGCAGGATATCGACGCCTTTCTGCCACAGGCCCAAAAAATCATCGACCGCGTCAAAGCCGATGGCGATAAAGCCCTCTTCGAATTAACCCAAGAGTTTGACGGTGCGGATATTTCAAGTATCGGCGTCAAAGTGAGCGAAGAAGAAATCCTCGCCGCGAATGAAGCCCTTGATCCCAATGTCAAAGAAGCCATCGATGTTTCCTACAAAAACATCCGCACCTTTCATGAAAAACAAATGCCGCAAGAAATGTGGTTCACCGAAATCGCCCCAGGCTTAATTGGCGGAGAAAAAATCACCCCCATTGAAAGCTGCGTGTTATATGTTCCCAGAGGCACGGCCGCTTATCCATCCGTCATGTTGATGCTGGGGGTTCCGGCAAAAGTCGCCGGCGTAAACCGCATCGCGGTTGCCACACCACCCATGCAGGACGGCAAGGTCGATGACGCCACCCTCTACGCGGCCCATACAGCCGGTATCGATGAAATCTACCGTGTTGGAGGTGTCCAAGCCGTGGCCGCCTTCGCGTATGGTACGGAATCCGTTGACCCCGTCTTGAAAATCATCGGCCCCAGCAACATCTACGCCACCGCCGCCAAAAAACTGCTCTACGGCGTTATGGATGTCGGCACCCCGGCAGGCCCCAGCGAATCCATCATTCTCGCCGATGAATCCGCCGACCCCGATATCGTTGCGACAGACCTCCTAATCGAAGCCGAACACGGCCCCTTCTCCGCGGCTTTGCTGGTGACCGACAGCGAAAAATTAGCCAAAACTATCAGCGATATCGTCCCGGCAAAAGTAAAAGACCTACCGGAAAAGCAGTTTGAATATGTCACCAAAGTCTTCTCCAACTACGGCGGTATCATCTTAACCGATACAATGGAAGAAGCCATCGATGTCGTCAACGATTACGCCCCGGAACACTTGGAAGTTTTAACAAAAGACCCCTTCGCCTTGCTGAGCAAACTCCGCAACGCAGGCGAGATCATGCTCGGCAAATATGCCCCCATTAGCCTATGCAATTATTCTTTGGGAGTAAATGCCATCTTACCCACCGGAAGTTGGGCAAAGACCGCATCGGTTGTCTCCGTAGAAGATTTTCTCAAACGCACTTCTGTGAGCTATGCAACCAAAGAAGGATATGATAGCCTGCGGCATCATGTGGCCGTATTTGCCGATTTCGAAGGCTTTCCATCCCACGCAAAAGCCGTTCGGTTAGAACGAAACGATTAGGATGCAATCATGTTTGATTTTGAACCCAAAGTAACCCAGCGCAAAACCCGCGAATCCCTCATCCGCACCGAAATTCGCGGCGGCGAACGCAACCCGAATCTTAAAGACAACATCAATACATCCATCCACTTCTTAAACCACATGATTGAGCAGTGGGCCTGGCGTTCCTGCTTAAATCTCGGCGTCAAAGTTGAGATGACCAACTACCTGCTCAAACACGTCATCGCCGAAGACGCTGGCCAATGCTTTGGAGATACCCTGTTGCGCGTGGCCAACGAAATGATGAAAGAGAAGGGAATCAACGGTAGCGGCGCCGGCATGGGATTCATCGACGAAGCCTCCGCCAATGCCAGAATTTCCTTTGAATTTCGCAGCCGACTCCATTTCAACAAAGGGAACGTTGTCATCCAAGAAAATGTCGAAGATATGTTGTCATGCGACCTTTGGAACTTCTTGGATGGACTCTCACAAGGCGGTAGAATGACCATACAGATCGACGTACTTTCCGGTGAAGACCCGCACCACATCTGGGAAAGTGTCTACCGCGCCTTGGGCGAAGCAACCCGAAACGCCCTGTCTCCATGCCCTTGGAGAAAAGGATTAACACCCGGTGTTGCCGGTCCTATTGAAGTGACCCATGAATAATGCATGTATTTCACCTGTTTGTATTGAAAATACTTGACGCTGTCAATTATTTATATAAACTAGATAGATAATATAAATTTAAGGTTAACAAGGTACAAATAAGTCATCATGGTCTCCACAGAGCTTCCTGTCATCAACAAACCCATTGAAGAAATTGAATCTGCAACCGTTCGCTTTGCCGGCGACTCAGGCGACGGGATGCAACTTGTTGGAACTCAGTTTACTACATCATCTGTATTGTGGGGCAATGATGTCTCCACGCTGCCCGATTTCCCCGCTGAAATCCGCGCCCCCGCCGGCACAATCGCGGGCGTTAGCGGCTACCAAATCAACTTTAGCAGCAACCGAATTCACACACCCGGCGATGAAGTAAACACATTATTCGCCATGAACCCGGCTGCCCTCAAAGCCAACATAAAGGATTTGCAAAATGGCGGCTTGTGCATCGTGAATGAAGAAATGTTCACCAAAGATGGGCTCGATAAAGCCGGTTATGATGAAAATCCGCTCGAAGACGGCTCTCTGGATGAATACCGCCTGATTACTATTCCCATAACAAAACTTACTCTGGATGCGGTTGAAGGATTAGGCCTCAACAAAAAAGAAGCCGGCCGCTGCAAAAACTTTTTTACCCTGGGCTTGGCCTATTGGCTCTATCACCGCCCCATCGATAAAACCATCGAATGGATCGAAAAGAAATTCGCTGACAAAGAAGGCATCCGCGATGCCAACATCCGCGCCCTCAAAGCTGGGCGCAACTATGGCGAAACCGTGGAACTGATCGCCAGCACCTACCGCATCAACAAAGCCAAAATCGAACCCGGCAAATACCGCAAAATAACCGGCAACTCCGGCATCGCCACCGGTTTGGCCGCGGCGTCAAAGCTTTCAGATAAACCGTTGTTTTATGCAAGTTATCCCATTACTCCGGCCAGTGATATATTGCATGAATTATCCACATACAAAAGTTTTGGTGTCACCACCTTTCAGGCAGAAGACGAAATCGCCGCCGTCTGCGCCGCCATCGGTGCAGCCTATGGTGGAGCGCTTGCCGTAACCGGTACCAGTGGACCCGGTATCGCGTTAAAACAAGAAGCCATCGGTCTCGCCGTCATGACCGAACTACCACTTGTTCTCGTAAACGTTCAACGCGGCGGCCCCAGCACCGGCTTGCCAACCAAAACCGAACAATCCGACCTGTTGCAGGCATTGTATGGAAGAAACGGCGAATGCCCCGTGCCGGTTTTGGCTACAGCCACTCCTGCCGATTGCTTCGATACCGTAATCGAAGCCTGCCGCATCGCCATGGAAATCATGTGCCCCGTCATCGTCCTCTCCGACGGCTATATCGGCAATGGCGCCGAACCGTGGCGAGTACCGAATGTCGAAGATTTACCCAAAATCAACGTTCCTTATTACACCAACGGCTCAACCAACGGAAACGGGTTTCAGCCCTACACACGAAACGAAAACCTCTCCCGCCCTTGGGCCATCCCGGGCACACCGGGATACGAACACCGCATCGGCGGGCTGGAAAAACAAAACATTACCGGAAACGTGAGTTACGACCCCGAAAACCACGATGCCATGGTTCGCCTGCGCCAAAAGAAGGTGAAGGGAATCGCATCCTCGCTGCCTCCGGTTGAAGTATGCGGCGAACCCCAAGGCGATGTATTGGTTATCGGATGGGGCAGCACCTACGGCGCCATCCGAACCGCGGTTGAACGCGCCCAAAAGCAAGGCAAAAAAGTGTCTTCCGCTCACATCCGCTACATGTATCCGTTCCCATCTAATCTTGGGGATGTACTGAAAAACTTCAAAGAAGTCTTGATTCCCGAAATAAACTTGGGACAGTTCAGAATGCTGATTCGCTCGAACTTTTTGATCGACGCGAAAGGATTGAACTTGGTACGCGGTCTGCCCTTCCAAGTTCGCGAAATCACCGAAAAAATTGATGAGTTATTGGAGAACTAAACCATGGCTGTTGCACCGCAAGATGTCAAGCAAGATGTTAAGCAAGATGTCAAACTAACCGCGAAAGATTACGCCAGCTCGCAAGACGTTCGCTGGTGCCCCGGGTGCGGAGACTATTCCATTCTTTCTCAAATGAAAAAAGTCTTATCCACGCTGCAAGCCAAGCGTGAAAACACCGTATTTGTGTCCGGCATCGGCTGTTCCAGCCGGTTTCCATATTACCTGGATACCTATGGAATCCACAGCATCCACGGCCGTGCACCGGCGGTGGCTACCGGGTTAAAAGCTTCCCGTCCCGAACTGGACGTATGGGTCATTACCGGAGACGGAGACGGCTTCAGCATTGGCGGCAACCACATGATTCACGCCATCCGCCGCAATGTGGATATCAACATTATTCTGTTTAACAATCGCATTTACGGCTTAACCAAAGGCCAATACTCCCCAACATCCGAGTTGGGCAAACGCACCAAATCAACACCGCTGGGTTCAGTCGATCATCCACTCAATCCCTTATCCGTTATTTTAGGGGCCGGTGCCACCTTCGCCGCGCGTTCGGTCGATGTCCACATCAAACATTTGGGTGCGGTTTTAGAAGCCGCTTATCAGCACAAGGGAACTTCATTCGTCGAAATCTACCAAAACTGCAACATCTTTAACGATGGCGCATTCGAATGGGCGACCGACCGCAAACGCAAAGCCGAAACCATCCTCGAACTCGAAGACGGCAAACCCATGATCTTCGGCAGCGAAAACAACAAAGGCTTGCGAATGAACCAAAACATGGAAATCGAAGTTGTAACCATCGGCGAAAACAGCGTCACCGAAGACGACCTGCTGGTTCACGATTCGAAACGCGATAGCAACGCCATCGCGTTTGCCCTGGGCCAACTCCATTACCCCGAATATCCCGAACCGATGGGCATCTTCCGCCAAGTGGAAAAACCAACCTATGATGAGCTCACAGCCGATCAAGTCAACAAAGCTGTTGCAACCGCCAACGGCAACAACTCCCTCGAAAACCTAATCAACTCCGGAGAAACTTGGGTGGTAGAATAACGGTAAGAAAAATTAAATTCAAAAATGTACATTATAAACTAAATTGTAACTCGCCTTCATCTCTTATCTTCTCCCAAAGGGAGTAGACGACAGGCCTTGCTTCGTATGACTTAGAAGATTCGGCCTATAACAAAAACCGTTTTTCAATCAGTAATCAATCATTGTGTAATCAATCATTGTGTACGTATAATCCTAAAAAAAGCAATTGATATTGAAAAGTTTGCCATAGCTTTTTGAATATAATATAATTATGAAATGCGGAGCAGTTGAAAAATAATCACCAAAAGGGTGAGAGCGGTCAATCGTAAAATTTCTTGAATTCGTTGGACTTATCACTCGTCACTTTTCACTAATCACTGTTTTTAGGATAATCAGTTATAAAAAGCCCCTCCTCAATATAGAAGGGGCTCTTGATAACATTACAACGCATCCGCGCCGCGTTCACCTGTCCGGATGCGAATCGCGTCACCGATTGCGTAAACAAATATCTTGCCGTCACCAACCTGCCCGGTGTTTACCGATTCGCGGATGGTATCGACAACCTGGTCGGTCATCTCGGCGGTCACCATAATTTCAACCTTTACCTTCGGCTGAAACGCAACGTTATATTCCCGGCCGCGGTAGACTTCCGAATGCCCGCGCTGGCGGCCAAACCCGCGTACTTCCGATACCGTCATCCCATGCAGCCCTACTTCTTCCAGCGCGTTGCGCAGGTCTTCCAATTTATGTGGACGTATAATTGCTTCGATCTTGTTCATTTCTCTACGTTCTCCTTACTTGATTTTCTGTGAGTTTGTTTTGATTAATCATTATATGCGACTTCGTTGTGCAACGCCAAATCCAAGCCGGTCATTTCTTCTTCACGGCTGACACGCAGCGGAACAAAGACACGAATCACCATCAGAATGACAAAGGTTCCGAATGCCGCCCAGGCCCAACCAGCCGCAACGCCGATGAGTTGCACCACAAGCTGATTGGGGTTACCGTACAGCAATCCGGCAGCGCCTTGATTGGCAAAGATACCGGTAGCCAACGCACCCCAGGTTCCGCCCAAACCGTGAACACCGACAACATCGAGTGAATCGTCAAAATTGAATATGTATTTCAACTGATTCACGCCCCAATAGCAAATGATACCCGCACCCAATCCGATTGCCAGAGCGCCGGGTATATCCACAAATCCGGCAGCGGGAGTGATCGCGACCATGCCGGCAACCGCGCCGGTCACAACCCCCAATACCGTCGGCTTGCCGCGAAGAATCCACTCAACAATACCCCATACCAACCCTGACATCGCCGTTGCGATTTGCGTGGTTGCAAACGCCATCCCGGCGGTTTCATTGGCGCCCAAAGCGCTGCCCGCGTTAAAGCCAAACCAGCCGAACCAGAGCATGGAACCACCAATCAACGTAAAGGGTACACTATGCGGTGGCAGCACATTCTTTGGAAAACTCACTCGCGGCCCGATCACCAAACAGGCAACCAGCGCGGATGCGCCCGAACTGATATGGACTACCGTTCCGCCTGCAAAATCCAACGCTTCCAATTTATACAGCCAGCCGTCGCCATGCCATACCCAATGACAAAGCGGGCTGTAAATCAAAACGGACCACAATACGGCAAACAGCACATAAGCGATAAAAGACATCCGTTCCGCGATGGCACCGGAAATCAGCGCAACCGTAATGATTGCAAACATTCCTTGAAACATCGCGAACACAATGTGCGGAATCGTACCTTCCGGTGACGCATCGACTCCTTGAAACAATACATAATTAAAACCACCCATAAAACTGCCGATATCATCACCAAATGCAATGCTATAACCAACCACAACCCATACAATGGTTATTAGACATAAGGTGAAGAAACTGTGCATAAGTGTAGATAATACATTGCGTTGGCTAACCAATCCCCCATAAAATAACGCCAATCCTGGAGCCGTCATCATCATGACCAATGCGCACGACATCAACAACCAAGCCGTATCCCCGGTATCAATCGCGGCTTCTTCTGCCTGAGCCATCGCCGGTAATGCAGGAATCAGCATGAGTAATAGAATTCCTATCAGGGCTGTCCATGTCTTAATGTTGCCGCTTTTCTTCATAATTTCATTCTCCTTACTGATTTCATTAAACGAATTGATCAAATTTAGAAACTTGATTTCTCGTCCCTCTGCAATGGGTATGCCGAAATGTTTAAAAAGAAACAGGTTTGAATTTAAAGCAAGTAAAATGAGTGAGAAATAAAAATAAATTCACGTTCGAAAATCAACAAAAAATAATTCAGCCAAAAAAAACCTGCCTTTATCTATACAATACTGTTTAAGAAAAGACATTAAATATAAAAATTTACACCTTGAAATAATTCATCAATACACTGAATTCATCTTCAGTAATTTGAGATCGTTGCAAGAAATTTAAAATAATATCTTCATGCCGTTTTTTCTTCCCTGAATTTGTTTCGACTTTATCTTGATTTGACTGAAGTATGGATTCCAGCATGAGTTTTATTTGGGATTGGCTGATTCGTGCTGGATTTTCAACAGAACCTTCGAGACCGTTTTTGTCCATTAAAGACGTATAAACCTCATACAAAACAATCGCTACAGCATGAGAAAGGTTCAAACTCAGTTTTGTGTGATACAACGGAATCTCAACCACTTTTGTGCATAAGGATATTGCCTCACCCGGTAAGCCGCAACTTTCGGGACCGAAAAGCAAAGCTATATTCTGTTTATAGAAAAATTGTTTATCCTGATCAATCCAATCATCCAAATAAAGATGTTGAGAGGGTGAGTCATGTTTTCTGCGGGAAAATCCGATGACCTCTTGTGCATTCGCTATGGTTTCTTGCAGGGAGTGGCATTGCTGCGCATCATCTAAAATCGGTCGGGCACCTGAAGAAGTTTTATAGGCTGGGGAATTCGAATGCAAAGAAAATTCCGGTTTAACCAAAACGAGACGGTCAAATCCAAACGCAAACATAGACCGGGCGGTAAAACCTGCATTTTCCGGAATTTGCGGCTTATAAAGAATGACACTCATATTGCGCTTCATGAGTGCCATTCTATCTCAATTATGAAAATGAATACAAGAACTATAGAGATTTATGATTATTCCCCGTCATCACCAATCGACTCACTTGGACAAACATCCATTGCATTGCGCAATTCTTCTTCTTCTTGTTCATTTTCCGGCTGCTTAAAGACGATGGAATATTCCCCGTTGTCACTCTTTTTCAAGTTATTAGGGGCTTCGTCCAAGCAGACTTCACAATAATCGCACGAATTGTCTACATAGAATTTTCCCGGGGCATTGTCAGGATTCCGTTCTGTAACTGTAGCCATAATAAAACCTCCAAATAAAATATAACGATCTATTTATCATTATATTGGAGGGCAGAAAAAATGGAAGCATTAATGTGGATAAAAATAATAAAATTTATTTAGGATTTGGCTAATGGCCTACAGTGGAGCGTTTTTTTTCAATGATATCCATCTTCTTTTGAACCGCTTCCGCCAAATTAACACCCCGCGCGTTGGAATAATTCATCAACGCAATAAACACATCCGCGGCTTCATCTTCAAACAGGCCGGTGGCAATTTCTTTTCCTTTCCACACCTTCTTTTCTAAATTCGCGAGTTCTCCCGCCTCTCCATTCAGTTCCAACGCGAAAAAATTTGCCCCCCGTTCAGGAAACCCGCTTTTTTGGTATTGATCAAACTCTTCCTGCAAAGATGCAAGCCCATCATAGCTAGTGGGTATCAATTCACCGGCATTTCTGTTCATAAAAACCCTCAGTATCGATTATTATTTGATATATGTAGAATATCAAAAGTGTGTTGAATCAGTTCATACGTTAAAATTGCTGTACGAAACATTTGTTTCGAATAGTCTGTCCATCAAAAAATGATGGCTGGCTATCCGATTCCCCCCTTGTTAAGGGGGGGCTAGGGGAAATCGACACCCATCATTGAATCGTTGACACTGTACTAATAGTCTGACAGAGTCCTAATGTCGGGTCGAATTGGGAGGGCGAGGCTCCCGCCGAGCCACAAGGTTTTCACCTTACCCGACACTTTTTGTCTGACACTGTACTAATACTCTGTCAATCAAAGAATGACGGCTGGCTATCCTTTGTCCCCCCCCTTGTTAAGGGGGGCTAGGGGGGATCGACACCCGTCAATAAAATGTTGACACTGTACTAATCCCTAAACTCTAATCCCTAAACTTTTTTTTTCAAAATTCCCGTATTCGTATATTTCGAAACCAAACAGTTGAGTTCTCATCATGATTTTGAAGACCAATAAATCCAAGCATTGTTTTCCGGCTGAAAAATGTACATACATGCTCTTTATTGATCCATACATTATATTCAGATCCCCGGGCGATTACCTTCATTTCATTCCACATCCCCACTGGGTTGGTGGGAATATGAGAGGGCGGGGCATACCCCCGAATCGCCCCGGTCTGATTCAGTGGATTGCCGTGGTTGTCTTTAATCTGCACTTCATACCCATGCTCGATGGCATGACGAGGCACTTCCGGTACGTTGGCTATCCGTACAAACACGCCCGAATCGGCCGATTCACTGTTTGTTTTCCATTCCAGCAAAAGTTCAAAATCTTCGAAACGCTTTTGTGAGTACCACAATACCCCCAATCCCCCTTCGGTTCGCATGGAATCGTTTTCTTCGACAAAATAACCCGCCCCCACAAATTCCCAGCCTCCTAAACCACCCCCGCGGTAGAGATAATCATAGTTTCCACTTGTTCCTATTGGAATTCGAGTTGCAGAACAGCCAATGAGCAACAAGCCGGTACAAATCATATGAAAAACGCAGCCGCGGTTGAATTCTGCCTTCATTTCGCCTTCCCCCCCTCTATACTTAAACATTTACGGTACAATTTGACCTCAATGTGTCATGGGATATCAAGATGCCTTTTTTACGAGACGGCAATTGTCCGCCCTTACTTCGCTGGTCTGAACCGGCTCAAATTGCAGGATTTACCAGCGCGTGTTTGATTTCATCCATGACGGTCGCTTTGCTATTGTATTCCATTGGCGTAGATTCCGCTATCGCCTCGATCTGCCGCAGCGGATACAGTTCACATATTCTCGGCGCGCTAATTCGCGTTGTGTGCTACCCCTTTGTTGAAACCCTAATGGCGCAATGGCTGCCTATACTAGCACTGAAAATCGTGAAAAAACAACCCGTTTTTCGAATCGCGTTTTCTTCGGTGATTTTCGCTCTCATCCATCTCAATGACGGATTCATTGTTGCATTCGCTTCATTTTTTACGGGTTGGATTTTAGCCAGCGCGTTTATTTTCTGCCAGCAAATCAGTTGGATCAAAGCCTACCGGGTTGTGTCTATCGCCAATTCCGTTCACAACAGCATTCTCTTTTTTGGATTTATGCTTTATCAATGGTTAACCGGTTCTCTATAGACGCCGCAACCGAAACCCGCCGTCAACATCGATGACCGCTCCAGTGGAAAAATCAAAATGCCCTTTCGCGATCGCCGAAACCGCTTTCCCGATATCTTCCGGCTTACCCCATCTGGGCTGAGGCGTCAAACCTTCCGCAATCAACTTGTCATACTTTTCTTTCACTACCGAAGTCATATCCGATTCAATCACCCCTGGGCGAATCTCATACACCAAAATATTCCGCGCTGCCAAGCGGTCGGCAAACAATGCCGCCGCCATGGAAAGCCCCGCTTTTGATATGCAGTAATCCCCCCGGTTAATCGACGCTGTATACGCGGAAATCGATGAAATAAACACGATCCGCGCGATATGTTGAATCTGTTGCCCCTGCAATTCCAGCATTTTGGTGGATGCATACTGTGTCAAAAAGAAGGGTCCTTTCAAGTTCGTGTCCATCACGCTGTCATAGCTATCTTCGGTTAGATTCAATAAATCTCCGCGGTGTTTGGTGCCGATCCCCGCGTTGTTGACCAACAGATCCAACCGCCCGAATGTTTCAATTGTTTTGTCGATCAACCGCTTGCGGTCCCTCTCATTCGCGATACTGGCTTGGATAACTTCAGCCCGTACTCCATGCTTTGCCACTTCATCGCGTGTTTGTTCCGCCGCGGTTTGATTTCCCGCATAATTAATCACAATATCATAACCGCATTGCGCCAATTCAAGCGCAATCCCTCTTCCAATCCCCCGGCTGGAACCGGTAACCACACCAACTGGACGGCTGTTCATCAAATCTCTCCTCCCATTTCAAATGAATGAGTTATCATAATTCCAAAACAAGCAATCCAAAATATCAGTGAAATACTTTGTTATATTTGTCTTACACTAAGAACATGACGAAGTGGCAAAAAATCAATTTTTGTAGTGCAGGCGTCCCGCCTGCGGGCGCTGTTTTCACGGAAAACCAAATTGCAAAGGGGATAAGTGGGATCAGTCATTCACATGCGTTAGCGCAGTGTCATAACCCCCTTGCATAAGGGGGTGGAGCCGCAGGCTCCAGGGGATTTTGCGTAGTTGAAAGCGTGCTTCGATTCCCCCTTAACAAGCTGATCTTTACCCACATATCGGAGATGAATACACTCCAACCGGATGAAAGAAGATAGCCAGAGGCAGCGTAATAGATGGGTTTCGTAAAAAAAATGCCTTCCTCTCGGTTGCATTAAGGTCCTACTACCATTATCCAGGGTAGCACCGGCTTCCAGCCGGTACGTCAATCCGTACAACGCAAAATAAATATTACGAGTTCATGTTACGCATACGTAATGATATGCTCGTTAATTTCATCTACCGCTGTATCGATCGCCCTCGCCCACCGGGAGAGGGTGAGGGCTTAGGGAGACAATACCCTTTTTGTACACTACTGAGTAGTAGGGAGCAATCGCTCTCATCGCCCTCATCTCTTATCTTCTCCCAAAGGGAGAAGACGATAGTTGTACGGAAAATTAAAGGGCTTTTAATATATCTCAATTTCAACATGAACTTTCTATTCTCTTTTGCGTAACGTCAGTTCCGAGAAAGAAGTTGTCCTAACAATGTGTTTTAGAATTCAACCCGGCATTAAGACTCTGTCAGACTACTAGGAAACCGTTAAGAGGAAATACATTGACCACAATCACAATACACATCCCATGGCTGCTGCTAATCCCTATGGTCATACTTCTGCTTTATGGGGTGTTCGAAGCTGTCCGCAGAATCGGGCGGTTTTACTTCATCTATTCGAATATTTTAACCGCAGAAAAAAGAGATTCGCGTTCCTTTGGATATCTATCTGAAGCAGACCGAAAAGCCCAAGAACTTATCGAGGCCAAAACCAAAGAAACTTGGCGTAAGTTTGAACTTTCCAACTGGCTTGATGTTCAAAAAGTATGGGATGACAGCTTCCGGCATATCCACAATATCGCTGCCGTATACCATCCCGAATCGAACAAGCCCGAATTTGAAATCACGGTTATAGAATTGCTGCGCCTCAATGAACGAATCAACAGACGCATTATTGCGATTTTAGAACCATTAACAATGCTGCAACAACTCTCCGTCAACTCACTCATCGAAACCCATACCCTCATCAACCAAGCCAACGAAACCATCGAAAAAAAGGGCCTTAAAAAAGGCGCGGGAATCGCCTCGCGTATCTGGCAGGCGGTCAACGCCATCAATCCCGAATATTGGATTCGGCGCGTTTTGCTGCAAACCGCTTCGGAAGTCGTCTACCGCAAAGCCATGACCTCCATCTACCGCATCATCGGCAATGAAGCCATTCAGGTCTACCGTTCTTCCTCAGCCAAACCCATTGTTCTTGAAGCCATGATGGAAGAAGAAGGAAAGGCAAGAGAAGATAACCAGCAGCCCACTCAAGCAATCGAGCCGGAAATTATCATCGAAACAGAACGCAAACGGCATGACAGGGAATTCTTCGCGGAACAAACGCAATCGCGCTACAACGAGAATCTCTACACCCGCATCACCAAACTGGTTGCGCAATTTTTTGAAGGCAGCCTTACCCTTTGGAAAAAACTGGCCTCCCCAGAACCCATTATTCAGTATTACCAAAAGCAGGGACATGGGATTTACACATTACAAGACATTCACACACTGCCGTTAGACAACGTGCAAATCGTCACTCGCCGCTACCGGAAAAGCGGCGAGTGGCTTTGCGCGATTGAAGGCGCCGCCACCGGAGTCGGTGGCTTCACGATGATTGCTGTCGATGCAGTCTCGCTTATCGCATTGCAACTGCGAACCCTTCAGCAAATTGGGTTTTGCTATGGCTTTGATATGACCCAGCCGGAAGAAAAAATGTTTGCCGTCAAATTGCTGGTGGAATCCTACAAACACCCGTCTAGGAAAGACCGCAACGCCATCCTCACGCAAATGAAATGGGTGTCACAGCTTATAAACGGAACCTCTCCGCTACACGTTTTGCAAAAGCAGATGTTTTCTAACGGTATCGGTAAAGCGGTTCAAATCATCGGGACGAAATTAGGCGCCCGAAAAGCCGCCCAACTGGTGCCGTTTATCGGCGCGGCAGTCGGCGGATATTTAAACAAAAAAGTGATGAAAGAAATTGCCGAAATTGCTGATGAAGTTTACCGCGAGCGGTTTCTTTCCCGCCAAAAGGTAATTGCCTACAATGACGCGGTGGTGAGGGAAGAACCGTCAATCAAGTGAAAGATACCCCCGGCAAAAAGTAATACCGTTTTCAAATAGAAAAGTTCACTATGAATGACGGAACGAAAAAAATTATTCATAATAGTGCAGGCATCTTGCCTGCAAAAGCCATTGTCTCCCACAAAGATAT
>CAYVAZ010000021.1:0-27351 GCA_964449065.1 uncultured bacterium
ATTCAGCGAACGATTAGAAAAACGGGCATATCATAATGTAATGCGTAACGTGAGTAAGTAATAAAACCTAACACTAAAACTTCCGCACCAGGCGAATGCGCTGAATCGACTCTGTAGGAATGTTGTTTTGACAAATCCGCTGAAATCAAATACCATTCCGATAAGAATATAATCGGTTCCCCTTTATGAGATCTTCAGAAATGGGAGGGTTTGAGGCATTGAGCGTTTAACCCCCCACCTAGCTTCCCCCATTGCATTGGGGGGAGGAATGAGAAATTCGATTCAATTTTTTGAAAATGCACTTTATATCGCTGACCTGTTACCTGTTTTACAACCGTTAAAATTTTCGCGCCAGGCGGATGCGTTTGATGGACTCATTGAGAACATTCTTTTGACAAATTTCGGTTTTTGCGTAATATAATAAATACAATTTTGCTGTTAGAATGAAAAAAATCATTATGCCTACTACACAAGATGTCATCCATGCTTTTCTCAAACTTCCACCAAAACAGCAAGAAGAAGTTAGAGAATTTGTCAACTCAACCTGCAATGAAGCGAACTTCCTTGTTCAGGCGTTCGACGCTGACTATGTCAGGGAAGAAAATTATTCGCAAGAAGATCAAACTGTCCTGGATCAATGCCAAGAAGATGCCCGCAAGGGAATCAATACAAGCGGCCCGTTTAAAGGAAAAGAAGCCATTGACTTTTTAACCGAATTAGAGAAACAATCTCATCATTAAATGGAAATCCATTATCACAAAAAGTTCACCAAAGCGTTTCTTAAGATCCCACCCAAAATTCGAGAGAAAGTAAAAGAATTAATAGAAGTGTTTCAAGAAAATCCGCATAATCCAGAACTGGACAATCACGCCCTTCACGGGAAACAAAAAGGGCAACGCTCTATTTCTGTTGGGGGTGACATGCGCATCATTTTTGTGGAAGAGAATAATTATGAAACCGTTGTTTTACTGAACGTAGGAACCCACAATCAAGTATATAAGTAATAAAACCTAACACTAAAACTTCCGCACCAGGCGGATGCGCTTGATCGACTCAATCGGCACGTCAGGCAGGGAAACGGCAAACCGCCGGGCAAACGGGGCGCGTCCCGGGATGGTGGCGGGCAGCCGGTTTGAGTAAAAATCCTTGGTGATCATCAACTCATCGTTTTGGTTATAGAAGTACATCCGAAAATCAATCCCATAAATGTCTTGTTGCCCGTTGTTGACCAGCAATCCTATAAAAAATGATCCACGGCGGTTAAAAAATGAATACCGTGTGGGGTATATCGCGAATTTTGTAATCTCAAACCCGTTCTCCACATCCAATAATACGGCTTTGTCGTCTTCCGTGGGGATGGTGGTTGTGGTGGTGATTTCGCGGGTAATGCTCCAAACGGTTGTGGTGGCTTCATGCACAAAATCCGTGGCGTTAACGACTTGCCCGGTCGTCGGTTTTTGCACACCCTGAACCACCTCGCGCACCTGAATATCCTTAAAAAACTGCGAACGGCCGTCCGGTTGGGTCAGCGTATAGCCGCCCTGCACCTTTTGCGCGGTGCCGTAGCGGAAATCGCCGTTGCGGAAAATGATCAAATCCGCATATAAACTTAACGCGGTCCCGAAAAATATACATGCGGCGATAAATAAACGAAACCTATTCATCGGTTATCCCTGTTCGCAAAATTTCAATTGCTGATAGTATCGGTCACAATATTGTAGAATGAAATGAAATTGGAACAAATCATTTTTGGAAACCCATCCATTTTGGAGAGACCATGAACCAAGAAACCAGCCAAACCGGTAAGAAATTCGAGCATCTGGTCCAGATCATGGCCCGGCTGCGCGCCCCTGATGGTTGCCCGTGGGATCAGGAACAGTCGCACGAATCGCTGAAGAAGTATCTTATTGAAGAAGCCTACGAACTGCTGGAAAGCATAGACGGTAAAGATGATGCCGCCATGACTGAAGAATGCGGGGATGTGCTGCTGCAAGTGGTGTTTCATGCCCAGATCGCCAAGGATGAAGGCCGCTTTACCATAGATGACGTAATTGATTCCATCAGCAACAAACTGGTGCGGCGGCATCCGCATGTCTTTGGCGACCGCGAAGCCCACGACGCGGAAGAAGTGCTGCGCAATTGGGAAGCGGATAAGCAAAAAGAAAAGCCGGAACGCAATTCCGTGCTGGACGGTATCCCCAAGGCCATGCCCGCGTTGATGCGGGCGCATCAACTGCAAAAAAAGGCCGCGCGCGTCGGCTTTGATTGGGATCATACCGAAGATGTGTTAGACAAGATCGAAGAAGAGATTCAAGAAGTGCGCGAAGCCATTAAAGAAAACAAGCCTGAAAAAGTGCACGATGAAATGGGCGATTTATTCTTCGCGTTGGTTAACCTCGCCCGCTTTTTGGATATCTATTCGGAAGAAGCGCTGCAAAGTACCAACCACAAGTTCACCCAACGATTTCAATATATCGAACAAAAATTGAAAGAGCAAGGCAAAAAACCCGAAGACAGCAACCTGGAAGAAATGGATAAACTGTGGGAAGAGGCGAAGAAAGAAGTACGGTTATGAAGGATGACTACACGTTAAACTGAAGGATTGATTCGGAATATCGCAGGACTCCAGGTGTGTATTTGCAGTCAAAATTGCCTTTGTATTCACAATCTGTTCAAAATCAAAAAAACCTCCCATTTCAACCTACCACTTCAATTTAGAATTAACCGCTAATATGTTACAATTTCCTAATTCATTATTGGGCATAGATATTGTTATGCCCGCACACTAATCATACTTTACTTAAAAGGAGATACGTTTCATGAATGGAAAAGGATTTTTCATCGCGTTGTTTGTTATGGGGTTATTGGGTATACCGGTTCCAGGTTACTCCCAGCCGGTTGCTTCATTCGACTTCAATGAGGGCAGTGGTTCCGCCATCACCTCCGAAGACGGTTTATTAACCGGAATCTTGGATGGTTTTGGCGCCCCCATCGGCGCGCGTGTCAATTCGGATTCTCCGTCCGGTGCTGATGGTGACCGTTCCGCGCAATTTAATGGGACAGAAGGCTTAATCGCGGAAGATGTGGACGGTGGCTTGCTGCCGTTACTGGTGGGTCCGGTCACGGTGGAAGCCTGGGTCAAACCCGATGCCTTTAACGAAACCTGGGTGGATATTTTCCGGTACGGCGACACCCTTAAAATGGGGTGGAACAACGGAAACCTGATCTTCACTTTCTTGGGCATTGTCGATATATTTCCAGATGTCGAAATCCCCACACCGGTCGGAGAATGGCACCACGTCGCCGCCACCTGGGAACCCGGATTGGGTGTGGTCTTTTATTTTGACGGCGAAGAGATCACTATCATCGGTGAAGACCGCAATCCAAGAGATATCGCCGCGCCGGAACTCACCATCGGCTGGTCCGGAAGTGCCAGCATCTTTGAAGGCTCGATCGACCGGTTCCGTATTCACAACGCCATTGTCCCGGCAGAAGAATTGGACAGCGATCCGGCCAATCCCAAAGCCTCCTTGGATTCAACCGTGGCTGATTTTCAATTTGATAGCGGTTTTCCGGCAGAAAGCCAAGGTTCTGTAGCCTTAACGGCTGTCCGTCCGTCAGAAGAATTGGATGTCTTCGGCGCGGTAGTCAATCAAGAAAGCGCGTCTGGAGTAAGCGGCGATAATTCGGTGAAGTTTAACGGAACCGAAGGCCTCATTGCTGACCCGGGCGACAATTTCTTTTTGGATGATTTGCTGTTTGATTCGCACACCGCGGAAGCATGGGTAAAGATTGACCAATTCAGCGAAACCTGGGTGGATATCTTCCGCTATGCCGCTTCGGTTAAAATGGGCTTTAACAACGGCAACCTGATTTATACGTATTTAGGTATCATTGATATTTTCCCAGATATTGAAATTCCTGTCGAGCCGGGCGAATGGCATCACGTGGCGGTAACGGTTGATTTAGGAATTGAGGTAAACTTTTATTTCGACGGCGAATTGATTACGTCTGTTCCTGTTGAAGGTGCCCCCCGCGCTCCGGATGAGGCATCGGACCTTACATTGGGATGGTCCGGTTCTGCCAGTATTTTAGAGGGTTCAATTGACCGCTTCCGCCTACACGTCGGCGCGCTTTCCGCGGACGAATTGGATTCGGATGCCGCCAATCCCAAAGAAGCGTTTGACAACACCTTGGTCTACTACGAAATGGATACCATTCCAGTATCCAACCTGGGCACCGACCCGCTTGACGCGGTCAGCCCCTCACAAAGTTCTGGTCCCATCTCGCAGTTTGTGTTGGATTCACCCACCGGCGCGCAGGATGACTTTTCGCTTTTCTTCAACGGCAGCGGTTCCAACGTGATGATTGAGGACCCGGATGGGCTATTGCAAATGGACAGCACACCGTTGACTATCGAAGCCTACTTGAAGTTTGATGAACTGCCGCAAGAGCGTTCCATAATCGTCTCGTATGGGTTGCCGGGCGGGTATTCCTTCTCGGTGACCGGGCGCAATTTGTTCGCGACAACCTATGGCATCAAAGACTTTACCGAGGCGGTCAATTCCATCGTTCCGGCGGATAACGATTGGCACCACACCGCGGTTGTCTTTGATACGGACGCGGGAGAAACCCGCTTTCATGTTGACGGCGCGTTGACCGACACGGTTGCGTATACCGGAGGCATCAACCCAACCGATTTTCAACGCCTGTTTTTGGGTGTGGAAAAAGTCAGCGACGATCCCGAAGCCATCAATCCCTATGAAGGCTTTATGGACCGGGTCCGCATCCACAACTCCGTTGTCGCTCCGGAAGACTTTGACATCGTTACCGAAACCCCGGTACAAGAGTGGATGGTGCATTAGATCATAACTGTTGCCGTATAACTTTATGCCGTAAAAGAAAAAGGGCGTATGATCATAAGGTCATACGCCCTTTTTATGCAGCGCCAATATTTCTAACAGCAAGCATATCGATGGGCCGACTAACCGAACATCTTTGGTTGTGATGGATTCTAGCGCATTTCAGAGTTGGATAGACAGAATCTATCGTTGTTTCCCCACTTAATAAGGGGGGTAGGGGGGATCAAAGATGATCTCTTTCTATCTACGCAAACCTGAATTGCTCTATTGCTTTATTTTCTATGAGACTGCGTGTATCTCTTTCAAAAATATTTTACTCATTTTGTGTGTAACCAAGAGAATGGAAATATTCGCTTTATACCGTCCTACTGGATGAATCTCCGGCAATAGATAGTCATGCAGTTTCTCTTTTGGAATAACTGCATGCTCAGGGTTTGGAAATTTCACTTTGGATTTACCTACTGACCAATTACTTTTCTAAAATATAAAATAATACCACTTCAAATAAATAATGACTGATAAGCGCGGCGTAAGCCCAGCGAAAGGAAGGTATTAAGTATTCAATATGCAGCCAATATCAAATTGCATCGGTATAAATACTCACAGGAAACAAATCAATTTCCATATTTTCTTGCCGATACTGATAGAGGTATACGTGCAGGCAATGCCAGATTATTTATTTCAATAGTGTGTTTGTTATCATTGGGTCTGCCAATCCAGTATCATTATATTTCCTTGATAGATTGAGGGGTGTCGATGTATCAGAACTGTATTCATTGCAAAAAATTTAAGCGGGTAAACCGGTTGGAAGCGTGTGTGGAATGCCACCGCGAAGATGAGAACGTTCTTGCCAAAGCCAAAATGGCGATGAAGCGCTTGGGACGGCTGTCTCCCTTCGAGATTGCCGATGAAATTCAAGTCGACCCCGACCGCATCTTTTTGTGGATTCAGCAGGGGAGGCTCAAGCAGACCGAGTTCAAATACGCCTGTCCGGTCTGCGGTAAAGATTTGATACGCGCTTTTTGCGATTGCCAAGTCAACACCTATGTTCAAGCCACCATCGCCGAAGAAAAAGCCGCCGCGGCAGCCGCCAAGCCGAAAGAAGTCTTTCACAGTTCTTCAAGAGCGGAAAAATTACGCCAGCATTATTGGACAGTGGTTTCCAAGATCAAGCGCAAGCAAAAGCGGGATATTTGGGTGCCCGAATCGGTGTGAGTTCCCTACAGAGGCATGGAGGACACAGAGTTATAATGTCAATCAGCCTGCACTACAATACGCTGCCATTTGTTGTAGTGCAGGCATCCCTGCCAGTACTTCTCGTTTTATAGGGATTAGGAAATTACAGTCTGATTGAAAGGAACGGGTTTTTACCGGCTCGGCGGGAGCCTCGCCCTCCAAAAAATAACCTGATTTATTACTACGGCTTTACTTCCTTATCCACTTTCGGTAGAGTGTATACAACAGAAAAGACACATTGCCGATGAGATAGCGCCGCCACAAGCGCAAAGGTTCTTGCACGAGGCGGTGCAGCCATTCCAACCCCATCCGGCGCATCCACAATGGCGCGCGCGGGATAACCCCTGAATAAAAATTGAACAAGCCGCCAACTCCCATCATGACCGGAACCTGCAACTCGTTGCGGTGCTTGTGAATCCACTTTTCCTGTAAGGGCACTCCCATCGCCACCAGCAATACATCCGGATGGGCTTGGTTGATTTGATCCAGCACACGTTGTGTTTCTTCCAGGGGGAAGTAACCGGTGTGGTATCCGGCAATGGTCAGCTTTGGGTAATTGGTTTCGGTGTTTCGTACCACGCGTTCCACCACGTGCGGATGCGCCCCTAAAAAAAAGATGGCTTTGTCCGCCGCCTCCAGAACCCCGCATAAAGGGGGAAAGAGATCCGTCCCGTTGACATTATCCACTAATGGGTTTCCGAATATTCTGGAGGCAATTTTCATCCCGATGCCGTCGGCGTAGTTGATCCGGTTTTGCTGTAAGAGATGTTTGTAATCCAGGTCCTTGCGGGATATGTTTACACAGTGCGCGTTGACGAACTGGATGATGGTGGTCTCCGGCTGATCGGTTGAAGCGATGATTTGCTCTACCGCGTCCTGCAAGGTGACGTTTTGGATGGGGATATCGAAAAGGTTGATTTCACACATGAGTATTGGTTTGAATTTGTCGATAGAGTTGCTTCATTATGGCAGAGTAATTGTATTGCTGAACGCTTTCCGAAACCGGTATCTTATCGTTGCCGTATTGTGAAACAGATGCCAAAACAGATGCCAAAGCCTCTGCGATTGTACCTGGATGACCGGTTGGAACGATGTGCCCGTTGATGCCATTCTTCACCAACAATCCGGCTTCTCCCACATCCGTGGTAACCACGGGAAGACCGCAGGCGAGGGCTTCTAAAGCGGCAATGGGCATGCCTTCAAAATGGGATGTCATCAAGAACGCATCACAGCACTGCATGAGTTGCGCGAGCGTGGCACTGTCCAGCCGCCCCAAAAATATCACATCCTCACCGAATTGAGATTCCATACAGATCGCTTTCATGTTTTCCAGCAAATTGCCGGTGCCCGCGATGAGGAGTTTTACATTCTCAACCAATAGGCGCAGATGAAAAAACGATTCCAACGCCAAAACGGGATTCTTCTGCTGCTCCAACCGTCCGGCAAAGAGGATATATTTAAAAGAGGGATCCAAGTTGAACGTTCGACAGTCTTTCCCGCTTTTGGGTTTTTGATGAAAGACGCTTTCATCAAATCCGGTGGGTTGGAATTGAAATTTGTTCCAATGATGCGGATAGGTATTTTGCAGATGGTTGACACCCGAGCGGCTGACAACATGAATGGAATCCACTTTGGAAACCGCTTTGGCTTCAACTATTCCATACAGCCATGGAACATACTTCCATTTCACTTCGGAATCCGGCCCGGTGATTTCCCGCGGATTGCCGTGAATGAAGAGGATGGATTTTTTCTTGTGCCCTTTGGTCATCACGCATGGCTCAACGCGGTGGAAGATGATGATATCCGTTTTATCCGGAAGATGCAGGTTTCGAAGTTTTAACGGAAAGCGAAAGAATAACGGGATCAGCGCGCGCTTGTTGGGGTTGCTGTCTTGCAGGATGGGAAGGAAGTTGATGGGTATGTTATGAAATGGAATCGTTTGCCATTGATGCAGCGGTCTAGTCTCAATATCTTCGCTGACACCGATGAGGCTGTGGGTAACACCGCTGGGAGAATAGCGGAACATGGCGCGGATAAAGTTTTCAATCCCGCCGATTTTGCTGCCCCAGGGATCAAAGGGGTGAATGGTGAGGATGTGAAGGGTCATCAGGGAATATCTGTTATTCTAATGGTAAATACGCAACTTGGTTGTCCCACTCATCTATGTCACTGCAGTAGACAAATAAAACAAGGTCATCTACTACTTTTTTTACTGGTGCATGGCATTTTATTTCTACTACGCCCGGCATGGGTAGTCCTTTTCGAACGCGATCATAGGCATAATGAGTAATGGTAGAAATATCATGAGTCAGTAAAATTCTCTTTTCGTTTGCCGCCCATTCCAATATTTTTGGATCTTTCAGTCCAGACAATCCAGCGTCTTGAACACGTATCAGATCGAATTCCGGCATTCGATTTCGTAATACACGGATAATTAAATTGTTAAAGTTTTCATCAGTAGCCAAACGTATCATGATCCGGTCATATTATGTTTCATTCTGGCTAATAGCCGTTCCCGAATCCCTGTTTGATCAAAGCGCGCCTCTACTTCTTTTCTTACGGCTTCATGCTGCTTTTCCCGCTTTTGCAAATAGGAATTTACATTCTCTTTGTTATGCAGATAGTATGCTATAACTTGATAAATATCAGCAAGATGCAAGACCGGATATTGTATCGCAATTTCTTCCGCCGTTGCACCTTGTTCAAATGTTGCTACCACCGTGTCTAGCGTCACACGTGTGCCACCAACGCGGATCACTCCATCTTGGTCATAAGCCAGAGGCAATTTTGTATCGACAAGTTCAGCCGTCATGATCGGTTCTCCTGCCAATATATTACCCTGTCTCTAAACGGCAATCAAATGTTTTGTGCGCATATGTTTTGTGCGCATACGCTGCCGCCAACACCGTCCACAGCGAATATTGATAGGCGGTTACGGTAATGAGATTATCGGCGGTGCTGGCCACCAGCCATGCGACGAAAAGCGCTATGGATGTGAGAGCGAGGTTCTTGGCTTGAAACGAAACCGCCCGTCGCCATGCTTGATACAGAGCATAACCGGTGAATCCCAGCATGGTGAGATACAATCCCAAACCCAGCGCGCCGGTTTCGGCAAGATAGCGGATGTAATCGTTGTGGGCATCCGAGCCGACTTGATCACGGTTGAGCATCGGATTGATCATGGGGGTGCTGTCGAGGCCATATCCCACGACGGGGCTTTTCTTCCATTGGCGGTAGAGGAAGCGCCAGTTCACCAAGCGCCAGGTCAGCGATGAGGTTTCTTTTCCTGTGCGCTCAATCATATCCAAATTCTCAACGCGGATTTCTTCCTGCAAGCGTTGGTAGCCGGTTGGCAGCACCGCGAAGGCGATGCAGAAGATTAGCACAGCCACAACCGCTCCGATGCGAAGAAGATTGTTTTCGCAAATTGTTAAAATAAACGCGGCTACTATAAAGGTGATCGCTCCCGTAAAACTGAAGGTGCTGATTAACAATGCCAGAGACAATACGAATGTGATTCCAGCCGAGAATTTTCTTCGCGATGTGCGAAACAGCCAAACCGATAGGCAGATGATAATGACCAAATAAAACGCGAATGAGTTGGGATGCGCAAAGGTGGAGGACACGCGCTGTACGTTTTTAATCAGATCGCCTTGATGAGTCAACCATTGATAGAATCCAACGCATGCCGGTATGACGAATGAGATTAATACCGCATAAATCAAAGAGAGCCGTTTGGTTTTAGATGTGACATACAAAACCATCATCACCAGCGGGATGAACGAGAACAAGCGCACCCACTCGCGCAGCCCGCTTAGCCGCTCCATGCCGATGGTGAAGAGTGGGATGACCGCCCACAGCAAGAGGGGGAGAATCCAAATACATAACCCGATTAGTAGAGGATTGCGGAACATTGCGGCTCGTTCTTCTTTTGAGCAAGACATGATGCAAACGAAACCGAATGCAATGATGAATAGGCTTAGCAAAGCGGCCGGATTGAAACGTAGAATCGCCTCAGTCCATGTGAGTTGTGTAAACACATCAAGCGAAGGCCGGATTGCCAGGATGATGAAAAGGATTTTTTCGAAAAGTGTGGGAGAAAGTTTCATTATCGCAATTGCTGCAAGATTTCGGTTGCCTTATCTTCATCAATGGGCAGGGGATTGCCATTCATGCTGTTGCCCATCGAGCGTTTAACGATGAGGTCTACCTGATCATCCTCAATGTTCAGTTCTTTCAAGTCCATTGGGATACCCAAGTCCATTGTGAGTTGGGTAATGGAAGCGATGGCGGTTTCGGCTAGGGCTTCCTCGCTGCGTCCTCGGTCACCGGCGAAGAATTGGCCGATGCGTGCAATCTTGGCTTGCGCGGCCTCGCGGTTGATACGCAGAGCGTGCGGCAGCAGCATTGCGCAGACCTTTCCGTGCGGCACATCGCACACCGCACCCAAACCGGACGCGAACCCGTGCGCCAGACCCAGCCCCGCGTTTGCCAGGCAGATTCCGCTAATGGTGGCGGCTAGCAGCATGTTTTCGCGTGCGTCGATATTGGTGCCGTTTTGGTACACTTCGCGGATAGCGCTGAGGGCTTGCTCCAAACCGAACAGGGCCAGTGCATCGGTCATGGGGTTGGCTTTGGCGGAGATATAGGCTTCGATTAATTGCGTAATAGCATCAAGACCGCTGTAAGCAGTTTGCTGTGGAGGAAGCGTTTCGGTTAAAGCGGCGTCCAAGACCGTTGCGAGCGGGCACAAAAAGGGGCTGCGCATGGATTTTTTGAACTGGCCTTCTTTGGATGAAATTACCGCGTTGCGGGTCACTTCCGCTCCGGTGCCTGCCGTGGTGGGGATGGCGATATGGGGGAGCGCCGGTTTGGCAACTTGTTTTCCGCTGCCTACGCCTTCCAGATAATCCTGCACTTCGCCGCCGTTGGTGACCACCCCGGCGGCGGCTTTGGCCGCATCGATTACCGAGCCTCCTCCCAGCGAGACGATGAGGTTGCACTGGGTGCGTTTGGCGGCCAACACAATATCGTTGACATCATTAATCGTCGGTTCGCCGGTTGGTTTGATGTGGTGGTTGGCGGTGAGGCCATATTGCACCATCGGCTGCAAGACGTTTGCCAGCACGTTGTTGTTGAGCGAGGTCGATCCGGCGACGACCAGCGCGTTGGTGCCGTAAGACGCGGCCAGTTCGCCGATCAGCGACACGCGGCCGCTGCCGACGATCAGGGTTGTGGGTGAAAAAAATTGAAAGTTCATAGATGCCATTAAAGCACTGTATTTCAGGATTCAAACACTTTAATGAGAATGAAGGGATATTGAAAGCCGTCAGAAAGTAAAAATGTGTTGAGACATGATAGAGATGATCACGGTGGGCCGCTGCGGCGCGACCCACCTTTGATTCAGCCGGTCTCTTTTTGCTTTGAAGAAAACGGGGATTTCTGCTTCGTTTGAATCCGCTTTCTCTTCGCCATATCCCCTCGCATCTTTTTTGACGAAGCGGGGATCGTTGCTCACTTAAGCCTTTACCACTCACTCAACGATCGGGGTCAATACCATATTTTTGTAGGAAACATAATCGTGATCGCCTTGCAGATAGATCGGGCCGGGTTTGGATTCATCGGTGGTCATGGCACCGCCGGTAACTCCCAATAGCGGATGATTGTCTATGATTTTCTTCCCGTTTAAAATCACAGTTACGTGGCGTTGGTATAGGGTAATATCCATTGTTTGCCATTCACCCGCGGGCTTTTCGGCAGCCACTTTTGGAGTGATGCGGCTGTATACGGCTCCCATGTGGTGCGAATCGAGCGGCTTGCCGAAGCTGTCCAACACCTGCACTTCATAAATCCCGCGCAGATACACACCGCTGTTGCCGTTTTTCGGAACATTGACATCCAAGCGCAAATTAAAGTCTTCAAATTCCGCTTCCGTACGCAGGTTGCCGTATGAAATATGCGGCTGGCCTTTGGTTTGTTTGGGGCGGTTGTGCAGGATCCCGTCTTCTACGACCCAGCCGTTGGTTTGGTTTGGATTGAGCAATTTCCACCCGCTCAAATCTTCACCATTAAACAGAGTTACCGGGTCGCCGTAGGTGATCCCGCCAAGATCGGGTGCTTCCGGCAGCGGGGGGATTTTTTTTCCGAAAAATTCAATTGCCCGCATATCTTGTTGATTGTTGCGGGGAGGCAAATAAAACAATCCTTCCACATAGTTACCGGAAACATCCAGCACCAAACTGTCTGTTACATCGTTCCACTTGGTCGGCTGGCCTTGTTCGTTGCGTTCGCGGACAATGCGGCTGACGCGGTTCACCAAATAACCGTTTACATCGTCCATTTGAATCTTGCCGGCATACGCCGTCGGCACCACACTGCCGCCAACCCACAAGGCATCGGCGGTGATGTAGTTCTTATGCTCACGAATGCCAACCCATACCGGACCAAAATTGGGGATATCCATCGCGTAGCGGGACGCGTAGGTATTGTAACTGGGGTCTTCCGCTAACGAAACAAACGGAATGGCAGCGGTCATGAGAGTGCATACAATTAATACGGATAAGGTACGTTTCATTCTGTTCCTCCAAAGGTAGATTCTGTTTATTATAAGTATGCGGCAACCCTCAAGCGCTATCAAGTCTTGACCGCCAATTCCATTTGCATTTCATTCATAGTCTGCTGAACCGCTCCCAGCAAAATTTGGATATCCGGGGGGAAAATACGTCCGATATTCCCGATGCGGAAACAATCCGCGTCACTCACTTTGCCGGGATAAATCACCTGTTCTTTTTGATTCAGAGCATCATAAAACGCCTCGAACGAAAAGTTCGGGTGTTTCGGATACAAGAAGGATGTAATGATATAGCCTTGCAGTTCCGGCGGCAGATATTCTACAAATCCCAAACGGCGCATTCCGGCAATCAATGTTTCATAATTGGCGCGGTAGCGTTGCGCCCGGCCTGCAACCCCGCCTTCTTCCTGCAATTCCAATAAGGCTTGATGAAACGCCAGCAGTGTATGCGTCGGCGGAGTGAACCGGAACTGCCCGTTTCCCTCGAGCCCTTTCCACTGGCTGTATAAATCCAAACTTACGCTGCGGGCATAGCCTTCGGTCCTCATAAAGTGTTGGTTCCGGCAGATGGCAAACGCGAATCCGGGCACACCTTCAATGCACTTATTGGCGGATGACACCAGATAATCGACATGGCAGGCTTGAAAATCAATGGGCACCGCCCCAAAACTGCTCATCGCGTCAACAAAGTGAACCCGGTTATGTTGATGAACGATCTCACCGATTTCCTTTACCGGGTTCATTATTCCGGTTGTGGTTTCGCAATGCACTACCGCTACATGTGTAATCGCGGGATCATTCGCCAATTTGGCTTCCACGTCTTCCGGCTTGGGCCGCGTGTTTTCCGGATACACAATCGCATCCGTTTCTATCCCTAGAACATTGGCGATATGCTGAATTCGTTTGCCGTATGCCCCGTTGATGACCGCCAATAGTTTCCCATCCGGCGGGATGGTTGAAGATAGGACGGCCTCGATGGTAAAGGTGCCGCTGCCCTGCATGAGGACCGCTTCGTATTCGCCTTGGTGTACTCCGGCGATATCCAGCAACTGCTGCCGAATCTCCCGAATCATTTCAATAAACGCAAAGTCGCGCGAACCCAAATCACGCAGCATGGCCGCCTTCACTGTCTGGCTGGTCGTCAAAGGGCCGGGTGTGAAAAGAATCTTATCCTTCCACCCCCGAATGGATTTTTTTTCGCTCATTCCTTACTCTCCAAACGCAATTTGAGGATTTTATAACGATGTTATTTAGGATTGTCAGGTAAGAAAGGTGCGAAGTCCTTCTTTCGCTGAGGCGTATCGCAGCGCTTAATTAACGATCCTAATTGAATGTGGTATTAATCTATAAAAAACGTATTAATAGAAGCCGCATCCTGCAATATGGAAAAATATAGCCAGATTACGAAATGTTGGAATAGAATGAAACCATTCTAATAAACGATTCTCATCACTTATTTAGAGATGTTTATCCGGCAATTCAGGCGGTTCCACCGGTGGAGTTGTATCGTCTTGAAATGGAGAATTCAGCAAAGCTGTGCGGATACGCAAGTTGACCATCTTCCAGGCATAGAGCATATATATAAAAATAAAGATGACCGCCAACGGCACGGACAGCAGCAGGTTAAACACACTATGAAGCACAATGGAAAGCAGGATCCCGGTGCGGATATAAGCTTTCTTGCGCCGTGTCCAAGGGGTGCATTTGGTCACACCCAGCGCGTATCCCCACATTGCTGAAAAAATCACATGCCCCGGCACGCTCAACAGCGCCCGGGTGGCCGAAACCCCTATCACGGAACCGGTTTGATAGGCCTCATCCGTCCCCGCTTCATGAAGAAGATACGCGCTTAAAACATAGCTTAAATTTTCAAACGAAGCGAACCCCAGCGCGGCGGATGCCGCATATACGATCCCATCCATGGTCTCGTTGAATTCATGATGCCGGTAAACGCTATAGCGTACGGAATAAAACTTCGCCAACTCTTCAACAACGGGAGCGACAAAAATCACATTGATCGCCGGTGAAATGCCGTGCACATATTCAATCGCAATCCATTCAATCACTCCTGCCGGAATCACCGCGCCCATCCCAAAGATGAATGTCCGAAAGACCAGCCATTTCGGTTCCGGTTCCCACCGGTCGCGCTGATAAAAATACCACAGCCAAAAGAGACCCGGCCCAAACGATAACAGAAGCAGCACATACCAACTCATAAGGATCAAATCTTTCTGTACGTTAATTGATACACAATAATTCATGCACAGTTTCTATGCATACACAGTTGAATACCAACCGGAAGATTAGAGATAAGGTCGTAAGACCATTTCCAATTAGGATTGTGAATTTAACGCGGCGGTAAGTCTCAGCGAAAGAAGGACTTCGCACCTTTCTTACTTGAAAATCCTAAATAATATCGGTATAAAACCGTAGGGTAGAGTGGGCGCGGCACCTGTATTTGTCAATATCTCACAATAACAGCGATTGCAACAACGCCAACAATTCCAACAGAATATTCGTTGTGGGGATATTGCGGCCCGCATGGATGGCACATCGATTTTCATCCAAACCGGATTATGAAGGACGCTGCAATTCAAACCGTCCATAGGAATTTTTCAGTTCCGTTCGCAGGGGCTGATGCTCTTCCAACTTCAACTCGGCATCTTTCTGATACAATTGCATGGCCGCTTTGCTCGCGTCTTGCAGAATCGGTTGGTCTTGTACCGGATCACCGATTTTAAACATCTGCGCTCCGCTCTGTCTGGTCCCGAAAATTTCGCCGGGGCCGCGGAGTTTTAAATCTTCTTCCGCCAATTGAAAGCCGTCGCGGGTACGTTCCAGTGCTTTCATGCGTTCCTTTGCGTATGGCGGGATGGATTCAGGCGTTACCATGATAAAATAAGATTTCAATGTTCCCCGCCCGACGCGGCCGCGCAACTGATGCAGCTGCGCCAACCCAAACCGTTCCGCCCCCAATACGACCATGATGGTTGCGTTGGGCAAATCCACTCCCACTTCAACGACAGTCGTGGAGACCACGATATCAATTTCTTGATCGCGCAGTTTTGCCATGATGGTGGTTTTCTCGTCGTTGTTTAACTTCCCGTGCAGCATGGCTACCCGGCGGTGGCTGAAATGCTCTTCGCACAATTGAATGAAGGCATCTTCCGTTGACGGCAGTTGTGGAACTTTTTCGGATGCGCTGATGATGGGACAAACCACATACATTTGCTGCCCTTGATTGATTTTCTCGTCAACAAATTCCCAAATCTTTTGTTCGTTGCTCCAATGCGTCCAGCGGGTGATAACCGGCGGCCGCCCCGGCGGCAAGGTACGGATGGTTGAAACATCCATATCCCCAAACAGAGTCAAGGAAAGCGTGCGGGGTATAGGGGTGGCAGTCGCCACCAACAAATCAGGATGACGGCCTTTGCTCACCAATTGCTGCCGTTGATTTACCCCGAATTTATGCTGTTCATCCACGACCGCCAAGCCTAAATTGGCAAATTCGACCCGCTCTTGAAAGAGAGAATGCGTTCCGACAATGATGTGCGCGGCACCGGTTTTGATAGCCAGCAGGGCTTCGTTTGTTTCTTTGGTATTGCTTTTGCCGCTGAGAAACGCAATGCGCAATCCTGTGATATTAACAGTGAAATTCAGGATGGTTTGAAAATGCTGGCGCGCGAGCAGGTCTGTCGGCGCCATGAATACCGCCTGATAACCGGAGGCCACTGCCGCCATCATGGCATACAAACACACCACGGTTTTCCCCGAACCGACATCCCCTTGCAGCAAACGGTTCATGGGTTTGGGCAAGGCCATGTCCTCCAAGATTTCTTCACAAACCTGTTTCTGTTCATTGGTTAACTCAAATGGGAGCGATTGAATGAATAAGAAGGGATAATGTTTTGGGTTTTCTGGGTTTAAATCAACCGCCTCTGCTTCCGTAAAGGGATTTGGTTGCGGCAATGAATGCGGAATCCCTGTAAGTTGCTTAATCTTTCCCCGCATGGTTTGCAGCAAGAACTGGTGTTGGAAAAACTCTTCAAATACTAGACGGTAGCGGGCCTGACTCCAGTTTGAGTTGGGATCGGAGGAAATCAGCACGCCGCGCTGCTCACCGTCTGTTTCTCCTGTCTGATCAAACAGCAGCGCCTGTTCTGGGGTTTTTTGAGCAATCGGAGCCCCATCCATTGGTTGGGGGAAGTGAATCACGCGCAAGGCTTCTAACCGTTGATAGAGGTCATATTCATCTAACATCCATCTCGGTAGAAATTCCTGCCAGTATTCACTGAACCGCTCAAAGGCGTTTTCAATGATCTCCAACATACCCCCTTGTGTTATGCCTTCCGTAAGTGGATAAAGCGGGACAATGCCGCTACGCACTTTTGTTTCAGTATCGGCGGGTTGAATTTTGGGAGAAACGATCTGCAAAAAATGCTTTTTAAACTCAACCTTGCCGTGCAACATCACATCGCTGCCTTCTTTGAGCTGTTTTTTTAAGAAGGGCTGATTAAACCAGACCGCTTCAATCGTACCAGTGGTGTCTTCGATATAGGCCTCTAATATGCTGCGTACCCTGCTTTTGGATTGCGGCCTTCGTTCCTTAACGGAAATGACGGTGCCGCGAATGGAGTAAACACTGCCGGGCTTTAAATTGTGAATGTGCGTTAATGAATGGTGGTCTTCATACGCGCGGGGAAAATGCCAAAACAAATCGGCTGCGGTTTCAATCCGCATTTTTTTCAAAAGCATTGCCCGTCTTGGCCCTACCTTGGGGCAAAATTGGACAGGCGATTGAAGTCCTTCATTCTGTAAGGGAGAATTTTGTTTCATGGAAGATAAGCAATAGGCAACATTTGCCCGCTTTCATCTAAAATATAATTTGGGTTTTATGCGAAAAAGACTAAAGATCAATTTATCTCAGCCGATTATATAAATTTTATGCCCGAATCATCTTTGGCACCACGTTTGCGTTGTGAAATGCTAACGTTGTCTTTCGCGTGGAACGCGGAAAAAAAATACCATGGATGGTCCAAATGGGCAACTTTAATTTTATACCTCTACCCAACGCAATTCCAACCGCTGCTAAAACCAGTACCGGCGCCAAGCTGGAAACCGATGGAAGTTTAGCGCCTCAAGCGAATGGAAAATCGTTCCAAACGTTACTCACCCAAGCCGGCGAAAAAATTAAACCGGAACAATCCGGTAAAAGCGTTGCGTTTAACGAGTTGCCCAAAGAACTGCAACAAATCATTCGGGAAAAATTTGGTATCCAAAAAGACGGTGACGTACAACTGATTCAACTCCCTGCTAATGCGGTGCGCGTGGATGAAAACGGTGAATTACGCATTTCGATCGATGAGATTGAATCGCTCTTGCAGCAAAAGAATCTTGCAGATAACGAAAACAAGTTCCATTTTATTGATATCAAAAATCTGGAAAAAAATTCCGGGAATAAGGAAAGTGGTGACGGGGAAATAAACCGGAGTAACCTAGTAAATCTAAATTCATTAGAGCAAATGAATTCGGAAGAAAAAATCAGTAAAAATACAAATGAAGATGCAAAAACCAAATCCGCAATCCCTTCAGAATCAGGTTTAAATAATAATACCCATGAATTTCTTTCCCTTTCCGAGCAAGCAAAAAACGCTTCCTCTGATGAACTTCAATCCACCACGGAAAAAATTGCCGAAAACGTAAAAAAGAATATTGCCGGCTTATCCAGCAATGGTGATACGGTGAAGTTAACCAATGGAAAGCCGGAGGATCAGGCGGCGTTAGGCAAGTTTGGAGTCAAGCAGCAGATTGAAGTTGCAGAAACGAAACAATCGGACTTGAATAAGAACGAACGGAATCTGGAATCAGGAAAGCCAAATGCACCAAAAGAAAGCGGGCTTTTCTCTTCTGAAACAAGTAAAAAAGAAGGGGTTAATCCCACGCAATTTCAAAGCAACAGTTCGCAGGTGATTTATTTCCGTAATCCACAATCAAACGGTATTCAAGCGGATGTGAAAGTATCGAAGTCTATTGAAGTAACCGGCGATATGGCGGAAGAGTTGGCGAAAATGCAGAATAAGAAAGAGGGCGAAAAATCCGATTTCCTTGTTGTGAAAAGCCCGGTTCAATCCGATAAAACCAATGAAAAACCGGTGTTGTTTTTAATCAACACAAAAGATTTGCAAGCGGAACAACAGAAATCAGCCGCGGTAAAAGGGGAAGGGCTTGCAGAAAAAATATCCCAGTTAAATGGGGAAATCAAAATGAACTTTGCTGGTTCGGAGAATTCCGGACAGGATAACAAAAACGATGGGCGCGATCAACACAACAAGTCCCAAAAATTTGTCGCGTTATCGGAATCGGGTTTGCAACTGTCCCGCAGCATTAATCAGCAGGCTGAATCCAAAGATGGGGAAGGTTCATCGAAGCTGAAGTTTCATGAAGTAACCGCGCAAGAAGTGAAAAAACAAGATGGAAAAGCGCAAGACATAAATACCGAACAAACTCTCAAAACTCAAATTCAGTCCCATGCAAATCAAACCGCGTTAGAAACAAAAACGCCGGCGCAAACAGCGGCTTCGAATACAACATCCGAAAGCGGCAACACTTCGAATAGCACAACTGTAAACACCGCTTCGGTATCGCAATCGGGTGAGACTTCCAGCCAATCATCCACGCAGCAATCTTCCAGTACGCAATCGGCGGCAAAACCAAGCACGCCTCAAGAAATTCCCCAAGCCTATAAAGATGCCGCCGCGCAGCAAATCGTCAAAGGAGTGCAGTCTTCACTGGGTTCGGAACGCAGCCATATCAGTATCCGCCTGGTTCCTGAATCGCTGGGGAAAGTGGATATCCAACTCAAGATGGAAAACGGCATGATGACGGCGCACATCGTCGCTGAAAAAGAATCCACCCACGCCATGCTTGAGAAAAATACATCTATGTTGAAGTTGGCGTTGGAAGAAAAGAACATTCAAATCGATAAAGTGCAAATCGGACGCGATTCCAACGAATTCCGCAACCAGCAGCAGGAACAAAACAAAACCTCCGACCGCTGGAAGCAATATCAGGATGAGCAGCATAAAGAACAGAATCAATCCCGTCGAGAGCAGCGGGAGCAGCAGCAAAACGGCTCGCAGCAAGATGGCCAAAAGGGGTACAACCCTTGGCAAACAATTTCCGAATACATGGACCGCATGTTTCAGCGGTCGTAAACAACCGGTATAAATGATAAGAGGTAAACTATGGTTTCCGCACCAACAGCCAATCAAGCGTCATTACAGCAAAACGCGATCACGCAACAGACCAATGACAACATTGGGCAAGAACAGTTTTTGCAACTCTTAATCGCGCAGCTGCAAAACCAGGACCCATTGAATCCAGTGGAAAACCAGGAGTTCGTAGCGGAACTGGCCACCTTCAGTTCGCTGGAGCAACAGCAAATGCAGACCGATCTTTTGCAACAGTTAATTGACACCAACAAAAGCAGCAATACCTCGCAAGCTTTATCGCTGATTGGTACCGACATTATGACCGCTGATACCGGCTTCCGTTATGAAACCGGCGAGCAGTTTGAATTTACGTTTCAGGCGCTTCGACCCGGCAATGCGACGGTGCTGCTTACATCGGAATCCGGAGAAACGAAAGCCATCGATTCGATTGACGTTTCAAGAAGCGGACAGCATTTCTACACGCTGGACCCCGGACAGGCTCTTACACCCGGCAATTATACCTTATCCATCGTATCCGGCTTGGATGGCAGCGGCGAACGCATGCAGTTCCCGGCATTTATGCGGGGTGGAGTAGAAGGCGTGACCTTTAGAGAAGGCGAAGCCATGTTGACCGTGAACGGACGGGCGGTGCCGATGAATTCCGTACAAAGCATTTTCGAAAGGAAACAACCATGAGCGCGTTTTCCACTCCATCAAACGGGATACACCAACCGGATTCCATTGCCGCCCACATGAAACCGCCGCGGGTGGAAATGACACCGAAAAAACTCGACGGACGTTCGTTTGGTGACGTGTATCAACAAACATTGGATCAGCAAAGGGAATTGAAATTTTCGCAAACCGCTCTCAACCGAATGAAAATGATGGGGCTGGAACTGAATCAAGACGATCTGGAAAAACTGAAAAAAGCCGTTGATACAATGATTGAGAAAGGCGGCAAAGAATCCTTGGTCATGATGGACGGTACGGCCTTCGTTTTGGATACGAATTCACGAACCGTGTTGAATGTGGTGAATGATGAACGGAATTCCGCGGGAGCATTCACCAAAATAGACAGCGCGATGGTGGTGGATTCACGCGCGATTCTGTAACCACTCATTCTAGAGCCACGAATATTGCCAGGAAAGACAAAATCAACGCATACCAAATCGGTCTATATCAAACGGAGTTTGATATCAATATCACCCAGCGAATGACAGGGAGGTCATAGCAAAATGACGGTACGTTCACTATTTGTCGGATTAACCGGACTTAACGCGATGTCGCAAGGCATCGATGTTATAAGTAACAACATTGCCAACATCAACACGGTCGGATTCCGCGGCAGCCGGGCATCGTTCGATGACTTGTTCTACCGGACGCTATCGGCGGGAGTTGGATCGACCGAAAACCGCGGCGGGGTTAACCCGCAGCAGTTGGGACATGGGGTCACCACCGGGAGTATTGATACCATCTTTACGCAAGGAAGCACGCAATCCACCGGAAGGCTTCTTGATATGTCCATTCAGGGCGACGGTTTCTTTGTATTGCGTGACGGTGCCGGACAAGAATTTTTGACCCGGGCCGGAAACTTTTCTCTTGATGAAGAAGGAACGATTGTTGACCCGGGCACCGGGCTTCGGTTAATCGGACGTCAAGCCGATGAAAACGGCAACATATTGGATACGGAACCGGAAGGCGAACTTGCCATTGATTTTGGAAGACGGTCACTGGCGCAGCAAACAGAAAATGTAACCGCCCGCGGCAACTTCGATTCCCGTGTGGGAGATCCCAATTCGGGCGTTGAAGTTTCCAACGCGAACCGGTCATCGACCCTGACGGCATTGTTTGATGAAGGCGGTGTGCCGGTTGGATTGGTGAATGGCGATGTGATTCGCTTTGACAGCGGATTCTTCGAATTGGGCAATCCGCCGGAGAATGTAGATTCGCCATTGGATTTATCCTCTCTGGATGCGGGGAAAGGGGAAGGGGTGATTCTTTCCGTAACCGAAACCACTACCTTGGCAGACTTACAAACGGCGTTCAATACCTTTTTCCAATCCGCGGTCACAGATCTCACGCCAGGAGAGAGCAGTGGATTGAATTTCAGTTACAATGATTTATCCGGTTCATTTGAAGTCAATTCGTCTGGCGATAATGCGTTGAAGGGTGTTCGGATTGGGTTGGAAGAACGGTTCGGTGAAACCAGCCCGCCGGAAGAAGCTACACGGAACCTTGGGAATTTGTTTGTCAATCAAAACGACACCGATTTCTCGAAAACATTAAATGTCAGTTCGCAGCAAGTGGTTGAAACGCAGCAGATTCGCAAAGCGGATACAACCACTTCCATCGATATTTTTGATTCACAAGGGAACTCTCATACCTTAGCGGTTGGCATGGCGCGGGATACGCAAGCGCCTGCCGCCATCCAAAATACTCTGGTTAATGAATTGACGGATGCCGAAGGCAACAAACTGATCCCCAGTGATGTAATACCGGCCAAGCCGGTCTTTTCGGAACCGCAATTGGATAGCAGCACCAATACCGCTGTGTTTACCGCCTCACAGGTCAGCAATATCGTTGCCACGCAAGGAGTGTATTCCTTCCAAGATGGAGGGGGGAATATGGTTTCGCTGCGCTTGTCCGATGGAGCTCTTTCGTTTAACGGCGGCCAGTTTATTCAACCCGTTCAAAACGACGGCACGATTACAGCCGCACTGGCGGATGCGGGCTTGGATGTGACCGGTGAAGAAATTTTAAATATACCCAGCGCGGAAAATCCCGGCGGCGGCTTGCTCGGCGATCAAGGGTTTGAAGCCACCACAACGCTGGAAGACATTCGCGGCCAGTTGGAACGCCGTATCAACGCCGCGATCTCTCAAGTCGCCGGCAATCTCGAAAATCTGGATGTAAACCAATTGCCGGCCGGTGCCGACCCCACATTGGCACTGACCAATCCGGAGGATTTTCCCGCGAATCCAATTAGCGTGACACTAACGGATGACGGCAGCTTTAGTTTTTCCGTGGCCAACGGCAATCTCGGTTCTCCCTCAACGGATGATGAAGAGCAGGCAAATGCGTTGATCAATCAGGCCGGTGAAAATAACATGGGATTGGTATTTGATCTTGCCGCCCAAACCCGCTCCATCCGTGTCAGCACCATCGATCCCGGACCCACGATCGACGATGCGAACGATGACAACCCCGATGGGCAAGTTGATGACAGTTTTGTGGGCGATAACCGCGTTACCGGTTTTATACAAAATGCCGATCCGTTTGGCGAGAATATCCAAGACTTTTTTGATATCGGCGATACGGATTTTCGCGTCTTTGACCCCGCTCTCGATCCCGCGGCTGAAGAAGCGGGCGACCGCGGAATCGACGATTCCGGCGTGCATTTGGTCGCTCTGAGTTCCGGCCTTTTCGGCAATACGGATGAACTGGCCGCGCAAAACTTTGATGGCCAACAGGCTTTTGATCCCCAAGTGACGGCGTTTCGCGCTCTGTTCAACAAGCGTGGATTCGGCATCCCGCAAAATTTTGACGCGGCTCCCGGCGTTGACAAAGTTCCAAACGTCCCAGTCGGAATCGTTGCGGGTTCGAACGATGTTACCCCGTTTGAGATCAATACCATCCATCAAGATGGGTTGACCCGCAACACCGTGAATTACCAAGCGGTGGTGCCCAGTGATTTCCGGACGCCGCCGGTGAACAATACCGGCACGCTGATCTTTGATTCCGAAGGCCGTTTTCAAAGCTTTGACGGCACGGCCACACCTCCAACCATCAGCTTTGATCCCGATAACAACGATCCGGAAAACGGTGGCGTTGATCCCATACCGTTTAAATTGGATCTTTCCAGCATCACCTACACCACCGGAGCGCAAAGTGTACAGTTAGACACCCAAGACGGCCGGCCGGTTGGAAACTTGGACAATGTCAGCATCGCGCAAAACGGTGAAATCATCGGGGTCTTTACCAATGGAGATACGCAGTCACTCGGTCAAATTCGCTTGGCCAATGTGCGCAACGAAAGCGGCTTGATTCAAGAAGGAGCGACCATGTTCACCACCGGCCCGAACTCCGGAGAACGAATCTTCGCCGACGCGGGCACGGATGCGGGTTCGATCAGTTCCGGCTCTCTGGAACTATCAAACGTCGATTTGGCCCAGGAATTCACCAACTTGATTGTGACACAGCGGGCCTTTCAGGCAAATACACGTGTCATTACCACGGGTGACCAGATCATTCAGGAAGCATTGACATTGAAACGGTAATTCCAATCGCCGCCGCTAGTGGTTCGTGACCAATCACCGCCGGCAAAAAGAACGGACGAAGCGAAGGGAGTTTGAGAATAACAAAAATCAAATCTTCACCAGGTTGGTGATTTAAGAATATAGATGAATTGCTATGCGATCATTCTATTTATTATGGAATCTCTTCTCGCTAAGAGATACGTCCTTCTACTCTGGAATGTCCGGGGGTGCCCACCACACCTCCGGTTTTGTTTTTACGACATTCAAAAAATCGAGTTCTATGAATACAGAAACCGCCATCGTTTCCGTTTTGGTTTCCGGCCGTTGTTGTATACCAATAACAGTGAGGATTGTAAAAAAAGACAACCGCTACGTCTTTCTTTCGCGGAGGCTTATCGCCGCGCTTACCGGGTAATTCAAATTAAACGTGCTAGGTGTTGCTGTGCCGCTTATTCCAATCGTTCAACCAGAGTCTTCACCAACCGGTTTTGGTTGTGGTAAAGTATACCTTACATGTATTCTGATTGATGCTGGAATCCATGCGATTATTTGCAAAGAACGATTCTGATTTGTTTTGTGGTTGTTGCACCGGCTTCTAAGCGGGGCTGCTCATGACGCGTTCTTTATTGGAAACCAAATCAAATTTGATCTGCGAAAACGAGTTGATTATGACGAACCGTAGAGAGTTTTACACACAAACGTTCGCACTATCGGTGGGGATGACCGGGGCGGTTGCCGGGGGTGCGCAGGCGGCGTTGAAAGCCAATCCGCGGGCTGCTGCCGAAGCGGATGTCGGGACACTTTATCCGCAAATTGAGGAGTTGGCCAGCCGGCGCGGATTTCCTCTCTCTGCTTTGGAACATGATTATAATGATCCCGCTGAGTACCGCCGGGCGGTGAAAAGTAAGGTGCTGGAGTTGTTCCATTACCGGCCTGAGCGGGTTGATCCACAGCCCCACACTGCGATGCGTTGGGAAACGGATGATTATGTGGGAGAGAAGATTGAATTCAACACGACGCCGCGGTTTCGTGTTCCCGCTTATGTGTTGAGTCCGAAACGGCATAGCGGCAGACGCCCTGCGGTGATTGATTTACACTGCCATGCGGGTGTGTTTGTTTTCGGCAAAGAGAAGGTGATGCCGGTGCCTACCCCTCACCCGGCGCTGGTTGATCTGCAAGAGCAAGTGTATGAGGGACGCAGCACATCGGAAGAATTGGTGAAACGCGGGTTTGTGGTGATTTCTATCGACCGCTTTTATTTTGGAGAACGGCGCACGCTGTTTGATGATGCCAACTCACTGGGGATGGACCTTGCGAAATACACCAAGGACGAAATCCGTGAGGCCAACCGGCGTTCTGCGCGGGGAGAGGCCACGCTGGCAAAGTCGCTCTTCTGGGCGGGAAGCACATGGAACGGCATCGCGCATTGGGATGACAAGCGCACGATTGATTACCTCATCACCCGCGAAGATGTGGATTCGAATCGCATCGGCTGCTTGGGGATTTCGATGGGTGGCGACCGCGCCAATTTCCTCTGCGCGATTGACGACCGCATTCAATGCGCGGTCAGCGTGGGATGGATGGCCACGCTCAAGGATTTGATCCGCTCGCATATCGATACGCATTCGTTCTCACACTTTTTGCCGGGGCTGACTCGATTTTTAGACTTGCCGGACGTGATCGGGGCAATGGCGCCGAAACCGCTGCTGGTGCAGCAATGCACGCGGGATGGGTTGTATACGCTGGAAAGCATGAAAAAAGCGGTGGAGAAAATCGGGAAGATTTATTCATGGGCGGAAGCGGCGGATCACTACCAAGGAACGTTCTACGATACCCCTCACCGGTTTACGCGGGAAATGCAGGAGGATGCGTTTGAGTGGTTTGAGGAGCGGCTGTAAGTATATCATTTCCGTATTCCGTTTCAGAACCAACCCAAAACCACAATATTCGGTCTTTATCCATCTTACCTTGAGCACGTTATACCTTGAATACACGCGCTGAATTGGTCCTGCTTCAATCGGAAATGGTATGTTGCTTCGTTCGATTGAGATGGAATCACTCACTTTCTTTTTGCAACCGGGTATAGTTGGTTATGGATTCGCCTTTATTCGCGGTAAAAATACTCAAAAGGGAAGAAGGAACTTTACAAATACTTCAACAACAAATCATCCACCGCCTCACGCATCAGTATCGATTCATCCACACTTAAATCCTTCGCGACCTTGCTGAACATTTTGATCTGCGCTTCGGTGAGTTTGAATTCCCTCGGGGTATACTCAATTTGTGGAGTGTCCATTATTTCATCCACATCTTTCTTCACCGCTTCACCCAGCGCCATGCGCGCGTTATGAAACAACTCAATGCGGTTCTTCGCGTCTTCCGGAAAGACCGAAATTCCCCCGCTGAGCGTGCATTTCTTCCGCTTCGATTTCATCAGCTTTTGCGAGAAATCCGTAAAGCGCTTCACCACCTCATTGCCGAACTGCGCGGTCTGCTCTCCGGTACGCGATGGGAGAATCACCAAAAACTCATTCGGATTAATACTGTCCACATACACTTCCGGGGGGGTATGTTCCACCAAAATCAAAACCAAACCTTCCACCAACTGGCTCAACAGTACGATATCCCGGCTTTTTTTCCACCGCTGATACTGATCAATCCGCAACACCAATAACGGAATCGTAATATCATCACGCGATGCCGTTGCCAGCAAGCGGTCAAAGATTTTATGCGTTTCTGATTTTGCAACCAATGAAAACGCGGTATGGATCAATTCATCCTTGTTTTTCTGTGGTACCAAAAAAGATGCCATCCAACTTTCCAATTCCATGAAATACACTACATATTAAGATATGTTTACGGTATCGGTGGATTGACAGAAATGATTAAGGATTTTCCCTAAGTTTTTTCAAAAAGATCATATTTGCACTCAATGAAATAGAATTTCACAGAAAAAAATGGAACGGTATACTTCAAAGCAAGGGCACGAAATCAAATCCGAACAATTTCTGCGGATCAGGTTCAACCAAAACAATACTTGTTTCTGTACAATACCAGCAATAGGTCAGCCGCTTGAAAAAAAATTCCCCCTCCCAAAGGTGGCTACTCTCCGTACTGATCCTTTTATGGTACACAAAGTTCTAAAAGTGACGGGGAGCAACGGCTTCCAGCCGGTGTGTCAATCTCTATGCCATACCGGTACACTTGCCCGATTC
>CAYVAZ010000022.1:0-26805 GCA_964449065.1 uncultured bacterium
GCCATCCAGTGTTTGGATGGAGGGGATTGGGCGGGTACCGATGATGAGGGTTTCAATATCGGGGAAGCGCTTGCGTATGAGTGGTAATAAATCTTGCACATAAAAATTGATGCTATCCACATTTGGGAAATAAAATAACGTTCCGGTAATGATCAAACGCGGTTGGTGGGGGCTGGGATGATATTTCGGTTGAAACTGTTCGGTATCGACCGCGTTGCGAATAACGTGGAACTGGTATCCGGGATGATCCTGTTGGAAATATCGGGCATCGATGTAAGAACAAACCAGTGGACATTGGATTTGCGAAAGTATTTTTCGTTCATACGCGGTGATTGTTTGCTTTTCCCACCAATCGATGACGCGTTCGCTGAGTTTGCGGCGGAAGCGGATGGAGCGCTGCAAGTACATCATGAGCGAATCGGTGAAATCCAGCAGAATGGGTGTATTGGTTTTGGGGATGAACTGTCCCATTCTCATGCGGTCAATGTGGATGATATCAAACTTGTGTTGTTGGATTGTCTGGTTAATGAGCCGGCCCAACTCAGGATATTTGCACCATGAAACGCGAAGGGGGATGCCCAACTGCGAGCCGGGGATGCAGTTCCATATTGAGCGCCAGCGCTGGTATTGCAACCACTGCACGGATACTCCCATATCGGTTAACTCTAAAATTTGATCTTGTGTTTGTACACGGTATTTTAATGAAATGAGATGGATTTCGTGTTCACCGGCCAGCGCGCGAATAAAGTTGTACACGCGGCGGCCGTCTGATTTGGTGGGAATGCAGGGTGTGATGTATAAGATTTTCATTTAAAATACTATATCCAATTTAATTATAATCGTATTGGCAATTGCAGATTTTTCGAAAACAATTTATGTGTATAATTGTGCAAGAAAAAGTGTAAAGGAGCATGAACGTGACGGCGGTTGAGCGAATTATCAATATGATTCAAGAACTTCCTCAAGATGGGAAACGGGACGTCGCGAATTATTTGGTACGAGAATTGGAAGATCAGGAACTGAAAGAAGATATCGCGCTTGCCATACAAGAGTATCAGGAATGGCAACGGACAGGTGAAGCAAGTCCCGCGGAGGACGTCTTTCGCCGGTTAGAGGAGAAATGAAGTATACCGTTCTCATCCGTCCAAACGCAGAAAAAGAATGAAATAAACTGGAAAAATCATTCATTCCGCGTATCAAATCGGTTGTCTATGCATTGGCTGATAATCCCCATCCAAACGAATCGATAAAATTAAAAGGGCAAGATAATCTTTACCGGATTCGTGTCGGTTCTTATCGAATCTTTTATGCGATTGAAGATAAAGAACTCATTGTGTTGATTGTACGGGTATCGCACCGCAGAGAATCGTATCGGAATTTATAAAATCTTGTAAAATCCATCGATGCTATTTTGCTGTCGTTTGCAGAAACAAAAACCAGAAGATATGATGTACAAAGAAATTAAACAAGGTGAGGTGGGCACGCGAGAGCAGCCCGCCATTTTAATGGAATATGACGGAAACTGAAAATCAGCCGAAATTATCGATCATCATTCCCATTTACAATGAAGAAGAGTTCTTACCGGAAGTGATGCGGCGGGTGCGGGCGCTGCAATGGCAGAACAAAGAAATTCTTTTGGTGAACGATTGTTCGACCGATCATACCTATAAAATTTTGGATGGCGAAAAACTCCAACATGATACTATTGTTTTGACCCATGCGGTGAATATGGGCAAAGGCGCCGCGATCCGCACGGGGCTCTTGGAGGCGACGGGAGACATTGTTATCGTGCAGGACGCGGATTTGGAATATAACCCGGAAGAGATTTTGCCGGTGATCGAACCGATCGTGCGCGGCGACGCATTGGTGAGCTACGGGTCGCGTTTTATGGGCAGCGTGCGCGACATGCGTATGCAAAACCGGGTGGCGAATTGGATTTTGGCGAAGACGGTATCGTGGCTGTTTTTTCAGCGGATTACCGATGAGGCGACCGCCTACAAAGCGTTTCACAAAACCGTGATTGACCGCATTCCATTGGAGTGCCACGGGTTTGAGTTTTGCCCGGAAGTGACCGCAAAGATTTTGAAGTTGGGATACCGCATTCATGAAGTGCCGGTGAACTTTACCGCAAGAACCATCGCGGAGGGCAAAAAGATCGGATGGCCCGACTTCTTTGTGGCGATGTGGACGCTCATTAAGGTGCGGTTGTTTTGGAGCACGAAACACGCGAAGCCCGCTGTGATTCATAAAATCAAACCGCAACAAAAATAACAGCGATAGAAGATCAATATGAAGAAGCGAATTGTGATAGCCGGTGCCGGTGTCACCGGATTGGCCGCGGCTTGGAAACTTTCCGAACAAAGCAGTCAATATGATATCACCATTGTAGAACGCGATGCCATCCCCGGCGGATTGGCACGTACCTTTGCGTGGGAAGGATACTTACTGGATTTGGGTCCTCACCGCTTTCATACCGAGATTCCCGAAATACGCGAGTTCATCCGTGCGTTTTGTGAAGAGAGTATGGAACACGTGGACCGCTACAGCCGCATGTATCTCAACGGGCGGTTTATACCCTATCCCATTAAACCGCTCTCAACCTTGCAGGCGCTTGGGCTCATGAAAAGCATCCAGTTTTTCTTCTCGGCGTTGTTGGTTATGATGCAGCCGAAGGCTTCGGAAGGCTGTTCGTATGAGGAGTATGTCAGCCGCTACTATGGCAACGCGCTTTATCAAACTCTCTTTAAACCGTTCGCGGAAAAAGTGTGGGGGCTTCCAACTGCCGAACTGGCTGGAGAAACCGCGCGTCTGCGTTTGAAGGGGGATACGATATGGCACGCGTTGCTGGATGGTTTATTTTCGCGCGAAGAAACGTATGTGAAACAGTTTTTGTATCCGCCCAAAGGGATCGGACAGATCCCGGAGCAGTTTGCCGCTGAAATTGCCGGCCGGGGAGTGAAAATTTTGTATGAGCATTCGGTTGAATCGGTACGAATGGAAGCGAACCGTGTTTCCGAAATTGAGATCAGCTATAATAAAAAATGCCAAACTCTCACATGTGATGAGTTTATTTCTACCATTCCATTGCCTGCATTGACGCGGCGGATGGAACCGAATGTTCCGCGGGATGTGATTGCCGCTTCGGAGCAGCTCAAGTACCGGGCGTTGGTGCTGCTGTATTTGATTTATGACCGCGATTACGGCATTCGCGATACGTGGCTGTATTTCCCGGAAGAGAACATCCCGTTTTCGCGCATCAGTGTGCCGGAAAACTTCAGCCGGTTGAACAAGGTAGAGAACCAGAGTTGTCTATGTTTGGAGTACCCTTGTGATGAGGGAGACGCGGTTTGGAACAGTAATGTCAATGAATTGGCCCAAGAGGCCAACCACGTTTTGATGAAATGCGGCTTGGTGGATACGGTTTCGAAAACGCATACGGCGGTGCATGTAAAGGACGGATACCCGATTTATCATACAGGGTATCAAACCGCTCTGCATGAGTGCATGAACTATCTGCAAGGGATAAAGAACTGCCTGACGGTTGGCAGGCAGGGGTTGTTCCGCCACAACAACACCGATCAATCCATCCAAATGGGGCTCAACATCGCGGAGCATATCATGCAGAATCGTTCAATAGATGAATGGTATGGGGGAATTGAGCGGTATAACGATTACCGTATTGTGGATTGAGAATTTCTTGTTTGTTCTTTGTGAAAACGAATCATTGCATATAATATACAATGATTAAAAAAATGGAGGGACTCTTTTGCTTTCTGTGATTGAAGAATCAAGGGTAACTTTATCAAAATCTACTGATACCAGGAGAAAGTCTCAATTCGGTCAATTTTTCACTCCTGCAAAAACAGCACAATTTATGGCTAGTCTTTTTACCAATGCTTCATTTAAGCAATGCCATTTACTGGATGCTGGTGCTGGAATTGGTTCTCTTTCTGTTGCCTTTTTAGAAAGATGGCGTTCAGGGGAGTTGGACTTTTCGAGTGTTGAACTTGACGCTTTTGAAATAGATTTAACTTTACATGCGTATTTGAAAGAGATTTTAGGAAGTTATTCAAAGAATGAAAATTTTAAGTTTTCAATTTATGTTGATGATTTCGTTCGACTGGCAGTTGATTCACTTTCTGATAATCTTTTTTCTGAAAAACTACCTGAATATACTCACGCTATACTAAACCCACCTTACAGAAAAATACGAAATAATTCGGACTATAACTTAGCGTTGAAACAGGTTGGATTTAAGACCGTAAATCTTTATACTGCTTTTTTATTTCTGTCACTATCTTTGTTAAAAAATCAAGGACAATTAGTTGCGATTGTACCTCGAAGTTTTTGCAATGGCACATATTACCGATCTTTTCGTAAATATATCTTGAAGCGCGCTTCTTTAAAGCATATTCATTTATTCACTGCTAGAAATAAAGCCTTTAAAGATGATGACGTGTTGCAAGAGAATGTTATCTTAATGATGGAAAAAAGCGCACAACAACACAATGTAACTGTTACGACATCAACGGATGACGGTTTTGAGGACTTACGAGAACAGTCATATTCATTCAATCAGATCGTTTTGCCGGACCATCCAGATTTTTATATTCACATACCAACCTCAAACAAGTCAACACAATACGATCGTTCCGATTTATTTAAATATTCACTTGAAGAATTAGATATAACTGTTTCTACAGGACCAGTGGTAGACTTTAGATTAAAGGATTATTTATGTGCAAATTATGATTTTAATACCGTTCCGTTACTCTATCCAGGACATTTTAAAGGCTATAAAATTAATTGGCCAATACACAATTTTAAAAAACCAAATGCAATAGTACGAAATTCGGAAACCAAAAAATGGCTTTTCCCAATAGGATATTATTGTGTTGTAAAGAGGTTTTCATCAAAAGAAGAAAAACGGCGAATTATTGCAAGAGTTGTGCATCCACATGATTTTCCTGGAACCGATATGATAGGATTTGAAAATCATTTAAATATATTTCACCAAAATAAAAATACTTTATCAAAATCACTTGCTTATGGTTTATTCACATATTTGAATACGACTGTAGTAGATGAGTATTTCAGACGGTATAGCGGTCATACTCAAGTTAATGCAAATGATCTGCGTTTATTGAAATATCCAAGCAAGGAAGAATTATTAAAACTGGGAAAATGGTGTATCGGATGCAAGGAAATATCACAAAAAATAATTGATCAAAAAATAGAATTGTTTTAAACATGTCTAAAAGCATTCAAAAGCGTATTAAAGAAGCAAACCAGATATTGGTAGACCTTGGACTTCCTCGTGCTCAACAAAATGAACGATCAGCATTGTGCTTGCTTGCCCTTTTAAATTTAACACCACGTAAGAAATGGTCTATGGCAGAAAATCCACTTGTTGGGATAACACCAATAATGGATTGGGTAAAGACCCATTACAAGAAAACCTACGCGCCTAATTCGAGAGAAACATTTCGCAGGTATACGATGCATCAATTTGTTGAAGCGGGTATTGCTTTGTACAATCCTGATAAACCCGAACGAGCTGTTAATAGCCCACAAGCAGTTTATCAAATTGAACCAAAAACTTTAGAACTGATTCGGTGTTTTGGTAGACCAGAATGGAAGAAAAAATTAGAAATACATCTAAATTCATACGATACGCTAAAGCAAAAATATGCCAAAGAACGCCATCTAAACAAAGTACCAGTTAAAATCTCAGATGACAAAGAAATCACACTCAGTTCTGGAGAACATAGTATTTTAATTCGTGCAATAATTGAAGAATTCGGGCCACGTTTTGCACCTGATAGTTCTTTGGTTTATGCTGGAGATACGGGTGAAAAATGGGGGTATTTTGATGATAAACTACTCCGGGAATTGGGAATTGAAGTAGATTCACATGGTAAGATGCCGGATGTAGTTCTTTATTTCGGACTAAAGAATTGGTTAATTTTAGTGGAAGCGGTTACAAGTCATGGTCCCGTAGATGGGAAAAGGCATTATGAATTAGCAAAATTATTTGAAAGTTCTAAAGCAGGTTTAATATACTTAACAGCATTTCCCAATCGAACTTTGATGTCCCGCTATCTTGGAGAAATTGCATGGGAAACTGAGGTGTGGGTAGCTGATTCTCCTTCCCACCTTATTCATTTTGATGGGGAAAGATTCCTAGGACCTTATGAGAAAATTTGATATGTTTTATAATGTTTACGATTTATACGTTGGTATTTCATGCTTCAACACCGTCACCCGCAGTGTCAAAATCAAGATCTTTAAATCCAGCAGGAACGAGATGTTGTTGATGTAGGCAAGGTCGTAGCGGAGTTTGTGTTCGATGGGGGAATGGTAGAAGCCGTGGATTTGTCCCAATCCCGTGAGTCCGGGGCGGATTCGGTGCCGCAGGCGGTAGGCGGGAATTTCTTTTTCATACTGCTCGACAAAATGGGGGCGTTCGGGGCGGGGGCCGACCAGACTCATATCACCTTTCACAACATTGATCAATTGCGGTAGTTCATCCAAATGCCAGCGGCGCAGAAACTTTCCAATCTTTGTAACGCGCGGGTCATCTTCTGTGGCCAGCATGGGGCCATTGTTTGCCTCGGCATCTTGGCGCATCGTGCGGAATTTGTATACCCAAAAAATCTTTCCGTGTTTACCGACCCGTTCCTGCCGGTAAATCGCCGGGCCGGGGCTGTCCCACCGGATGCAGACGCAGATGATCAGCATAATGGGTGAAGCGAAGAGCAGCATCAGTGAAGAAACGCCGATATCGAATATGCGTTTGACAAAGAACCCCCATTCGGTTAGCGGTTCGGAATTGAGGGTAATCAAAGGCACGCCCGCGACTTGCCCGATCTCAACCTTGCCGATGGTGACTTCATACATTTCGGGCAGCAGGCGAACGCGTTTTCCAGTGGCCTGGCAGGCGGATATGATTTGCAACAGTTCGTTGCGGTTGGCTTGTTGGCTGGTCACAATGATTTCATCGATTTGATAGGTTTCGATAACGCGTTCTAAATCAAGCAATTTACCTAAAACGGGGGCGTCGCCCACCGGTTCATCCACATCGTCGTCAATCAGGCCGATGACTTTGTGCCCCAGGCGCGAATATTGCACCAAGTCCCGGTGTACACTTTCCGCTAATTTGCCGGTACCGACGATTAACATGCGTGACTCATCATACGCCCATTTTTTGCGGCGCTGCAAATACAGGACACGCCATCCGGCCGCACCGGTCCAACTCAGAAGGAAATTCAACAGCAGGATATAGCGTGAGACTTGAAAGCCATTTTGTACTGTGGCTGCCGGTCCTGATTCTGCTATTATAGGGAAAACGTCACGAAACAGGCGCTGATATTGATTTATGGTTTCTGATGACAGTTCGGAAAGGTTCTTGCTTTGTTCATGAAAGGTTTCGGTATAGAGGATCGCCATTATTTCAATGACATGCGCGGCTATGACCGCGCAACCAGTGAAGTAGATGACATCAAAGGCGGTGAGCCCCCGGCTGAAGTCATACATGCGGAACATATACAGCGCGGCAATACGGATGATGATAATGGGGATGATCAGTTGAAAATAGATGGCGATGTTTTCATAGCGTAGTTCCTGAAAACGGATGAAGAACGCCAGCGCCAACGCCGTGAAGATCACGGCGATATCGACGGCAACAAATTTGATGAATGGTCCTTTGGGAAAGCTGCGGTTATTCTGCATAAATCATTCTGATCTGTGTTTTGAATTCAAATGATATTCTAATTGATCTTGTGGTAAATGCAGATAGCAGCAATTGGTACTTTACTCAATGTTGAAATGATTTACGATCAATAAAAACGAAAACGGAATCGAATCAATGCGAATTATTTTTTTTGGCGCTCATCCCGATGATTGCGATGTTTTCGCCGGTGGAATTGCGGCGAAATACTCGGCATTAGGGCATCACGTGAAGTTTGTTTCTCTCACCAACGGCGATGCCGGGCATCATGAACAGGGCGGTGGGATGCTGGCCAAGCGGCGCCATAAAGAATCGCTGGCATCCGCTAACGTGATTGGTGTCGAATACGAAATATTAGAGTATCACGACGGCGAACTGTATCCTACCTTGGATGTCCGCCGCGATATCATTCGGCTTATTCGCGAATGGCAGGCGGATGTTGTGTTTCTCAACCGTCCGAATGATTATCATCCCGATCACCGTTATGCTTCGATAGCCGTTCAGGATGCGGCGTATATGGTTGCGGTTCCGAATGTTTGTCCGGAAGTTCCTGCATTGCGGCATAATCCGGTATTCATCTACTTCTGGGACCCATTTCAAAAACCGGTTCCATTCCAGCCGGATGTTGTGCTGGTGGTAGATGATGTAATGGACAAGAAGTGGCAGATGATGCGCCGTCATGAATCGCAGTTTTTGGAATGGCTGCCCTATATTGAAAAGATGCATGAACCGGTTCCGCATGATGAGAAGGGTAAGATGGATTGGCTGCACCGCCACTGGGGCCCCTTCCTGCAGCGCATCACAGAAAGCTGCCGCGATCAGTTGATGGAAAAATATGGGGAAGAGCAGGGAAAGAAGATAGCCTTTGCGGAATGCTTTGAATTGTGCGAATATGGTGGAACGCCTAGCGGTGAAGAGATGAAGCGATTATTTCCATTTGAATCATAAAATTGCTGAATAATTAATACCTCTCATCGTCCTCACCTCTTATCCTCTCCCAGAGGGTGAGAACGATTGAGGAAGTGGATGAAAGAGTTATAGAGATTATTTAGAGTAGTTGCTAAAATTATGTTCGCTTTGGGAGGGCGAGGCTCCCGCCGAGCCGGAAGTACTGTTTGACTGAATCAGAACATATTTTTAACAATTACTATAACTCGTTGCGGATAAGGGAAAGATTATGAGATCGATCACGGTTTTGTTGGTTGTATTTATTTTGAAGATTGGATACGCGCAAGAATTTGTTCCCCTGTTTAACGAAAAAAACTTAGACGGCTGGGTGAATGTCAATTGCGCCCCGGAAACCTGGACGGTGCGGGATGAAATGATTATCTGCACCGGCTTTCCGACGGGTGTGCTGCGGACGGAGAAGCAGTATCAGAATTATGTGCTGGAGCTGGAATGGAAGCATCTTCATCCCAAAGGCAACGCGGGTTTGTTTTTGCATTCATACCCCATCACGGCACTGGGGCAGCCGTTTACCCGCTCGATTGAAGTGCAGGTCATGGAGGGAAATCACGGGGATATCTTTTCGATTCATGGTGCAACCCTCACACCCATTACGCCTCATCCCGGCGGTTGGGAACGCGCGTTGCCAACTGAAAAACGCAGCAAACCCGCGGACGAATGGAACCATTACCGGGTGGAAAGCCGTGACGGCATTGTTACGCTTGCGGTGAATGGAAAAGTGGTTTCGCAGGCAGTGAACTGCAATCCCTATAAAGGGTATATCTGCTTGGAATCGGAAGGCAGCGAGGTGCATTTCCGTAATATTCGGATTAAAGAGTTGCCGGGAGTTGAACCGCCCCAAATCAATACCGCCCCGTTGGATGAAGGGTTTGTATCGCTCTACAACGGTTTGGATTTTCGCGGCTGGAAATATCCCGAAGGCCATGAAGGGCATTGGAGGGCGAAGGATTGGATCATTGATTATGACGGCAAAAGCACGGCGGACGTGAAAGATTTGTGGACGGAGAAGTCATATAAGAACTTTAAACTGATTGTGGATTGGCGGCAGACGATGAAGCCGTTTGTGGATACGGTTCCCGTGATTTTACCGGACGGCAGTTATGCCAAAGATGACGAGGGCAATCCGTTGGAAAATAAGGTAATGGATGCGGGGGATAGCGGCATCTATTTGCGCGGGACATCGAAATGCCAGATCAATATATGGAACTGGTCATGCGGCTCGGGTGAGATTTGGGGATACCGCACCGATGGCAGTGTGCCGCCGGAAGCGCGCAGAGCGGCTGTTCCATTGGTGAAAGCCGATAACCCGATTGGACGCTGGAACCGGTTTGTGATAACTATGATCAATGAGACATTGAACGTTGAATTAAACGGGATTCGCGTGATTCAAGACGCGCAATTGCCGGGTGTGCCGGAAGAAGGGCCGATTGGATTGCAGCATCATGGTGACCCGGTACAGTTCGCAAACGTATATATTAAAGAATTACCGTAACGAGTTTTGTGAGGAGAACGAATGAAGTCTATTGCCGTTTGTATTGTTTTTATGATTGCAGTATTACAAATTACGCCGGCTCAAACAAATCCATTCAATATAACAGAAGTTGAAACGGAATCGTTGGAAAATGTGTATCAATATACAGAGCGGGTATACAGCGGTTCGGTTCCGGCGGAAGAGGAAGACTTTAAGCAGCTCAGTGAATTCGGTATTCAAACCATCCTGAGTGTGGATGGAGCGAGACCGAATCTGGAATTGGCCAACCAATACGGCATGCGCTATGTGCATGTGCCGGTGCGGTATAGCGGCATCGAGGATCAAGAATCGCAGATTATCGCCAAGGCCATCCGGGATCTTTCCGCCCCGATTTATGTGCATTGCCATCACGGCAAACACCGCGGCCCCACCGCCGCCGCGCTTGGATTGGTGCTGCTGGGTGAGTGGGACAACCAAACCGCGATCAAAGCGATGGTTGAAACCGGCACCGGGAGACAGTATGTGGGATTATACCGGAATGTAGACGGCGCTGCCAAATTGGACGATGCATTCTTTGATCAACTGGATGCCGCGTTTCCAGAAGAAGTGCCTGTGCCGCCGATGGTGGAAGAAATGGTGGAAATACAGAAAGTGTATGATCAATTAAAACACATTCAAACAAACAACTGGCGGGTCCGTCCCGGACAAAATGAAACCCGTCCGGATTATCTAGCATTGCAGTTGCGCGAGTTGGCGTATGAGTTTCGCCGCAGCGGGGCAGGGAAAGACAAAAACACGCAGTTTCGATCGATGGTGACGGCGATTGAAACCGCGGCGGAATCGTTGGAAAAAGAGTTGCGTGAATGGCAGCCGAATACCTTGGATGAGGAAGCGCCCAAGAAGTTCGACGGATACATGAACCGCATTACCCGGTCATGCACGTCATGTCATATTCTCTACCGCAATTCACCCAACGCGGCTTCGATGGATTAAACACAAGAAATGAATCCATATTTCATATTGTTGCGCATTCGAATCATGTGTATACTCTAATTATTATGCCAAATATGCAATCCAAACCATATAAACGAATCAATGTTATTTTGCCGGAACAAACTATCGATATGCTTGACCGCATTGCCGGCAAAGAAAACCGTAGTCAGTTCATTGAAACGGCAGTTCATTTTTATGCCGATCAAAACGGGAAGGGCAATCTGCTGAAATTGCTAAAAGAAGGAGCCATTGCTCACGCCCAAAGGGACCTTGCTTTAAGTGAAGAATGGTTTGATTTGGAAGAAGAGGCATGCCAAGCCAAAGACATGTAAAACATCCCAAACGCGGTGAAATATACCTCGTCAACTTTGATCCAACGATTGGTTCTGAAATCAAAAAGACTCGTCCGGCTGTCATTCTCCAAAACGATGTGGCAAATCAATATAGTCCGATTACCAAAGTGGCGGCAATTTCATCACAATTCGGCGAAACGATGTATCCAACTGAAGTTATGTTGGTACCGGAAGAATCCGGACTGGATAGGCAAGCCGTCGTGCTGCTTAACCAAATCCGATCCGTTGACAAGAAGCGATTGATCAAGAAACTTGGAAGATTGAAACCGGACACGGTGAAGCAAATCGAACAAGCGTTACTAATCAGTTGTGGGGTTTTAGATTTTTAGCGTATTGGCTTGAGTTTATAAACTTTTTCAAAATCTTTATTTTCATGAAACCGCAAAATCAAATCACCGCCATACAATGAAACGGTGCTTTCAATACCTCGAAGATGGTAGTTATTAAAAACATATTCTTCTGCAATTTTTAAGAAAGAAATATCCACGCGATTCAGCTCATTTTCTAAGAAAGTTTGAAGCGCCATTCCGGTTCCGTCTTTTTGAAAATGAATGTATCCAATTTGCATACCCGCTTTTACAATCTTGCTTTCACCCCATTCATCAGAATTCAGGTCAATCGATTCTAGAATTACATATATTTCATGATGACTCTTTTCTTGAATTGTAACGGTTAGATTCCTTAATGGTTGCGATCTGTCGGGCTTATAAACATCTACAATAGTACCATCAATGGGAGAGTAAACTTCGACTTCTTTTTCTATTTGATATTCCTCAAAAGGAAGGTAAACGAGTCTTTGTATTCTCTTTTCTAAACGGTCATCGTAAACACACTGCGCTTTGATAGTTTTAATTTTGTTCAGCTCAATGCAGTCATGTTTCACAACGGTAGTAACCAATGGTTGGTTATCTCCTTCACTACAACCCCATAGAATAAAAACTGATATACCTAATGATAGAATTAAACTATTTCGTTTCATTTTTCTCTTCCAAACTTTCTTCAAATTCAATATAGTCTTCAAACGAATATTTTTCTTCGGGGCGGACGAACAGCCATACGATGTGGGTGATGATAGGTAAAAAGCAGCAGAACATCGAGACCAAAAAGACAGAAACACCCCGCACTTCGGCATCATAACTCACACAGAAGACAGATACGATATAAGCGATGGCGGTCACCAGGATCAAAAAGTCATAGAGCAAATCAAAATTGCCCGCTTCTTTTCCAGCAGCGTACAGCGCGACGATCATCAGGATAAGCATGATGAGGGATAGGATTATTTGCTGCATCCATTTCGGCATGGTTCATTTCAATTCTTTTTTTCGTTCGTCGTGGGTAGGGGCACGTTGCAAAGTGCCCCTACTACGTTCGTGTTCCATTTTAATTCCAAATCAGGATAGTTTCATTCTTGTAAAATTGAATGTATGGCATCCGCTAATTCTTTCGCGTATTGCGCGCCGGTCAAGAGTATGCGGTGTTCCCGTTGGTCACTTTGTTCTTACTATCAATGAAGTAGCGATCTTTAACGTATTCGTTTCTGCAACACGTGGTCACAAGTTCTTCTGTTCTTTGGGCATCCGTCTCCAATTTGAGGGAGAAACGGTTTTACTTTTTCAGGCGGATTCCCTTAATTCACGGAACTGAATGCTTTATGGCCCTGTTGCCCTAATTCGGCAGAAAAATGGGTTGTCGTTCCATCCGTGAAATGTATTGTGCATTTCACCGATGTGCCTGTTGGAATGTAATGGCCGTTTATGGTACCGAAAATATTGTCATAAGGATTGCCAATAAACACTCGCAAGAATTGTGGTGAGTTGATTGCTAAATATGTATCAGGATTGCTTTCATCCAGATAGGCCGTTTTCCCGGATGAGGTTTCAAGGGTGTATTTCCAATGATTGGGTTGGCTGGACCATACATTATTGGATTCTTTCAGCGCTTCAGGATATTGCTCTTTTAGCAGAATATTCTTAATTGTTTTGCCTATATGCTCCGAACCGAGAAATATTCCGAATTCTAAATCCAGTTCATTATCCGGTTGATAATCGTAAGTTCCAACCCTATTGTTCATAAAACCCGCATACCAGATGTAAGAATTTGTGTTGTTAGAGAAATAGTAAACAAAGAAAAGACCAAGCCATACACTTATTACAATTCCAAGCGCAATGTATTTTGTTGAATTGGATGCAAATTGATCGATTGATTTGCAAAAGTTGAATAGAAAGAAATTCGAAAAGAATAAGCATAAAAACAAGAAGGCGCATGAAAGATAGCTTACCAAATACGATATAGAATCAACCCATTCAGTTTCATATACGAATTCTAACGTTCCATTATCCGCAAGAACGCTGATATATCGTCCGGCATCAAACGACTCGTTTTTGTCGATATGTTCATGGATGGGAATTTCCGTTCCATTCAAATAAGCATGCCATTTGCGGAAACGCGAAATGCCGATTCTCAGCCACTCTTTATGATTGAGATTTGTTACTTTTAACCGCAAATACCCGTACTTTTGCGATTCGACTTGAAAACGGCCGGATGTTTCCTGTACCCAGTTTACCGGTTTTGTCTGTGAGTAGCGGCTATGTTCAAGAAGAGTCATATTTCCAAGTTGTTGGAGGATATTTACCTGAGTAACGTTTTGAAGAACCGTATAAAATTCGCCGAACGTCAGCGAATATTTCATGGATGAATAGGTCGAATTCAGTGGCTCATAATGCATCGCGCGTGTGGTTAGCAGCATGGTAGGCGTGTAATTGGATGGCACGATGGCATATCCATATCGAATAGGGATGATACATTCATATTGTGTGGATTGAATGCCGATTCTCTCATGGCAAAAGGGAAGAAAGAAGCTGGAAGTGTTGTGGGCGCGAGAGGGGAGTGAAGATAACAGTTTTTCGGTATCGGCTGCATTAGGTAGATTTTGGATGGACGCGTTGATTTCGCGTTGTTCCAGGTTGGTAAATTCAAACCGGTAGTTTTCAATGAGCATTCTCAATACATACAGACAGGGCAATAGAATAAGGGAAAGGATCAATACAACGGCGGATATATTTATTGAACGCCATTTCGAAAGCGGTCCATGCAAATAGTTTTTTTGAACCGCTCTTAAAAATTGAAAGAACGTTTGTAGTGGAATTTGCAGTAAAGCGCCTGCCAACATGAATCCACATAGTTTTGCGTAGACGGAAAATCGAAATAAAGGTATATGTTGAATGAAATTGGAATAGATTTCGGAATAGAACCAAAATTGAAAAATGTTTTGGTTGGTAAATAGAAAAAACCAATACAGCAGGGATAGTGAAAGGATTGCGCGGTTTTTGCTGAATAAACCCCATATCGAACCGGCAATGCCTACCGCGATAAAAATAGGAGGAGTGTTTGGAAAAAGGGTGCTGTTAAGTATATGGTGTCCCAGCATTTCAGTTGCTTGTGAATTCGTGCCGAATGGCAGGATCCATTCTTTATTGAACGCGAAAGGAATCCACCACCAAGCCGACAATCCATATCCAATGAAGACCAATAGCCAGCCCCAAGAAACCGGACTGATTTTCTCTTTATCCGCCATGAAATTGTGTACAACACTTATCAGCAAAAACGAAATGCCGAGACTGACCAGAGCAATAGAGTGTGAAATGACCGCAGCCGCGATGGTTAAAGGTAACAACAAAGATATGATTTTAGCGTGTTGTTCGGTTTGGAGGATTTTGATAAAAAAGAACACCGAAAGAACCCAAAATCCATTGCTCAGCGCCATCGGTCCCATACCGATTGAAAACACTTCTTTCCAGCCGGACAGGCCGATGCTCCCTGGATCAAAATAGGTAAAACACAATGCGATAAATCCTGCTGGAATCCCAAAAAGCATACGTGAGGTTACATACAGTCCCCCCAACAGAATAAACCAAGTGGTGAAAACAGATGCTGTATACGCGGTATAAATATCCAGCGCAAAGAGTGATACAAGGCGTATCAAAAAACACAACAGCGCGTAACCGGGAGGGTATAAATCATTCAGCGGAATTCCAGCGCCGACGGCTGATGTCCAGGGGAGGAGGGTTCCCAATTTCCGTATAGCGTTTTCGGTTAAAAACGCTCTCAAATTGTGCGTGGAGTGGTCATACGTTAATAAGAAATCCCCGTTTAATAGAAAGCCATAATGATAAAAGCTAAGGGAAATGAAGGTGAACGGTACGAACGACTCTTTGATAACTGACTGTACGAAAGAGGGAAGCATTGTCCAAATAGGCAAACCATACCGCAAAACCAACAATCCTAGAGAAATTGTCAATAGTGAATAAAACCAACAGCGGTAAAAGAATGTGTGTGGAACCTGAAGTTGTAAATCACGTTCCGCAAATGAAGCCAAAAAAAACAAAGGGATCAATACCAGAATAAAGAGTAAAAAATCGGTTTTATATCGTTTACAATAATCTATATATAAAGGCATCATTCTATTTATTTTCTATAGAGTTTGCTTAAACTATATCCACTTTCATTCGAAATGTCAGCATGATATAGGGTTTTAAAAAATTACTGGAGCAGCCCGTTTTCCAGGAGGAAGTTCTTGGCGGCTTCGAAGGGGGAGACTTTGCCGGAATCGACCGAGAGGTTTAATTGCTGCATGGTTTGGCGGCCGATTTTGTTGTGGAGGAGTTCCAATGTTTCTTTAAGGGCGGGGAAGCGCTTCAACGCGTCATTTCTCACTACTGGTGCCGCATCATACGGTGGAAAAAAACTCTTGTCGTCTTCCAGAACTTGCAAGTTATACTCAAGAATTCGCCCATCCGTCGCAAACGCGCTGATCAGATCCACTTCATTCTCGTAAATGGCTGAGTACATCAATCCAGGGTCCAAATCGGTGACTTGGCCAAATGCAAAGCCATAATGCTCTCTAAACAGAGGGTATCCATCCTGCCGTTCGGAAAACTCCGCCGTGAAGCCGGCGTGCAATTCATCCGCCCTTGGCTGCAAATCGCTAATTGTGTTCCAGTTGCTGGCATTGGCGTCATCTTGCCGGACGGTGATGGCATAGGTATTATCGAAACCAAACGGCGGCAGCCATGTGCATTGAAACTCGCTTTGATACGCTTCCCGAACATGACGTAAGGTTTGTTCGGAAGACAGGATTTCATCTTTGCCTAAAACACTGATGTAGCCGGTTCCGGTGTATTCGGGGTAAAGGTCAATGCGGTTGTTCACCAATGCTTGGTGGCAGATCATGGTGCCGCCCAGGTTCATAATTTTTTCGACGGGGATATCGGTTTTGGCTTCAATCAACAATGCCATCATTTCACCAAGAATCATCTGTTCGGTGTAGTTTTTGCTGCCGATGCGCAAGACATTCTCAGAAGAACAGCCGCTTATAATGAGTGAAGAAATAACAAGAAAAATCAATCCAATTGAATGTATCAAATGCTTAAACATTAACTTTCCTTCCATGAAATGCGTTTTTCGATCCAGCCGATGGTCCAGTCGATGATGAGTGCCATGATGGCTGCCGGTACCGCGCCAAGAATGATGAGTCTGGTGTTATTCAGACTTAGCCCACTCACAATGAAATCGCCTAATCCTCCGGCGCCGATTAGCGCTGAAAGTGTGGCGATGCCCACGCAGATAACCGCTGAGGTACGGATTCCCGCAATCATCACGGGGGCGGCCAGCGGCAGTTCTATGATCCATAATTTTTGCGCGGATGAAAAGCCCAAGCCTTCGGCGGTTTGCAAAACCGGTTTGGGAATTTCCGCGATTCCTGTGTAGGTGTTTCGGATGATTGGCAGTAAAGCATATAAGGTCAGCGAAGTGATCGCCGGCGTGGCTCCGATTCCTAACAGAGGTAGCAACAAAGCCAATATCGCCAGACTGGGAATGGTTTGAATGGTATTGGCAAGGGGGATAATCATATTGCGCAGCCAGACGGAACGGTACGCAAGGATGCCCAATGGAATGCCAATCGCAACGGCGATCAGCACGGAAACACCGGTAAGAAACAAATGTTCGATGGTGTTGTCGAGCAGGTCGTGTCTGCGTTCGTAGACAAATTGTAGAAAAGACAGGTCGTTCATGATTTTTCCATTCCCCATTACAAAAGGGGATATTGACCATCAATTGCTGAACAGTTCAACTTGGTTTTGGAATGTACGCAATAGGTTTTTGATATATTCCGATTGCGGATTATGGCTGAGTTCCTGCCGGGTGCCGATTTGTTCAATACGCCCTTGATTCATCACGGCGATGCGGGTTCCAAGTTTGAAGGCTTCAAAGAGGTCGTGGGTTACGAAAACGATGGCTTTGGAGACTTTCTCTTGGATTGATACGAACTCATCTTGCAGGGCAACACGGGTGATGGTGTCTAACGCGCCGAAGGGTTCATCCATAAGCAAATAATCCGGGTCCGTGGCCAAGGCACGGGCCACGCCGATCCGTTGCTGCTGTCCGCCGGAAAGTTGGTGGGGCATACGGTCTTCGTATTCATCCGACGGCAGGTGGATTAACTCCATCAACTCGCGGGCGCGTTTACGCTGTTCTTGTTTTGAAGCACCGATGAGGCGTAAGGGGATGCTGATGTTTTCGCTGACGGTCATGTGGGGAAGCAGGCCGGTTTCTTGAAACACGTACCCGATATGGCGCCGGAGTTGGATGGGATCTTGATCGAGGATGTTGGTCCCGTCGATTTCAATGGTTCCCTCAGTCATATCAATTAAGCGGTTGATCATCTTCATGGTCGTCGTTTTTCCGCAACCCGATGTCCCCACCAGAACGAGGAGTTCACCGGGCTGCACTTCAAACGAGACCTGATCGACCGCTCGTGTGCCGTCAGGAAATACTTTGCTGACATTATTCAGCGAAATCATAGATGATTACGAGGCTTCTTGAATCATGGATTCAGGAATGTCTTTCAGTTTGCGTCCCACATACGCGAAATACGGCAATGGAGTTTGATTCGTGCTCAAGCGGTGGCGGTATTCTTTTTTGGCACAGACTTCAAAGATGCCGTCTTCTTCCATGCGGTGTATCATGCGTTGAAAGCCGGTGGAATCGCTTTTATTGACAAAATCGTTCTTGATGTTAAACGCGATCCACCCATTGTTTTTTACGAAATTAAAGCCTTTTGCATACGCTCTCGGCGGAATGTCATCGAATCCCAATGCCGCGACTGTGACCATTGCATTGATTTTGTATTCCCGTATTTTCTCTTCTACTTCTTCCGGAACATTGGTGAGATCCACCGTGAAATAATCCGTGTAGACATCCGGCCGGTCACGGTAAGCCGCGATTTTTGCTTCCATGATAATATCGGAACCAATGATGTTTTCGATGCCCATTGTTTTCATTTCTTCCGCAACCATCCCGTTGCCGGCCCCGATCTCAAATACCGTCAAATCGGAAGGCAGAATACCTTTGTCTTCCAATTGATCTAAAAGCAATTGACAGACAACTTTTGGTGAACAGCACTCCAACTCTTGATAGAAAATCCGTTCATACAGTCCAGGGATGGCATAAATTTCGTTGTAATCATGAAAGCGAAATTTACGGGTGATCCCATCCATGGTAACAAAGCAAAATTCTTTGTCTTGCGAAATCGTGTCTTCCAAATCAGGAAATTCCACCTCAATCGTACCGGATAAAATGTCCTCTAATGGTTCTACTGTATTCATTTTGTTTGAAGTTACCATAGCAACCCTCTCTTTCTAAGTTTTAGTTTGGTGTAGTATTTAGTTGCTTTTTTTTGTATAGTTTATGTATAATTTTAATATAGTTATTGTTAAATCTCAGAATCATCTTCTTGCAGTGGGCCAGCGTATAAAATTGGAGCCGCTTCAATATCTTTCGCCTCCATCATGGATGCAATCCGTTGCAGCGAAGCGAGCAGACTGGTTTGTTCCCAATCCTGCAATTTATCCATCTCATTTAAAAAGCGTTCTTGCAGTAGAGACGGGGCTTTATCCAACACCTCTTTTCCGGATGCGGTTAAGGTGATGAAGACCCTTCGTTTATCCAGTTGGCTTTTTGCCCGTTCGACGTACTCTTTTTTTTGCAGGCGGTTCAGCATTTCGGTGATGGTAGCCTGCGAGAGCGAAAGCCGTTTCGCTAAATCACCGGCCCAGGCATATTCATTTTCACCATTTGCCAGCTCGTGCAGTAACATGAGCTGCGGGCTGGTGATTCCATAATTGCGAATCAATTGTTTTGAGTGCAGCTCTATAGCTCTGTTGATGCGCCGAAGTGTAGCCAATACTTCATCGCAAATTGAATTTTGTTTCATGACGTTTTCTTGTGTTATCTTAAACCAACAATATTATTTAGGGTACGAAGGGTTTTGTCAATAGCAAAATCAAAAAAAGTTCATTTGGCTATTATCAGTTTGTATTCGGGATGTGCTGGAAAATTCGGTTCGTACGTGTTGTCAATACTTTATAACGTTGCGGGAATATGGTAAGCCGTACTGTACCATCTCTATCGTTGCGGAGTACATTTGCTTTAATTTTTTCTAATCTTTTGATGGATTCCGCGTGAGGATGGCCATAGGTGTTGCTGCCGGTTTGGATGATGGCGAATTCAGGCAAGGTCTCTTGCAAAAAGAGTTGGCTGCTGGAATAACGGCTGCCGTGATGCGGTACTTTCATGATGTCTATATCCCAATTATTCAATTGGCTACGAAGCATTTTTTCGGTTGAAAAGCCGATATCGCCGGTTAAAAGTATCCTTTTTCCGAACGACTCTACAATCATAACAACCGACTGCTCATTGATATCTTTTTGAGTGGTTGCATTGGTTTGGGGATGCAAAATCCAACAAAGAGTTTTGGAATCCAGCCGAAACGAGTCTCCCCAGTTGACTTTGATGCTGTTGATCTGTTTTTCTTTCAAAACGCCCCTCAATTCTTTGTAGGAAACTGAATCAGAGTCTTCGACACCTTCGAGGAAGAGTCCGATATCAAAATTGGCGGCGATATTGGTAAAATCTCCAATATGGTCCGCTTGGGGGTGGGAAAGTACCATGACGTCAATACGGTTTATGCCCTCCGATAAGAGATATTCCTGCAAACGGCTGAAACGGTATTTTCTCTTTTTATAATGGGGCGAACCCCCATCCACCAGCATGGTTTTCCCGGAAGGAGTGTGGACAAAAATGCAATCGCCTTGGCCCAGGGCAAGGAAGTCTATCCGTAAGGGTTGGTAGGGTTTTGCTGCAATGCTGCCAAATAGAAATACGGCCAGCAAAAGCAGCGCGGTTTGATAACGGTAAATAGGTACACTTCCGAACTGAAATAATACGCGGCGGGGATGAAGGATGAGTAAAAGGACCAAAAGGAATATCGTGGAAAAATACAGGCTCCAACTTGGAAGCACAAACCAAAATGCAGGGTGAGAGAAAAAACCGATAACGGCAATCAAGGCATCGCTTAGGGCTATGACTACGTACTCTAAAATCTCTTGTATTGATTGAAGCGGTAAAAATAAAGATATAGACCACATATACGTTAGCGGCAGCAACAGCGATAAAACAGGTATGGCTGCTACATTGCCGAAAACGGCTCCCCAGCTGAGAAGATGAAAATAGTGAATGGTGAATGGTGCCAAGCCAATGACCACAGCCAGTGATGAAGCAAAACCGCGAATACTCCACAATAGCGGTTGGAATGAAATTTTGGTTTGCAGCCATTGATCGTAAGGAGCAATCAGCAGGAGTATCAACACCGCCATGAATGACAGTTGAAACGAAGCGAGAAAGAGTTCATTGGGACTGATTAGCAAAAGGATAAATGCCGCGAGTCCTAGCGAATTCATGGGGTCGGATTTGCGCTGTACGATATGCTGTCCCAATAACACCCACGCCATTAATACCGCGCGGATAGATGGAATTCGGAATCCTACCAAGCATAAATAAAAGATAGAAAGGAATAAGGTAAGAAAAGCCGCGTGGTTTCTTTTCAAGCGAAGAGTTCTACATCCCCAAAACAGCAGATAGAGAATGAACGTTACGTGCAACCCGCTGATGGAGGTGATATGCGCCAACCCGGATTCTTGCAGCCGGTTTTTTAGTTCAATTGGCATTTCCCCGCGAATACCGAAGCATATAGACGCAAGGAGGGAGATAATTTTTTGCTGCTCGTCTGATGCATCTACAAAATTCTGGATGCGTTTGATACTTTCCCATGCGAGACCCCTCCCCCAAATGGATGGAGCCGTATTGGTTTCCACTAAATGAACCGGCGAACGTTTATTCAGATACACACTGGCGTGGATGTTTTTGGATTGCAGGTATTCTTGTTCATTAAATGCCGATGGGATGGATGGACCCCGGACGGGTGAGAGGTGTCCTGTAAATCGGATGCCGTCTCCTAATGTGATATTTTCAACAACTGGAGAAGGGGCAAAGCATTCCAACTTGCCGGGGAGAGAATACGTTCGTTGACTTGTCTTGGCGGTGACTTGGTTGAGAACCAGATAGCCGTTTTTATGATCATACCGTTTTTTCCCGATAACGGTTCCTGTTAGGATTGATTCTCCTTGCGCCGCGATGGTTTCTACTGTTTCGGATGCGGACTTCCATGCTAGAATCTGCAATTCCATTCTTCCTGCGCCTAAAATGCCGATGAGTAGAAACAGAATTGCAGAGTGAGTATTGGATTTTGTGATGTTGGCGCCTTTTACCCATGCGAACCAAGCCATAATTAAAAGCAGAATGATTACTAAGACGGATGGCAGCGATACCGGGAAAAATTTTGCGTAGATGATTCCGGCCATGAACGCCAGGGCAATGTTAACCATTGGGCGGGGAAGAGCAGGAGGATTGGACACTGGTTGAGTATGCAATTGATTCATGGGTTCAATCTGCTATATTACACTCAGTTTATATCCGTTTAGGATGTATTGAAATTGCCATACATCCAAACAAATGGCAAGCCAAAGGATTCCGTATGTTTAACCGCATCAAGCAATGGTGGGATTCCAGCGCGAACGACCCCCGCGGTGTGTATCCCGCAGCGCATTTGAAAGACATTATTCTATTTGTCACCGACCGCTGCAACATGAAATGCGATCACTGTATGTTTTGGGAGCGCATTGACGCCCCCGGCGATGAGCATTCCCTGCGTGAATTGGAAGTCATGGCGGCTTCCATTCCCCCATTGCGGACGGTATCGGTTACCGGCGGCGAGCCGTTTTTGCGCAACGATCTGCATCAAATTGTAGAAACATTCTATCGGGATAATCAATCCCATCATGTGCAAATCAACACGAACGGTTTGTTGATGAAACGTATGGAAGAATTGGTGACCAGCCACCTTGCGTTGAAGTATGAGAAGTATTTGACCTTTCAGGTCAGCATCGACGGGCCGGAAGAACAGCATGATAAGGTAAGACGGATGCCCGGCAGTTATAAAAAGATATTGGAAAACCTGAAGCGGTTGGTTGATTTAAAAGAAAAACATCCGTTCTTCCGCCCGATAGTTTTGACCAACATCAACCGTTCAAACTATGAGTATATTGAAGAGATTGCCGACACGTTATGGTACGAAGTTGGGGTGGAACACGCTTATGATTTGGTGCGCGGCGAAAGTTTTTCGGCATGGGATATCCCGGAAGCGATACGGCAAAAAGAAGACCCGCGCGACTCTGACTTGCCGCCGATGGAGAAATTGGATGAGATTCTTGACGCCATCAAACGGATTAACCAGCGTGAGGGTGGGGTGCATCAGCAGTGTGTGCAGCAGTTGGAAACCCAAATCAATATGTACAAGGGAATCCCCACTCCCTTTAAATGTTTAACTGCCGGCCGGACTATCGGCGTAATCTACAGTGACGGTTCCGTTGCCGCGTGTGAGTTCACCACACCGTTTGCGAATTTGGCGGATTATGAATACGACCTGGGAAAATTATGGGCATCCGAAATGGCGGACCGGCGCCGGAATCAAATTACTGGTTGTGCCTGCACGCATAGTTGTTTTGTACTGACCAGTTTGGTGGAATGGGAAGAACAGCGGCAGCAAAACAAAATAGCCGTTGTGGCATAACGTTTCATAATACGCTTCTCTTATGAATTTATCTCAATCTACGGAATCTAACCCTCAAATATCTGTGGTATTTATCTCATGGAACCGCAAAGAACTATTACAGGCGGCGGTTCAGTCTCTAAAGGATCAATACTATCCAAACATTGAGTATATTGTCGTGGATAACGGCTCGACCGATGGTTCATTGGAGTGGCTTCGTTCATCTGGAGAAATCAAACTAATTGAAAATGGGGAAAACGTTGGTGCCAGTGCTGCCCGCAATCAGGGAACCCGGGTTGCGAACGGTAAATACATTATTTATATGGATTCGGACGCGGAATTGCGAACACCGGGCGCTTTACAAACGTTTGTTAAACAGATGGAAGCTGACCCATCCATTGGCGGGATGGCTGGAATCTTCTTTACCGATGAAGAGTTAATCCAACTCTGGTGTTGGACACCCTGCATGGATTGGGAGGCAAATCATGACGCTCCTAATTCTCTCGTTCCTATTGACATACCACAAGTCATTTCGACTTGTTTCTCAATTTATCCATTGCATGTGATTCAGGAAATCGGCGGATTTGATGAATACTTTTTTTATTTATATGAAGACGGAGATTTGTGTGAGCGTATCCGAAAAAAGGGGTACCGTCTTGTTGTTGATCCTAATGTAAAGATTTTGCACCGTTATGCGGAAAAAGGACGGTTGACACACGAACAGATTGACTATCATTATTACCATGAGCGTCTACGGTTGTATTTTTTGCTAAAAAACTGGGGCGTGAGACGATTTTTACGTTCGTTCATATCGAAATGGCGGGCATGTAATTCTTATCGAAAGCAGTTTGATTACCTTACATTGATCGACTTTTTTCGGATTTATGGTATTCGTCCGGTGAGTTTATTGTTAAGATATTTTTGGATTTGCAGAAGACGAAAGAAGAACTGGTTGTAAGCTGAGTGAATTTAGACAATTACATTTGATTTGTGTTTATAGCGTTTTTCGGGACAAATCGAAACTTTTTTGAAATCCCGCTTGACATAAACTTCAAGTTATCTTATAGTTAAGACGAAAATAGCAGAGTACGTATTGATCTGTCAGTTTGGTTGTATTGGGAATGAAAAAATGAAAAGACAAAATTACATAACGCCATTCGATATGACAGAGAAGGAGGCGGATATCATTTAAAAGCTATTTGCTCCTCTAGGATTGGTAAATTTACCAAACCTAAATCTTTAAACCCTAGAAAGGGGGACGTATCGAATGAGAAAGCTGTCAGTACTAACAAGTTTTGCAGCCTTAGCGCTGCTCGCAGCTCCAGTAGCAAACGCAGATACGCTTCTTGCGGTAGATCCGCCGGATGTGAATCTTGCTCCTGGAACAACTGCATCCGACACGTTTGACTTGGACGACTTCTTTAACTCCACAGCCGGTGATATTTCCTACACCGTAAGTGGTGGAAGCGCCAATGCAGACAATGTCGCGACTGTAGACGGGTTGGCCGATGTCGGCTCAACCACATTTTCCGTTGAAGGCACAAATGGCACAGATACATTGACTGTTTCCAGCAGTGTATTTGTCAGTACCTTTAACATCACCAACGGCCCGGACATCAACAACAACAACCGTTGGGTTGGTGTAGACGGCGGAAACAAATTCGCTCAGTTCTTGGCACCTGGTGGTTCGTTTAGCTCTTCCGTACCTTTGGGCAACTTGCCTCAAGGCGGCGGCGGCGGCACCGGTTCACCTGGTGGTGTAACGGGTGGCGGCGTTACCGGCGCGGCGGCGTTGATTCAAACCATCGCTTCTGTTGGTTTGACAACCGACCTTGTAACTGGTTTGCGCGAGCGTACCATTAATGGTGATGTAGCAAGTGGAAGCAATGGTCAATTGACTGTTGAATTGAACGCCGACGGTTCTTATACCGTAACAGCTGGCGACAACTTCAGCGGCAACCACATCGTTACTTTGGGTGCAACTGCAGCCGGTACCGATGCGGTACACGTCTTGGCTTCTGCCGCAACTGAATTGGGCGCTCCATTTGTTGGAACCCACACCGCTACTGCTGATGCTCCTGCATTGGTTTTTGGTGATGGTTCGCCGATTCCTGTAAGTGGCAGTATGGCTACCGTAACCGTTTACTACCAAACTTCTGATGCAAATGCAGTTATCGCAGCTGTTGGCTTTGATGGTGCCTTGGCTGGTGAAACGGTTAGCTTCACCAACTCAAGCGGCGCTCAAATCGACGCTTCCGGTACTGTAAAAGGCTTGGCGACTTCCTTCACGGTAACCAGCGGCAGTGTTATTCCTGCTGTTCAGGTTGCTTCCAGTGGCGGTTCTGTAACAGTAGATGTTGTACGTATGACTGTTGCAAGTGCCGGCCCATTGCATGACTTTGCGTTAAACCCGAACCACACTGTACCATTGAGTGTTTCCGCAGACAGCACAGACGGCTGGATTGCTGACATTCTTGGCTCTGGTGCTTCCGGTCCTGCTGCTGATTCTGCAAGCAACTTTGCTTCTGCAGGCAGCTTGGCCCTGAACGGTTCAGGCGGTATTGCGAACGCTGCCACACAAACTTTATTGCCTGGCGGTGAAGTCGCTGCTGAGTGCTACGTACAAAGCGGCGGCGGCGAAGGCGCATTTGCTCTTGCTTTGACAGACGGTGCAGGTTTCAGCTTGCAAGCAACCAAATTGCCTTCACAATTGCCTGCTGACGGATGGCAAAAAGTTACCGTTTCCGGTACTGTTGCTTCCGGTGGTGTTGATGCAGCCTTCTTGGTTGTTCAAGCAGCTGGTTTCGACGCATTGGTTGACGACGTAGTTGTTCGTGCAATCGACGACAAACCAGAACACTTTGACGCCGACTTGCTCGGTGGTTAATTTCTAGCGCTAACAAAAACAAAATCCTGAGGTCTTAAACTGAGGGCGGAGTCGACGGGCTCCGCCCTTTTTCTATGTTTAGAGGTTTTGTGTTTAGATGGTTTTGTTCAAATGTGATAAAATTAAATAGCGAAAAGGGGTAAACTTATACCAAACGAAAAATGAAATATCCGCTTTCGGTACGAGTGGTTGGCTGTGGTTGCTAAAGTGCACATATTACCGGCTGGAAGCCGATGCTACCCGGTTTCTATCATACGTGGTTACAAACCCCTCTGTGTTTCCCCCAACTTGCTGTGGTTTACCCACAATGAACATAATGAACATATCGTAAGCAAATGCCTTACTTAACTGATGTTACGCAATCCATGAATGTCTATTGCTTGAAAAATGGTTTTTGTTGTG
>CAYVAZ010000023.1:0-12226 GCA_964449065.1 uncultured bacterium
GAACGTAAATCGCCTGCACAGACGTAATAGACCCTTTCGTAGTCGATGTAATCCGCTCTTGCAAAACACCCATTTCGGTTGCCAACGTCGGCTGGTAACCCACCGCGGACGGCATACGGCCAAGAAGCGCGGATACTTCAGAACCCGCTTGCGTAAAACGGAAGATGTTGTCAATAAACAGCAGCACGTCCTGCCCGCGTTCATCGCGGAAATATTCCGCCATGGTCAAGGCGGAAAGCGCGACCCGTTGGCGCGCTCCCGGCGGTTCGTTCATCTGACCGAATACCAACGCGGTCCGGTCGATAACGCCGGATTCATTCATTTCAAGGTATAAGTCGTTCCCTTCACGGGTCCGCTCGCCCACACCGCCAAACACCGACACACCGCCGTGCTCTGCCGCGATGTTGCGGATGAGTTCCATAATAATAACGGTCTTGCCGACACCCGCGCCGCCGAAGAGTCCAACCTTGCCCCCTTTTGAATACGGAGCGAGAAGGTCAATCACCTTGATGCCGGTCTCGAATTGTTCCGCCACCGGAACCTGTTCGACAAATTCGGGAGAGGGGTGGTGAATCGGGTTCCGTTGCTCCGGATTGGGTACCGGCCCTTTGCCGTCGATGGGATCACCCAGCAGGTTAAACATTCTGCCCAAGGATTGATCGCCCACCGGAACACTGATCGGTTTGCCGGTATCGGTGCATTTCATGCCGCGCACCAACCCGTCTGTCGAAGCCATCGCAACGCAGCGAACCAAGTTGTTGCCGACATGCTGCGCGACCTCAACCGTCAGATCGCGGTTGTTGGTGGTATCATGGACAATAACAGCATTCAACAAATTGGGGAGATGATCGGAATCGAATTCGATATCGACCGTCGGCCCGATCACTTGGCGAATCACACCTTCGTTTGACATGTCTTACCTCTCTTTTATCCAGCCGTGTATCCAGCCATGCTACCCGGAAAGGGCATCCGCACCGCTGACGATTTCAAGAATTTCATTGGTAATCATCGTTTGCCGCGCTTTGTTCATATCAAGCGTGATAGAGGATATCAGCTCCTCGCAGTTCTCGTTGGCGGCACTCATCGCCAACATGCGGGCTTGGTGCTCTGCCGTGAAGGTATCCAAAAACGCGAACAATACTTTGTTTTCTACATATTTTGGTAACAACTGTGATAACACGGCTTCGGCATTCGGTTCAAATATATATTCACTCTTCATGCCGTCTTTTTCTTCGGATTCTTTGACAACAGCAAGTTCATCGCCTTTTAACGGCAGCAGCAGTTCACGCTTGGGCAAATACGTCATGGCCGATACCGCCGAATTGTGTAGCAACACTATTTCATCATAATCGCCGGTTTCAAATGAATGGCGAATTTCTTTGGCGATTTCCAGAATGCGGGGCACATCGATGTTTCCCAAAAAATCCACATGCGCTTTGGTGATGTTATACGAGCGTTTTTTAAAAAAATCGTTCGCCCGTTTGCCGACGATGTATAAATCCGTTGGGATACCGGAGGTTTCGCTTAAGTAATCCTGGCAGTAGCGGTTAATCGTGTTGTTGAACGCGCCGCACAACCCGCGGTCGGAGGAGTATAACACCACCAAGCGCTTTTCCACCGGACGGACTTCCGCCAAGGGCTGACCTTCTAGCCCGGCGCTGGATACCACCCGCGAAACCAATGCCTTCAAATGATCGGCATACGGCTTTGCCTTTTCACGGCGGTCTTGTGATTTCCGCATTTTAGACGCAGAAACCGAACGCATAGCCCGTGTGATGAGCTTGGTGTTTTTCACACTCTTTAACCGGCGTCGCAAATCTTTAATTGACGGCATAATCCAACCTAATCACGTAAAATTCTGTTTGGCGTTCCCCCCTTATTCGGGGGCAAAGAGGGATCGAAGCCAGCAATCATCCCCAAAAATACTCTATAAATTAGCTAGCCTTAAACTGCTCTTTATACTTCTTGATACCTTCGTTCAGTTTTTCTTTGGAGGCATCGGATATCACTTTTTCATCGCGGATAGCATGAATCGCATCCGGATATTCTTTTTCTAAATAGGGAAACAACCCTGCTTCAAATTTTTTAATATCTTTTGTGGGCACGTCATCCAAGAAACCATTCGCGCCGGCATAGATGATGGCGACCTGGCGTTCAAGTGAAAGCGGATCGTATTGATCCTGCTTAAGAATCTCTGTCATCTTTTCCCCGCGGGTCAATTGGGCTTGAGTGGATTTATCCAAATCCGAACCAAACTGCGCAAAGGCTTGAAGTTCGCGGTATTGCGCCAAGTCAAGACGAAGACGGCCGGCGATTGATTTCATCGCTTTGGTCTGCGCGCTTCCGCCAACGCGGGAGACGGAAAGCCCTACATTAATCGCCGGTTTAACCCCCGCATAGAACAAGTCCGGCTCCAAATAAATCTGGCCATCGGTAATTGAAATCACGTTGGTCGGAATATAAGCCGAAACGTCACCTGCCTGGGTCTCAATAATCGGCAAAGCGGTTAAGGATCCTCCGCCTTTTTCATCATTCAATTTCGCCGCGCGCTCCAACAATCTGCTGTGCAGATAGAACACATCACCGGGGTAGGCCTCGCGTCCGGGAGGACGGCGCAGCAGCAGCGACAACTGGCGGTAAGCTGCGGCCTGTTTGGTTAAGTCATCATAAATCACAAGAGAATGCTTGCCGTTGTACAAGAAATGCTCGCCCATCGCGCAGCCCGCGTATGGAGCGATATACTGCAATGGCGCGGGTTGCTCCGCGGTCGCGGAAACAACGGTGGTGTATTCCATCGCGCCGTTTTTACGAAGCACTTCAACCACACCCGCCACGCTTGACGCTTTTTGGCCAATAGCAACATAAACACAGTGAACATCAGTATCTTTTTGGTTGATGATGGTGTCGATGGCCACCGCACTCTTGCCGGTACCGCGGTCACCGATGATTAACTCACGCTGGCCGCGGCCGATCGGGATCATGGAGTCGATCGCCTTGATCCCAGTCATCAGCGGCTCTTTAACCGGCTGGCGGTCAATCACGCTCGGTGCGGGAATCTCAATCGGACGGGTTTCTTCGGTAGCGATGGCGCCTTTGCCGTCAAGCGGTTCACCGACCGGGTTCACAACACGCCCCAATAACGCGTCGCCGACCGGTACGGAAGCGATTTTCTCCGTCCGCTTTACGGTATCACCTTCTTTAATGTGGGTATCCGAACCAAAGAGCGCAGCACCCACGCTGTTTTCTTCCAGGTTTAACACCATGCCCAATGTGCCGCCGGGGAACTCAAGCAGCTCACCCGCCATCGCGTCTTGCAAGCCGTATATGGTAGCAATCCCATCGCCGATCCGCAGGATCGTGCCAACGGAATCCATTTGAAGCCCGGCTTCAAACGAGGACAGTTCTTGTTCCAATACAGATGTAATTTCTTCCGGTCGCAGTGCCATGATTACCTCACACTCCCTTGTGGAGTATTTCTAACGTATAATAGTTCTAACGTAATGATGCGGCGTTGTATCCGGTGCCGCTAAACCGCTACGAAGCAACCCGCAAAATTCTTGCTTCTCTCAATTTTTTGCGCAAATCGTTTAAACCGGTTTCAATGCTGGAATCCAATAGCATATCGCCATACTGCACACGCACCCCGCCAATCAACGATGGATTCACCTTAAACGCAAAATGAAATTTCTTCTTGAATGTTTCTTCCAACTTTCTTTGAAGGTACTCTTTTCTCTCATCACTCAATTCAATGGCCGTTTGCACCGTGCCGGATACAATGCCCTGCGTTTCTTCAATCCGCAATTTTAGCTGCGCTAAAATTGCGGGAAGATATTCCGGACGGTTGCGGCGAAGAAGCAGCAGCAAAAACAGGAAGAACGTTTGCGCCAGTTTACCCTTCAGTGTTTTTTCTACAAATCGCTGTTTCTCATCTTCGCGAAACTGGGGGCCAATTAAAAACACCATGAACTTGGGATGCGTTTCGATCAATTCTTCAATCGCATTGGCTTCATTCAAGGCCTCATCCAAGGGCAAATTTACCTTTTGGATGGCCATCAGCAGCGCGTGAGCGTAATTGTTGGCAACCGTTTGATCGATCTGCACGCCTTAGTTCCTTTCTACTTCCGAAAGAAAGTTGTCTACCAATTGCCGGTGTTTTTCGTCATTCAGCTTTTCGTGAATGAGTTTTTCCGTCGCTTGCAGGGTCATGCTGACGATTTCATGCTTCAACTCCACCCGCGCGCGTTCGGTTTCGGCTTGAATGTTTTTCTGTGCCTTTTCCAAAATCGCGGACGCTTCAACATGAGCCTTATCCTGAATGGACTTTGAGATTTCTTTGCCTTCGCTGATGAGTTCCTGCATTTTTGCGCGCGCTTCGGTTTCGATGTTGCGCAGGCGTTCATCCAACTCGTCGCGTTCGCGCTTGGCTTCCTGCTGAAGATCTTCGGCTTTCTTTAAATCTTCCGCAATCTTGTCGCGGCGCTCATCGATGATCGACAAAATCGGATCAAAAGCGTATTCTTTCAATATCCAATACACCAGCAAAAACACAATGATGGTGATAATGACTTGACCAAAGTAGTTTTCCGCTCCCCCTTCGGAAGCCGTAACCACGAATTGATTAAGCATTTGGAGAGAACTATTCACAATACATCTCCTTGCTTAGAAAGATTGTTTTCTGTTTGGATTATCCGCGCAAGAACACAGAGATAAAGGCATAAATGGTCAACGCTTCGATCAACGCGGCTCCTACAATAAAACTGGTAAAAATATTATTGCCGGCTTCGGGTTGACGGGCGATACTTTCTACAGCGCCTTTCGCGGCAAAACCAATTCCAAAACCGGAACCGATTGCGGCCAATCCAATCCCAATGTGATATGCAGCGTCTGAACTGAGTAATGCAGCAGCTTGTTCCATCATAACCTCCTGGTTAAACACCTATTCGTTTATTGAATTCTCAACCGAGAATTTTGGTTTCGTTACAAATCTCTTATTTAGTGATGATCGTCATGCGGCACAACGGTTGATATATACAACGTCGTAAGCATGGTAAACACCAGCGCCTGTACGGTCCCCAGCAGCATCGCCACAAACATAAACGGCAAATGCAGCGGAATGCCGATCCACGGATCGCCTTCAAAGCCGGATGCCAGCATTAAGGCACCAACAATCCCCAATCCAAGCGTCATCATCACGCCGAGGAGAATATCTTCTCCCAGAATATTTCCAAAAAGCCGGGCAGCCAAACTGAGCGGCTTGATGAATTCTTCCATAATGTGCAGCGGTAAAAATAAGGGGGTCAAACACCAGCCGATCGGGTCTTTCGGCTCACCCAACAGATGATAAAAATATTTTCCCGGCCCCAAACGGACAAGGGCGGTATATTGACAGAATAAGAAGACGCAAATCGCCAGTCCCGCGGTCACACAGATGTTGGATGTTGGAGCCCGTAAGAGCGGCACCAACCCCATCCAGTTCATTGTGAAAATAAAAATAAACAAACTACCGATAAGAGGAAAATAACGCCGGGCTTCTTTTTCACCCAATATGCCCGCGACGATATCAAAAAGCCCCATCACAATCATTTCCAAAAAGGCCTGCAACCGGCCGGGGATCAGCGAAAAAGACTTGGCAGCGCGGGTAAAGAAGAAAAAGATGAATACCATACCAATCAGCATGTAAACCTGATAGTTCCATACATAAAGAAAATTAATGATGGCATTATCCTCAAATGCCTCATGCAAAAGATGGATAATATTCGGCAACTCTGGAGGGTGTGCCGCGCCTTCCGCCGCGTGCGGGGCTGCAGCTTCTGCCAATTCTTTTTCCGCCGCCATGAATCGTTCCTCAATCTAAATAATCTATATAATAAGTTTCTGTCTATTCACCATCCGGCTGCTTGTAAACACCGGCCAATGCAACAAAGACAATCACCATTACTGGGATATGAAATCCCACAACCGCCCAAAGCAAATCCAGTTTCAAATAGCGAAGCGCCAAATAGCCCAATCCATATAAAACCGGTAACTTCAGTTGCGCAAACAATAAAATCGGCAACGGACGGTTTTGAAAAAACACTTCTTGAAACAGTTTATACAAAACCCAAAGGTTAAGGGTTGACCAGATCCCGCCAACCATCAGTCCCATTGAAGATTCATTCTTACCGGTCATGTACAGCGCCAAACCGGTTATAGCCGTAATAAATATAGAAACCGGCAACAGACGAACAAAGCGTTCTGGCTGCACTGAAAACCTACTTCCGGCTAAAACGTTTTAAAATTATTGCGCAACCGTTTCACGATAAAATACGATTGCCGGACACCGGAAAATACGCCTATGATGACAAACAATAAGCCCAGCCAATTGGTGCCAAAGTACTGATCCAGCCATTTTCCGATCCATCCGTAAACAAAGGGAAAAACCGCCAGATAACACGGGATCAAAGAACATTGGCCCGCGGTACGCAGCAATTCGTACTTTTTTTGGCTAGGTTCATCATTCATATAAACCCTGGGATGACTCATCCATTCAAAGCATTCGCATTAAATATCATACAATCAGTCGGCTTAGTCAACCCGCCAATGTTAGAATTTGAGTTTATAAAATTCCTAATTCTGTGTCAACACCTGCAAAGCAGATTTAGATATTTTTTTCACCAATTCAGTCGGGATTTGAACAGTCCGAGTTTATATTGTTTATATCCTTTTAACAAAAAGATTGGGAACGAATATCAATATTTCCCAAAAAAGTGTCAATACAATTTATGCGCGACTGTAATACACCCTACGACTTAACAACCAACTCATTCGATACAAATGTAAAAATTTGTAATTTGTGCCTCTGATTCTTTTTTTTGTGATACTCTTCTTTCTAATCAATAATAAGGGAGAAAATCATGGGGAAATTGCTAACCAAATTGCTATCCGCAGCCGGATTCGTGTTCCTCTGTTCATGTGTTTCAACGTTTGGGCAAGATGAAGTTCGTTTGGTTTACGACAACCCATTGGATGGACTAAACAAAACCGCAGAAGATCACGGCTTAACAGTCATTCCAGGCGGCTTTCAAAACGCTGAATCGGGATCCACTACTTTTGGCCAACTACGCGGTATTTTCAGGAGACAATACCAAACTTATCCCTCGTTAAACGCAAAAGCCACCAATGGTGAATTAATGGGAATGAGGATAACAGGAAGCAGTACCAGAGGGAGCCAAGTAAATGTTGTACTCGGTAAACCGGTTGAAGTTAACCATCTTGCCCTTTTCCGTTTCTATGTATCAGCAGAAGAATACGCCACAATCACAATCGGTTTGATTGATCCGGTATTCAATTCATTATTTGCCGCTTCCACTTGGGAATACATCCCTGATGAAGAATCACAGAGCGATTTTAGTGAATGGAAATTGATACATGTATTATTTGAACCAAAATCCACTCAAGTGCAGCCATTGATCCAAGTGACTTCTTCATCAAGCAATTGGAGAATATCGTTTGTTTACATAGATAATTTGCAGATATACGATGTCCCCAAAGACAGCGAAACCATCAAGGTGTTGTTGGACCATGAGAATCAAAACAGTGAAAATTGAAGATGATGGCAAGTTTTTCTGTATTCCGATTTCTGTTCCTGGTACAATAGCCGAAATGATTTATATTGTGTGTCTGGATTGATTCGCGTATAATCTCCGCTTAAAACGGAACCACTGATAAACTGAGACAGAGACGGAATGGAGTAAACCTATGCCGATCAGCGATCAACTGTTAGAAATCCTGGCTTGTCCTCAAACCCACGCTCCTGTGGTATTGGATGGCGAATGGATTGTCTCGACCGATAAAGCCACCCGCAAACGCTACCCCATCAAAGACGGCATCCCGGTTATGCTGATCGAAGAATCCCAAGAAATGCCCGAAGACCAATGGCGCGAAGTGATGCAGCGCCATAATATCAATGTGTAACCGCTGGAAGCCATGACGTTTAACCTTACAGATCTACTCCAACAAAACCGCGGCCGCGCCCGGCGGCTAAGCGAAGCCCACGTAAACCCGGTGTTTTGCAATGTGCTTGAGATGATCGGGTTTCAGCACGAATACACCCAGGGCGAAGGCTGTTATGTCACCGCGGCAGACGGCACCCGATATTTTGATGCCCTAAGCGGTTACGGCGTCTTCAGCATGGGACGCAATCACCCCGTCATCTGTGATGCCATCCGCCAGGCGGTGGATGCCCAATTGCCCAGCCTTGTGCAGATGGATACCTTTTTGCTCAGCGGTTTATTGGCCGAACGGTTAACGGCAACCTGCCCGGATACAATTCAACACGCCTTCTTTACCAATTCCGGCACCGAAGCGGTTGAAGGGGCGCTCAAGTTTTGCCGTGCCGCCACCGGCCGTCAGCGCATTCTGTTTCAACCCAGCGCCTACCACGGTCTCACAATGGGTTCACTTTCTATCAATGGGGATGAGAGCTTTCGCGAAGGTTTCGGCAGCCTTTTGCCCGGCGCATCGAAGATCAATTTTGAAAACCTTGAACAACTTGAATCGGAACTCCTCACCGAAAGCGTCGCCGCCGTCGTGCTGGAACCCATACGCGGGAAGGGCGTGCTATACCCGCAAGATGATAAACTCTACACCAAGATACAAGCCCTGTGCCGCAAAACCGGAACCCTGCTTGTCTGCGATGAAGTCCAATCCGGCTTGGGGCGTACCGGCAAATGGTGGGCCTTTGAACATTGGAACTTGCAGCCCGATATCATAACCTGCGCCAAAGCCCTGAGCGGCGGATTGGTCCCGGTTGGCGCGATTCTCTACACCCACGAAATTTACCGCAAAGTCTTCAGCCGCCTGGACCGCTGCGTAGTGCATTCATCTACCTTCGGACAAAACGCGTTGGCGATGGCTGCCGGTTTGGCAGCACTGCAAGTTATTCAAGAAGAAAACCTCACCCAACTAGCGGCAGAACGCGGAGCCACTCTGATGGAAGGATTAAACCACTTGCAGCAAAAGCATCAGTTCATCCACGATATCCGCGGCAAAGGGTTGATGGTCGGTATCGAATTCGGTCCTCCAAAATCCCTGATGCTTAAACCCGCATGGAGCCTGTTGCACGCCGCCGAAAACGGGTTGTTCGCGCAAGCGGTCGTCATGCAGCTGTATAAGAATCACCACATCCTTACCCAAGTAGCCGGCCATCATCAAGAGGTCATCAAACTGATTCCACCCCTCATCATGACAGAAGATGAAGTCTATCGCATCGTCAACGCGTTGGATGCCGTTTTGCAGGAATGCACCAAGTTTCCCGGTCCGGTATGGAGTGTCGGCAAGCAACTCGCCGGGGCCGCTGCCAAGCAGCACTGGTTGAAGCATTCCAAACAACACGCGTAACACTGTGTGTGACACTTGTGTAACACCGCCTGTGACACTGTCTGTGACACTTTTCTAAATAAAATCCACTCTTATATTTGTTGGTTTATCAATTGTTGGCTTATCAACACACGCTTTGAATCTTGTTTGATGGACTGTTATGCGAACTTTCTTGTTTCAGACGATACACCGGTTGGTGACCCATTCTCCATTTTTGGTGATCGCTCTATCCATCCTTTTGGCTGCCGTTTTGGGCGGGTATGGCGCGGTGTATATGAAGATGGTCACCGACCAGGACCGGCTGCTGTCGGAAGATTTGGATTATCACCGCCGCTATGAGGATTTCAAACGGCGCTTCGGTGATTTGGAATTTCTTTATGTGGTCATCGAAAACGGGACGGCTGGGGAGAAAATCCGCTTTGCGCAAATGATCGAAACCCAATTGCATGCCAGCAAACACATCGAACGGGTGATTTACAAGTTCGACCGCAGTTGGATGAAACCATACGCCCTTTACTACGCTCCGCAAAATGAAATAGACCGGTTGCAATCAGGAATTCAAGCCAATATTGATAATTTTAAATCCTTGCGGGATACCCCGACCGTTGACCATATTTTATACAATCTCTCTCAATCTCTCGCGGCCGACCATTCTTCACCTTCTATACAGCCGCGTGAAGATTTAACGCCATTGCTGAATGCCCTCGGTGGAAAACGGGATGCGTCTCTCAAAGACTTGCTGCGCTTCCCTCGTGAAATCGAACAGGAATTTTCCGGCAACACGGATTATCAATGGCTCGCCGGCAAAGAGTATCTTTTAATGCTGATCATGCCGCAAAAGGATTACGAAACGCTCGGCGTGGTGGAAGAACCAATCGATGACATACGCACGGCGATCAATGTTGCCGCGTTTGAGATTCCCTCCGTAAAAGCGGGATTAACCGGCCGCCCCGCTTTGCAGGCGGATGAAATGCGTACCACCAACCAAGATATGGCCAATGCCAGCCTGATCGCAATTACCGGTGTGTTCATCTTATTTTCCATCTTTTTCCGTGAGATCATCCGCCCCTTGCTGACGGTGACCGCCTTACTGATCGCCATGGGGTGGACCTACGGCTATGTGGCGCTCACCTTAGGGCATTTAAATCTGTTGTCGCTGGTGTTCGCGCTGGTGTTGATCGGATTGGGGATTGATTTCGGCATCCATTTTCTGCACCGCTATCAAGAGGAATTGGAGAAATCCAAAGTCTCCTCCATCGCGGTATTGGGCGCGCTGCATGGCGTCGGCAGCGGCATCATTACCGGCGCGCTGACTTCATCCGTTGCCTTTCTTCTCGCTCTCTTTACCGATTTCCTTGGCTTGGCTGAGCTGGGGTATGTGGCGGGCAGCGGCATCGTGTTCTGCCTTGTGGCGATGCTTGTGACTCTCTCTGCGTTTTTGTATTCGTACGACAAACACTTCCGGAAAAAAGAACACGTTCCTACCCCGGTTCATTTGGCCGGCTTGCGGCATGTTTCCAATAAACCTGTGTTGATGGTCATTGGCATTTGTGTGGTCAGCGCCTTTCTGATTCCGCAGGCAATGAAGGTTCATTTCAATGACAATCTGTTAGAATTGCAGGCGGAGGGATTGGAATCGGTTGAATATGAGCACAAACTGATTGAAGAGACCGAAGACTCTACCTGGTTTTGCGCGTACCTGCAGGATTCCATCGACGAAATCGAAAGCACCTCCGCGGAGCTGATGACCAAGCCCACGGTTGCATCCGTCAGCAGTATTGCTGATGTACTGCCTTCCCAACCCAACGAACGCCATACGCAATTAAACGCCATACATAATACCATTTCTCCTTTGATCGAAAAACAATATCCTTACGACCCGAATCCGGCGATTTACACCGAATTACGGCAGCGGCTGAATCAACTGTTTTCAACGCTTCAATCCAAAAAAGAGATGCGGGAACAACTGCGGAACAATCCGGAAATGCCTCCGCGGCAGCGGGAACAACTGCAAGCAGGTATGACCCGAATTCCCGATATCGATGCGGAAGTATTGGATCAACTGAACGCGCTGAAAGAACAACTCAGCGGAACACAAGACGAAATCATGCAGCGCCTGCGAACCGCGAATGAAATCCTGCTGGAAGAACCGCGGCACGTTTTGAAGGTGATTTCTGAGTATTGTTCACAGCCTCCGCCGCGTGTTGAGGATGTTTCGGAAGACCTGCGCAGCCTGTTTATCGGCAAAGACGGTTCCTATCTGCTCATGGCGTTTCCAAAATATAACATTTGGGAAACGCACCATATGCGCGACTTTATTGCGGATGTGCGGGAGGTTTCGGACGATGTCACCGGCACTCCTGTGCAGGTATATGAGTCCAGCCTGTTGATGCGCGACGCGTTTACCACCGTTGGGTTGTATTCGATTCTTGTGGTAGCGTTATTCGTATTTATTGATTTTCAAACCTTTCGCGCATTATTTTTTATTATGGTCCCCCTGTTGATGGGCGTATTATGGTTGGTGGAAGTTATGGGGATTTTTGGCGTGAATTTAAACTTGGCCAACTTCTTTGCCATTCCCATTTTGATTGGGATTGGGGTCGATAACGCGGTGCATTTATACCACCGTTACGAAGAAACCGGTGATATCGAAAAAGCGCTTTATACCACCGGTACGACTCTTACTCTTACCACATTAACCACCATGACGGGCTTCGGCAGTTTGATGTTTGCTTCGCACAAAGGCCTTGCCAGCTTGGGGGCCTTAATGGCGATGGGATCGGCCACCTGCTGGTTTGCCTGCGTCATTTTTATGCCCGCGTTGATTCAAACGGTGCGCCGCTCTTGATGCTTATTGGACTTCACTTAC
>CAYVAZ010000023.1:12326-26268 GCA_964449065.1 uncultured bacterium
ACTTCACTTACTGAACTTCATACGTCACTTCGCCGACATGATCGACCCGGTCAGCACCCTGCCCTTTTAGCCCAAAGATTCGGAACTTGTAGGTATTGCCGGATTGCGGACCGTCAACATAAATACCTTTGGTATCAAACAGCGGAATATTACTCCAGCGGAAGTAGTTCACATCGTCCGCGCTGGTTTGTCCGGCAAATTCCGGTTCGCCACCGTTGACGCCGATGAATACGTGATAGTTCCAATAATCGTTGCTGCCCACGTTCCAACGAAGAAATAGAGCCTTTTGGTCTTCGCTGTCGGTATCAGTCTTGCCGCCCAGGTCTTCGGTATCAAACACATCATCCGTTACCAAGACTGTCCCTTCCGGAACGGTGGCTTCCGGCACGGTAAAGACCGGGCTTTCGGCAGAGCTTTCCAGCAAAAACGAGACCGGCTTTGAATGTGTGACCACGTTAAAGCCGTTGTTGCCGGGTAAGAGCCCAAAGATGCGGAAGCGGTAGGTTTTTCCGAATGAGGGGCCGCCGCTTTGTGCGGAGGCGACAAACTGGCTGCCGGGCCATTCGAAGCGCTGCACATCGCCGCTGCCGGTACGGCCTAAGAAGAAGTAGCCATAAATATCAACCTGCGCGTACACGTGCCAGTCAGTGATATTGAAATTGTCGGCGTCCCATTCCACAACCAGTTGGCGGCCTTCGGCGGTATCGAAATCGGTTTGGCCGGTGATATCGGTTGTGGAGTTGGCATCGTCATACACTTTGATGCTGTCGCGGAAGGTTAACACCAAACCATCGGGACGCGGTGTCGGGGTGGGGCCTTCCGGAGTCGGTGTGGCTGTTGGTCCAGTGGGTGTCGGTGTAAATGTTGGAGTGGGCGTTAATGTAGGTGTATGTGTCGGCGTTGGTGTGGCTTCTAATTGCGTATTCAAATCCCACAGCCAAATCACACCGTCAAAGTTTCCGGTGGCGAGTTGTGTGCCGTCCGGTTTGTAGTCGTTGGCGGTATAGGCGCTGCTGTTGGATTGCAAAATCCGTTCGGTTTGGCCGTTGTCTATGTTCCAAATTCGGGTGGTTAGATCCCAACTGCTGGTGGCTATTTTGTTTTCGGAGGGTGAAAACGCGACCGCAAACACCCAATCGGTATGGCCAGTGAAGGTGCGGACTTCGTTGCCAGTAGAGGTCTCCCATAGTTTGGCGGTGAAATCCAAACTGCCGGTTAAAACTTGTGTCCCATCATTGGAAAAGGCTACCGAGTTAATATCATCGGTATGCCCTGATAGTGAGCGTACTTGGGAACCGTCAGCCGCGTTCCAAATAATGGCGGTATCGTCTTCACCGGCTGTTACGATGAGCGAATTGTTGCTGTTGTAACCGGCCGACCAAACACTTCCGGTATGGCCGGTTAATGTGAAGAGCGATTCACCCGTATCTGTATTCCAAATACGTGCTTCACTGTCTTCGCTGCTGCTAACAAATTGTGAGCCGTCGGCATTGAAAGCCAAAGACGTAATCGCGCCGAAATGTCCCGTGTAGGTACGAATTTCGTTGCCGCCATTGTCATACAAATGGATGGTAGCGTTGTTATCGCCCACCAAAAATTGGTTGCTGTTCGGGACAAAGGCAACCGCGGTGCATTGCGCGGGTTCTAAACTGAAATTGACCAGCACTTCTTCTGTCGGGATGTTATAAACCCTTACGGTGCCATCCGTGCTGCATGAGAGCAGCCTTGTGCCATCGCCGGAATAATCCAATGACGAGACTTGAGCGGTATGCGCGCCGACCACCACATCCGGATCAAAATCCGTTTCTTGCGCGAACGCAGTTCCAATAACTAACACAACAAATAAAGCGATTCCCAAGCACTGTTTCGATGAAAGCATAATAATCTCTCCCTTACCCTATACGGTTCAACATCCAAATATAAATGAATACGGAAAAAACGTCCATAATTTTTCTAAAAAGACATCCTTCCATTTGCGTTGCCTTTTGCCCCCCCCCATCTGTATACAAAATTTGGCGTGAACTGTAAAGCGGTATCTGTCCCGTCATTCGCCGGGGATACCGGCTGCAAGGCCGGGGGCATTCATCAGTCAAAAAAAGGGGAGGACTAAACCGATAATGGGACCATTGAAAGAGATTTCTTGGATGCTTTTCCATTAATTTTGTTGCGCCTTGTTCGACTGCTGCTTTACAGATAAACAGCCATTTCCGTTTAAAACGCCCTGTAAATCTTTTCCGAAATGCTGCGCTAATCCTTTCTCTTCGTCCCGCTACCTCTACACTCTCAACTATCGATCTCTACCAAATTAGACCATGAACATGCTCGAAAAAAACAAAGCCTTTCTACAACGCTATTTCCCCGGTTTACAGGAAATCATAGAGTCAACCGGTGCTCTTCAACTATTTGATGCGATTACAGTGGTCGAAGGCAAACGCGGCATTCCAACCGTAAAAGCCTCAATCGAAGGCCACTTCCACTTTCTCCACAGCCAATACAATCCCATTCAAGAAGCCGAGCGCTGGGCTGCTTCGAATCCCATACCCAAGCAGGGGATCGTGTGTATGATCGGCTGGGGGCTTGGGTATCACGCATTGGAATGGATGAAACAGCACGGCGGCAACGCCGATGGGGTCATCATTATCGAGCCGGAACCTCGTTTATTGCTGGAATCATTTGCTGTGTTGGATTTAGAGCCGCTCATGAATTCCCCACGGGTGGAATTCGCGGCCGGTTGCGACCCGCATAGGCTGCAAACATCTTTCATGAAATTCAATGATATAATCTTAAATCGCGATGTGCATGCCGTCATCCCCCCCTTTGCAGATTTGTATCCAGATCATGTGTTTCAAACCATCCAAACCGAACTGCGGCGCTTTTACGATTCCAAACAACGAATGCTCAATCATATGCAGGAAATGGGAAACGTATGCCAATCCCACCTCATTCACAACATCCCGGCGATGGCGAAAGCGCTTTTTCCCAGAGATATCCGCGACCGGCTTTCAAACGAACCGGCTGTCATCGTCGGCGCGGGTCCCTCTTTAAATCACAACATATCCCACTTGAAAGCGGCACAAACTCATGCCTGGATTTTTGCGGTCGATACCAGCGCCAGAATCCTAATCAAACAAGGGATTGAACCGCATGTTGTTGTCACCAAAGACCCTTCCGAGCTGAACGCGCGACACTTTGCCGAGTTAATCCTGCCCATGGAAACCCTTCTTGCTTTTGATCCGCAAGTGGTCCCGAACATACCCGACTCCCATGCCGGTCCATTGCTCTGTATGCCCAATCGAAACCACGAAATTCATAACTATCTGTCCGGCTTGGAACTCACAGAAACGGATTTGCTCCCCTTGAGCAACAATGTTGCCCTGGCGGCTTTAAATCTGGCCATTGCCGCGGGATGTTCTCCCATCATTTTGACCGGTATGGATTTTTGCTTTGAACAAAACAAATCGCACGCCGATGGAAGCGCTTTGCTGTCGGACGTTGCCCTTTCAGAAGACGGTTCTTCACTCGTGTATAAGCGCGGCCATGCGCAAGATACCGTAGCGGCCATCCACGTCGAAGGCTTAACCGGCCAAAGGCATCCCACAACAAAAAATCTGCATGACGCGTTGCGGTTTTTAGAACAACTGATTCAAACCCAAACCGTTCCCTGTATTGATGCCTCGGAAGGCGGGGCGAAAATCGCGGGCACCCAAATCTTGACCTTGCAAGAGGCATTGAACCAGCACGCGCAACACCCCATTTCGCGCGACAATTTAAGCACGCTTTCTCCCCCGGTCCGGGATAGGAACGCACTCAATCACAGCATTTTGTTGGTTGCAAATCATTTGGATGAATGCAAAAAAACCGCATGGGAAGCTCTCGAAGTCTTACATGAAGACAGTCAAGCCAATGTATCCTCCTTACAGACCCTGCGTGAAAAAATCGAACGCGGATTCAAAATCTATCACGAACTGCAAGCCGCGCTGGAACGTCTCATTGTCGAAGTCAATCAGCCGGAATTTTGGAATGAAACCAAAAACCAACCGCAAGATTTGTATCAGCGTTATGAAATGTATTTTCATGTGATACACGATGTATGCGAAACCTACGCTGCCGAATTTCGGCAAATAGCACAATCGTAATGCCATGAAAATTTTATTCTTAAACCACAACTTAATTTGGCGCGGCTCGTTTTTCCGTTGTTTGGGGTTCGCTCGGGAACTGGTCAAACTAGGACACCGGGTCGATATTTGGACCGTATCCAACCAACACAATCCCGATGGCACAATCGAAACAATTGATGGTGTTCGCGTCTGGCAGACGCCCCGTTTAGGAAATCCTGTGAAACACGACGGCGGCTATTCACCTTGGGATATTATAAACCGGATGCTTTCCGTTATGGGCTACCAGTGGGATGTGATTCACGCCTTTGAACACCGCCCCAACGTATTTTTACCTTGGATGTGGAAACGGTTCCTGCGATCCAACTCTTCTTCCACGTTATTTCTTGCCGATTGGAGCGACTGGTGGACGGCGGGCGGCATCATTACCGCGAAACGCCGTTATGCCTGGATGGACAGAGCTGAACGAGTGCTGGAAGAAAAAAGCAAAGTCTGGGCGGATGGGGTTACCGTAATCAGCCGGCCATTATATGAGCGTGCATTAAATATCGGGATTTCACCGGATAATATCGCATGGATCCCTTCCGGTGTCGATGTGGAATCTTTCCCTGTATTGGATAAGCAAGAATCACGAAGAGACGTTGCATTCCCCCAAGATAAATACATCATGGGATTTGTAGGGTTTTCATTATGGGATATGCAATTGCTGGCGGACATGTTCGAAATCATCTGCCAAAAACGCAACGATATTTGTCTGGTAGTCATCGGCGGAGGCGTGGAAGAGAAGCAGAAAGATATATTCCGCTCAAAATTTTCTCTTAACAATCAGGTATATCTGCCGGGCGTGGTTCCTTTTGAAAGCATCCCAAAATGGCTGGCGTGTTGCGATGTATTGCTGCTGCCCTTAGAAGATAACCGGGCGAATCAAGCGCGCTTGCCCAATAAACTTATGGATTACTTGGCAGCCGGACGCCCCGTGCTGACCACGAATGTGGGAGACGCGGCACAAATCGTACACCAAAACAATGCCGGCGCGGTTTGTTCCCCCAATGCAAAGGCCATGGCGCATGAATGTCATACTTTACTCTCGCATCCGGATAGAGTCGAACAATGTGGAAAAAACGCGCGGAAAACCGCCCAAAATCAATTCGCCTACTCTCACCTGGCAAAAAAATGGCTTACATTCTACCAAATGCAATTTAAGAAAATAATAATTTCTTCGATAATGTTTTAACAATCCTTGCAATTCAGGGCTATTTCATTTAATCTGGATGAAATGTTATGGGTTTTTTTAATTTGTTTTGTTGTATATTGAGGGCAAGCAAAAGTAGATGAAATTCACCGAATATATTTCGGTGCCCGGAGGGGATAATGCCTAAGAAAAAGTCGTTATGGATGCGTGAAACACCGTGTTTGGCTTGCGAACAAACCATGATCAATTATCAGTTCATGGCAAAAAGTCAAACGGTAATCTATGACGACTGGCTGGTTTCGCATACCGAACCCATCAGCAATTACGAACCCTACCCGGATGAAATGAAAACAACCGTTTGCCCCAAATGTCTGACCGCGTCCAATGAATACAGCTTTGGTGTTGATGACTATAAATTGTTTGCCCGCAGTCCGGCAAGACACAACAAAATTGCCGAGTATTTCCACAATACGGTGGAAGAACGCTTTCAAGTGCTCGCCAATACCTACGAACTATTTCAGAAAGACAGCGCGTTTTTAGACGCGAAAAAGAACTTGCCGCCGCACACCCGCAGCCGGGCTACCTTCGAAAAAATCTGGCAGAATAAAGATCAATACGGGGTTCCCTTTATGCAAAAAATACTGGAAGAACCCCGCGACCATGTAACCTGCTTGGTCTGTATGGCTCTTGACCGCTATTGCCAACTCATCCGCATATCGTTTGACCAGGATACCGAGCCGGATACCTGGGAATGGCCAAAGTTGAAAAAGACCATTGAGGAAGCCTTTGATTCGGCAAATTTGGAAATGAAAATGACACCCCCGCGGTTTTACAATGTAGGCACCAACTATCTTCAGAGCATTATTTTTCTTGAAAAACTCATCAAAGAAATCGGCGATGAAGCAAAAGAACGCCATCAAGGCTTGCTTGAATCGTATTGGGAAGAAGCCTACAAATACATGAAACTCAGTTACCGGAACGATGATATTTCCTCGATCCCCTGCGAATTGTCGGAAGGCGGCATGAACTTCTTGATGTCCAAATTGCACTTCCGCTTCGGCGAAGACGAAGCGGCGAAAAAATGCTTGAAATTGGCGAAAAGTTATGCCGACAGAATGAAACGGATATCCAGTAAAACTCAGCAAAAATTTGTGAACGATGTCGATGATAAATGCAAAGAGGTCTTCGCGGCCGAACACGAAGAAGAAGAGGCAGCCGCGGAAGGCTAACGATTTCGAAACACCATACTATTATGCGCCACCCAACCATCCTGCTCCCAGATCAAACGGTACTGCTCATTGTCGATTTTCAAGTTCGGATGTTGCCCGCCATGTTCGAACCGGATGTCGCCGCATCCAATGTCGTAAAACTGGTCAAAGCATTTACCATCCTGCAAATACCCATTCTCGCTTCTGAACAATACCCAAAAGGGCTTGGTCATACCCTTCCGGAACTAAAACAAGAACTTCCTAACGCAGAAGTGATTGAAAAAATCCATTTCAGCTGCTGCGGAGCGCAAGAAATTTGGGAAGCCATTGAATCCCACAAACGCAAGCAAATACTCGTTGTGGGTGTTGAATCTCATGTTTGTGTCTTGCAAACCGTACTCGATCTGCTCCATGCCGGATATCAAGTTCATGTGCCGTTTGACGCCGTGGCCTCCCGCAATCCCGCCAACAAAGAAAATGCTCTTCAGCGCATGCGTGGCGCCGGAGCGGTCATCACCAATGTTGAGTCGGCGCTGTTTGAATTAATGGCGCGTGCCGGTACGGATGATTTTAAGCAGATTCAAAAATTGATTATATAGCCGATTCCATTCACAACATTCTAAATAAACTATCCTAAACTCATAACACACTCTTTTGAGGAGGACGCTTCGATGTCTTTATTTTTAGATCGTTTTGCAACACGGGAAAAATATGACCCGGAAGGAATGCTCAAATGCATAGAAGAATTTGTGAATCAATGCGCTTTAGCTGAAGAACTCGCCCGTGCTTTCGAGTTACCCGCGGTCAAACACATTCAAAACATCGTAATCTGCGGGATGGGCGGCTCGGCTATCGGCGGTGACTTGCTTAAAGCCTATACGGTGGATCAAATCAAACTCCCTGTCGAAGTAGTCCGAAACTACAATTTACCGAACTATGTCGATTCGAGAACATTGGTGATCGCCAGTTCCTATTCCGGCAATACCGAAGAAGCGATGGAAGGCTACAAAGATGCCAAAAATCGCGGCGCCAAAATCGCGGCAATCACTACCGGTGGTAAACTGTCGGCTCACTGCAAGCGGGATGGCAATCCTTGTTTGCAAATTCCCGGCGGTCTCTCTCCCCGGGCGGCAACCGGGTATTCCTTTTTTCCATTGTTAATCTTTTTCGAACGTTGGGGGCTCATCGAAAACCAAGAGAAAGCGATCCAATCCGTCTATAAGATTTTGGATACCTCCATTAAACAAAACGGCTATTTGGTTCCGGAAAGTGAAAACCAAGCGAAACAGTTGGCGCAAAAACTGCACGGTAACCTGCCGGTTATTTACGCCGATCAACGCCACTTTTATCCCATTGGTGCCCGCTGGCGCGGCCAAATGAACGAAAACGCCAAACACTTCGCGCACGATTCCATTTTGCCGGAAATGAACCACAATGAAATCCTAGGCTGGAAAAATCCTTCCCCTATTCTCAAGAAAACCCACGTGATTTATCTGCTGGATAAAGGCATCCACAAGCAAACGCACAAGCGTTTCGAAATCATGAAAAGTATTATCAACGAATATACGGACGGTATCACCGAAGTCCATTCCCAAGGCTCTACTTTGCTTGCCAGAATGTTCTCCACCATCAACTTCGGCGATTTTGTCAGCTGCTATTTGGCGTTTTTAAACAAACAAGAGCCCACTCCAATCCCTGCAATCGATTACCTGAAAGGCGAATTGGCGGGATAATACCCATTACAATTCAAATGGCCCGGTAAGCACTGCAATAAGCCTCCATGAAAAAAAGACGTGGACGTAGCGGTTTTCTTTCTCAGCAATCCTATTTAAAATTGGGATAAATTCATCCATATCATTCCATACAAGGTAATTCATCGTGACTGATTTCATCCCTTCCAAACCCATCAAACACTTACGCGAACTCTTTCAAGAAGACCCCAACCGTGCGGAAAAATACTCGCTGGAAGCGTGCGGTATCTTTTTGGATTACTCCAAAAACCACATCAACGATGAGGTGATGGATTTTCTTTTCGGACTGGCAAAAAAAGCAAACGTACAGCAAAAAATTGAGGACATGTTTACGGGCAAACGCATCAACCCCACCGAAAACCGGGCCGTATTGCATACCGCGCTGCGAACCCGTTCGAGTGATCCCATCATCCCCGAAGGCGAACACGAAGATGTCATCCCCAAAATAAAAGCCGCGCGAAACAAAATGGAAAGATTCTCCAACAAAATCCGCGGCGGTGAGTGGAAGGGACATACCGGCAGGCCGATCCAAACCCTCGTCAACATCGGCATCGGCGGATCGGACCTGGGCCCGGTGATGGCCTATGAAGCCCTGAGACGCTACAGCCGCCGCGACCTCACCTTCCGCTTCGTCTCAAATGTGGACGGCACTCACCTTGCTGAGTCCTTATTAGGTCTCGACCCGGAAGAAACACTGTTCATCATCGCCAGCAAAACCTTTACCACGCAGGAAACCATGACCAACGCGTTTTCCGCCCGCGAATGGTTTTTAAAAGCGCTGGGGGACGACTCGTCCGTATCCAAACACTTTGTCGCCCTCTCCACCAACCGTGAACAAGTCGCGGCATTCGGTATTGACGCGGACAACAACATGTTCGAGTTTTGGGATTGGGTCGGCGGGCGCTACAGCCTGCCTTCCGCCATTGGGCTGCCGCTGATGATTGCCATCGGCCCGGATAACTTCAACCGCATGTTGGACGGCTATTCTGATATGGACGAACACTTCCGCCGGTCCGCGCCGGAACAAAACCTTCCGGTGATTCTCGCCCTGATCGGGATATGGTATAACGATTCCCTGGGCGCCGAGTCGTACGCGGTGCTGCCGTATGACCAGTATTTGCACCGCTTTCCCGCCTACTTGCAGCAGCTCGATATGGAATCCAACGGGAAATCAACCACGATAGACGGCCAGAGCGTCGAAGGGCAAACCGGCCCCATCGTGTGGGGAGAGCCGGGAACCAACGGACAACACGCGTTCTATCAGCTCCTGCATCAAGGAACCAAGCTGGTGCCCGCGGATTTCATCGGCTTCGCCCAAAGCCTGAACCCGCTTGGTGACCACCATGATAAACTGATGGCCAACTTCTTCGCGCAAACCGAAGCGCTGGCGTTTGGAAAAACCACGGCAGAACTGATCCGCGAAGGGGTGCCGGAGGCGTTGATTCCACACAAAACCTTTGCGGGCAACCGCCCCACCAACACCATCATGGCGGATACACTGTGTCCCGCGACATTGGGCAAATTGATCGCGCTGTATGAACACAAAGTATTTGTGCAGGGGGTAATTTGGAACATCAACAGCTTCGACCAATACGGCGTGGAACTCGGTAAAGTCTTGGCGAAAAAAATCCTGCCGGAACTAGGCCAAGATCAATCCACCGAACTCCATCACGATACCTCGACCAACCAACTGATTGAGTGGTATAGGAAGAAGAAGTGAGTATCGAAATTGCATTATTTCACCCAAATGATGATTGACTACCGTTTAAAAAGGGGGTGGAGTGTAGACCAAATGTTTGAGTACATTTTTATGTATTGAACGGCGTTTAATCCTTACTATTGTAATCTCACATACTAGAGCAATTCAGGTTTGCGTAGGTAGAAAGAGATCGTCTTTGATCCCCCCTTAATAAGGGGGCAACAACGACAGATTCTGTCTATCCAACTCTGAAATCCGCTAAAAGGTCCGTTTCAAATGGATGAAATGCGTTCCGCCATATCAAAGGTAAAATGAAAATAGAATTTCTAAATCAAATCTCCACAAATCAATTATCACAGGCCTTCAAACGTTTTCAGAAAAACCGCGCGGGCAAAGCGGTCGGCTATCTGGCGGAAAAAGGCATAGCCAAGTTCCATTGTGACCGGATGTTGAAATGGATCGAAAAAGCGCATTCGAACTCTTCCGTTCACGCGCTGATAAAAACCGGTGAAATTCAAGCGATTTTTGGTACTAACCAATCCGTCTGGCATGAAGAAATCTATGGCTATCCCTACTATAAAATCAATCCCTTCTTTGTGTTTGATGAAAATCCAATCCATACACAAGAAATCATTCAACATCTAATCAGTACGTTTGATGAAGCGGGTTCGGTGTATACGCTGCGGGTGGACGCCCAGCAGCACCATGTAGCCTATGAACTAACCCGGCAAGGGTTTGTCTTTGTCGGAACTTCCATCCGCTATAATTTGGGGGAAGATAAATTTAAGAATCATCCCCTTTTAGATGAAAAAACTAACAATTCTCTCACAATTCGTGATTATGATTCTATTGACCTGGAAGCCGTACAGCAGATCGCCAAAGCCGGACACCGCCACAGCCACTTTTTTCACGAAGCGCGGTTTCCGTTTGAAAAGACGCAAGAATTGTTCACGGGATGGATTGAGCGATGCGCGGGAGGGCAATCCGCCAAGATGTGGATTGCCGAAAACCAAGAACACATTGTGGGGTTTGCAACCTGTTTGTTTAACACGGCTCTTCATCCTTACATCGGTAAAAAAATCGGGATCATTGATTTCATCGTTGTCGATCCCTCCGCCCAAGGTCTTGGTGTCGGCAAACAACTGTTACAGCATGTATTGCAGTGGTTCACCGGCCAAGTAGATGATGTGGAACTGAGAACGATGGCAGATAATCTGCAAGCGGTACGGTTTTATGAAAAACACAGGTTCCGAATTTTATCATCGGATCATCATTTTCATCTTTGGAAATAATCGGTTTTTGTGTTAAGATACGGAAATATTTTTGTGTTGCTATACTATTTTGGATAAGAGGTGTGCATATCCTGTAATAAAGGCAGGTTGCGAAGATGAGTGTGTCGGTCAGTCCACTGTTGCAGCACCGGGTCTTGGTTTTAAACGCGAGTTTTGAAGCCATTAATATCTGTACGGCAAAACGGGCGCTGAAACTCTTATTGTCTGAAAAAGCATGCATGGTCGAGCACAACGGCCATGAAATCCGTGCGGAACGAATTTGCTTTCGGCTGCCAGAAGTTATCCGTTTGAAAAATTATATCCAGCTTCCATACCGTCCGATTCCGTATTCACGCAAAAACATCCTGTTGCGTGATGATTATACCTGCCAATATTGCGCGGAACCGTTTGATTCGGACGAATTGACTCTGGATCATATTCTTCCGGTATCCCGCGGCGGGAAAGATTCGTGGACGAATGTGGTGGCCGCCTGTAAGGATTGCAACCACACCAAAGGCAACCGCTTGCCCGAAGAAGCCGGCATGAAACTTCTCCGTCCAGCCAAAAAACCGGGATTGCCTTCCTTCCTGCATTTGGTACGGTTGATGGGAAAACAGCGCGAGATTTGGCGTAAATATTTGTACTATGACGAAATGCCTGCCCCTGAGGATGTTGCCGCCCGCCAAAACTGAAATATAATGTACAATACGCTATTGGTAATGGAAAATGGACATGGAGTAATTTTCCATTACCAATTGTCCATTTTCCATTACAATGCGCCTGTAGCTCAGTTGGATAGAGCACATGGTTCCGGTCCATGGTGTCAGGGGTTCGAATCCCTTCAGGCGTATTATTCTTCTCTATTCAACTCGGATTGATGTTCGTGCACAACAACCCATTCGCCTCGTTTTTGTTTGAATACCCAAGTCACACGCAGTTGAATCGTTTCAATCAAAAAGTCATCTTCTTTCTGAAACTTTTCCCGCTTTAAATGATAACAAACAACCGCCAAATCATTCGTAGTTTGCATGTGAAAGTTGGTGGGAGTATGGGTATAATAGTGGTCGCTATGGTATTTGTAGTAATGTTCTAACCGGCGGGCACCCTCTATCACAGCATCTTTCACAAGAAACTGCTGTATCGTTCCCAAATCGTTTACGTTTTTCAAACGTTGATCAACGATGTCATCCGCTTCCACAAACTGAAGTTTGTTGTAAAGGCTGTAGTAGTTTTGAATCAGCTCAATCACTTTGGCTTGAACTTTATCCCGTTCATACGCCAAAATCAAAATGGGTGAAAGTCCAATAAAGACAGTCAATGGAAATAACAATAGCCGAAATCGTTTCTTGTTTTTCATGGAAGCCTATAGACACGACAAAATCAGTTCACTTTGCCATGATGCAGATGAACAAATGTCCACCGGTTATTTTCTTTTTTAACGATGGCTGTCACTATGGATTTACTGTTTTCTCGATTTGTTTCATTCGATTTTCTCAACACATAGGTCACTATCGCAGAACGACCGGCTAACCGTATATCAAAATCAAAGGCATAATAATGCATTTCGTTATTTTGTGGAAAGCCGGCAACTGTTCCCGCATCCTTTTCCAAATAGATGTGAAGCGGTTTCCCATTTTCCTCGAAAACGGTCATAGCAGGGGATAAATACTTGGAAACGCTTTTCCATTCCTGCCGGTTCACGAGCCGGTAAAACTCTTGTACAGCCTGTATGGCTTCTTCTTTCAATTCATGAGTATCAGCGGATACAGCCCAATACTGTACGGTTGGAATAAATATTCCTATCCCAAAAAGAATCAAAACCACGATGCCTTTCCGCATAATCAAACACTCCAAAACAGACAGTTCATTCTATGTATGTACCATACAAAATAAAGAATTTTTTGTGTAGGAGTTCTGACAGACCGGTTTTTCTGGAAACTGTTTGAGAGGAGTGAATGTTAGCAAGTATTCCATTTTCAATCGGTTAGTGATTCAGATAACCGGGTTGTCAGACCAGGAGAAAAGAAAATAAAAAAAATAAAAAAAAGAGCTAAAGGTTTAAGTGAATGAAGCCGATAGTAAATTCGACAAGGTAAGAGAGTATCTATAACAAGGAGACGTTTAGAAAAACCTAAAAATGACTCATTTCAAACATCGCATCCCGGCCAAGAGAGTTTGTGGGTAATGAAATGAGGAACCGCTGAGTCACTGTAGGATGAGAATGGCAGAGGGCCGCACCCCTCCAAATTACTTTCTAGAATTATCAAGCCAACAATCCATCCTACCATAGAATGATAACGAATTGTCTTTGTGCAATTCAATCCGTCATTCATCAAGATGTCTCCAACAGAATAACAGGGTGCTCTTTCTGACCGCTGCAGCCACAGGTCTAGGGGTATATTCCCAGGAAAAACGTGTCTGCAGAAAGACATCCTGTTATTCTTTCGGGGCATCATAATCAAGGTTATCCGAGGCTCTTGGTTATGGTGCCGCTCCGGCAGCAAACGCGAAAGCGTATGCAGTGATAAATTAGTTGTGTTTTAACGAAAAGTATGAGGCATTGGATTAACGGATGAATCCGATCCTGCAATGGGCCGCGTCATAATTACAGACTGAAAATGACACGGTATCGCAGAGAAGGACATTCGAGCCAGCAAAAAATTAAGCCATAACATCGCATCCCGGCCAAGAGAGTGAGTTATGGCT
>CAYVAZ010000024.1:0-25370 GCA_964449065.1 uncultured bacterium
CTTAATCTTGATCCTTTTCAGAACATCCGGATTCTCACACCCAAACAGTACCTCACTGATTTTTTGTAATAGGTCAGCCGCTTGAAGAGAAATTCCCCTCCCAAAGGTGGGAGGGGCTAGGGGAGGGTTTGAAGCACTGAGCGTTTAACCCCCACCTAGCCTCCCCCATTGCATTGGGGGAGGAATAAGAAAATCGATTCGATTTTTTGAATATGCACTTCATATCGCTGACCTGTTACCGATGTTTTAATGTGAAAGAGGTGGATCGTTGTTTTTTATGGGAAAGAGGTATAATCCGCACGCTGAATTTATCGAATATGAATAAAAGGCAGGATACACGGTAATGTTTATAACTCCCATTTTGCTGTTAGTTGTTTCAAATATTTTTATGACGTATGCGTGGTATGGTCATTTGAAAGATTTTCGGACACAGCATATTGCCTTGGTGATTGTGTTGAGTTGGGGAATTGCGTTTTTTGAGTATTGTTTTCAAGTTCCTGCAAACCGGATCGGATCGGCTCATTTTTCGTTGGTGCAGTTGAAAGTTTTGCAAGAAATTATCACCATGACGGTGTTTGGATTGTTTTGTGTTTTTTATATGAAAGAAAATTTGAGCAAAGATTTTGTTTGGGCGGGGCTGTGTTTGGTGGGAGCTGCGTATTTTATGTTTCGGAATGTACCGGAGTTGAAATAACGGGTAAATTTTTAGACTTGTCAAAAAAAATGTGGGTGAATTTTGGTTCGGGCAAGTGTCCAAGTGTATGATATAACGCCACTTCCAAACTTCGGAAGGTGCGAAATCCGTATGCTTTTCTGGTGGTGACTTTTGCTTTGTTGTTTAACCCTTCCACAATGCCCGATGAAAATTCCTTTTTCGCCTGAAACCAATTCAAAATTAATTCGCGATGACGCCCGCAACATCTTCGCCACTTTCTTCATCGGACGGGTCACAAGGCGAAGGCCGTTCGTCCCCCCTGCTGTTCAGGCAAATCGCCCGCTCACATCCAACCATCTTGATCCAACCCTCTTGCCAAAAATCCCAACAGCGGTCAACTCGAACAACCCGGGGACGGCAAGTCGTTCTCTCTCTCTTCATCAAAGGCAGACTTCGCTTGCCTTTGCCGCCCGTCTATTAATGGGCGCAAAAAGACCGTGCCCATACAACTGACTGTCAGAATTAGGATAACCAGGATAAAAGAATGAACAGGATTTTTACCGCAAGAGAATCAATCCTGTGGAAAGCCATAGATTTTGATGAATGTTATCCTGAGCATCCCGCCAATCCTGGGCATTCTGATTCAGACAATGAATAGTAAACGCAGGATGGGCAAAGCGGTATCATACCCATCGGGATTATACAATTATTGGGCACACCATGCACATATTCCCCACGATTAAACGTGGATTTTATTATGGAAAATGTGTATAATATAGATATGAAAAATAATCAAAAAACTCACACACCACAGAAAACCGCCAAAGAAAGACTGATGGAGGGCATTCACCTTCATGAGATCGAAGGCAATCCGTTAACTTCGGAAGAAGTTGAATTGCTTTTACGATTTGAGCATGAAAATTGGCCCTATGAAAAGCGGATTGAATATATCCGCAATACCGCACTGAATGAATTGGTGCAGTCAACAGAAGAATGAGTGATAACCAATATTGTTACCCACCTGAATATACCGTCCTAAAAAACAAATTGGATATCCGCGACGCCGAACTACTGGATAAAGTGGAACGGAAAATCGTTTCGATTCGGATTGAACAGGGCCCGCCGCATGGTGATTTTGACCTCAATCATCTTAAAGCGATTCACCTACATTTGTTTCAGGATATTTATGCGTGGGCGGGTGAAATCCGCACGGTTGAAATCTCCAAAGATGGACATCAATTCCAGTTGATGAAGTTTATCGAAACCGGTATGGCAGATGTTCACCGCCGTATCGTAGAAAATCATTATCTTCAAGAGTTACATCCTGCCGAATTCGCCCAAAAAGCCGGTGAGATCATCGGCGATCTTAATTACGTTCATCCCTTTCGTGAAGGCAACGGCAGAACGCAATTGCAATATTTAGATCAACTTGCAGAACAAGCCGGGTATAAACTGGAGGTAATTCGAATTCAGCCCGCCCATTGGCTGCAAGCATCCCGTGAAGCCCATAACAATGATTACAGGCTGATGATTCATTGTATTGAACACGCAATTGCAAAGGAGCAAAAATGATGGGCACCAAACGGGCGTGCCCATCCTACGGACTGTGGACGGTTGACAAGTCGTTCTCTCTCTTCATCAAAGGCAGATTTCGCTTGCCTTTGCCGCCTGTACCATCAATTTCAAAAGAAAAGCAATATTGAAGGTAAGGATTCAAGTTTCAAGTTCGTATAGCGTTATCCACCACGTTTTTCACTCTTCAATTAAAATCGGCAATTTCAAGCTTAATTAGATATTTCCCTTACATAATATTGATAATGATATATCATTATCAATAATGTTGCAATGGGTATATGATTTATCCCAAAGGAGGCAACAACATACAAAATGAAAGGGAATCATGGAATGAATGCATCGCTTAAACGTAAAAAAATGAAAACGTTACCACGACTCTCTCCATTCTCTGTACTGATTGTTGGTGCAGGCGCATCAGGCATTGGAATGGGGATCGTTTTCGAGAAATGTGGAATAAAAGATTACGTAATTCTTGAACGCAACAAGATCGGTTCTTCCTTTGTCGCCTGGCCTCGCTACACACGGTTCATCTCGCCGTCGTTCTGCGGTAATTTTTTTAACGCTGTTGACTTGAACGCCGTATCTCCTGATACTTCGCCCGCCTTCACCCTCATGACAGAACACCCATACGGCAATGAATACGAAAAATACCTACAGCAGGCTGCAAAACATTTCACACTCAAAGTGCGAAAACAGACTTCGGTGCTTTCAATTAAAAAACAAGGCGATGTATTCGAAATTGAAACCAACAAAGCCATTTTCACAAGTCGATTTGTGATATGGGCTGGTGGTGAATTTTCGAATCCAGCAAACCAACCATTCGATGGTGCGGAATATTGTGTCCACTCTTCTATCATAGAGGATTTTCCCGATAACAAGTACACGATCATCGGAGGTTTCGAAAGCGGCATGGAGCTTGCCGCACATCTCCTCTCGAACGGCAAATCAGTAACGATCATCGATGCCGGCGAACCGTGGGAAGTCAATGGCAGCGACTCCAGCATCTCACTGGCACCCTCAACCCGTGACCGACTGAGACCTTTCATCGGTACACCGGACTTGCGCTTTATCGGAAAGTCTCGTGTTATCAAAGTCGAGTTTAAAGAAAACGGTTACAAAATCATCTTTGAAAACAAAAAACATATCCTAAGCCCCACCCGCCCCATCCTCGCGACGGGATTCCACCCACTTTCTCCCGTCGTACAGGAACTCTTTATGCAAGAAGAAGATGGAGTCGCCCTTACGGAAGACGACGAGTCAACCGTAACACCAGGACTTTTTCTTGTTGGTCCGCGTGTGCGTCATGTAGGAGGAAATTTCTGTTTCATTTACAAGTTCCGACAGCGGCTCCCAATTGTTGCAGAGATAATTGCAGATCGATTGAACCTGAGTACAGAAGGACTAGACGAGTACAAGAAAGCCAACATGTACCTCAAAGATTTGTCTTGCTGTAACAACGAGTGCACCTGTTAATTATAAAAATATAAATTCAATATCATGAAAGTAAAATCATTGATTAAAAAAACATTGTGAAGCCTGCAGAGTATTCAAGCGCGGTAAATATGTATACATCGTCAGCAAACTGAATCCGCGCTGCAAGCAAAGACAAGGAGAGTCATCTCATGTATTTCGGCAACAAAGTCTTTACGAACTTCGGCACAACAATTCTGCTTCTAGGTGCCATTGTTATCGGGTCACTCATAGGCTCACTCTATCCACAGGGTGGCCGCTGCCTTAGTGACTATGTAGACTTCACCATTCTTGCCCTTGTGTCGCTCCTCTTTTTCGAGGTGCGTTTCGAAGCACTTTCCAAGATTACACAAAACTTCAGGTTCCTCTCGATAGCCTGGGTCGCCAACTTTATCTTTATACCAACCATCGGCTTTCTCATCGCGTCCCTATTTCTATCCGGCAAGCCTCTCTTCTTAACCGGTCTTTTCATCTACTTTAGCGCGCCTTGCACAGATTGGTTTTTGGGCTTCACCAGACTTGCACACGGCAATACTTCGCTCGGGGCGGCTCTTCTGCCCATCAACTTGATTTCGCAACTTCTCTTGTATCCAATTTATCTTTCCCTCTTTGTGCACAAACAGGTCAGCGTCAATATCGCTTCCATCGGACATACGCTTCTGATTTGGTTCCTAATACCGTTCATTGGTGCGGTTCTCGTGCACATGTTGCTCAAGACAGTGCTCCACACACAAACCTTTGAAAGGCTGCTGGTACTCATTGGTAAAATCATTCCGTTTGTCATTAGTGTTCTCGTTGTCTGCATCTTCTCGGCAAATTTTGGGACCATCCTCGAACACATTGGCACTTTCCTGATCATACTTGTCGCTGTGTTTACATTCTTCGTTGTCACCTACTTTCTCGTTGAAGGAGCAGCCAAGATATTCAAACTCAATTATCCAGAGCACGTGCTTCTCGTTATGACAACCGCTGCACGCAACGCACCGATGATGCTCGGTCTTTCTGCAGCCGCACTGCCCGATCAACCTCTCATCCACGCAGCAATCGTGATTGGCATGCTTGTCGAGTTCCCCCATCTAACAGCACTGAAACATATTATGCTCAAGAGACGCTCTACAACTACTCCATAATATAACTACTTCCATTTAATTTCCGCAAACTAATCTTAGTCCGTTTTCTCAACATTCCATAATCCATATGGACGGACAGATGGCAAGCACAAGGCCGTTGGTCTCCCCTTGCTGTTCAGTACAGTTCAGGCGAATCGCCCGCTCACACCCAACTTTCTTGATCCAACCATCTTGCCAAAAATCCCACCAGCGGTCAACTCGAACTATTCGGGGGCGGCAAGTCGTTCTCTCTCTTCATCAAAGGCAGTCTTCGCTTGCGTTTGCCGCCCCGCCTAAGGTTTCCCCAGGACAAATATACAGCGGCACGCCATCCACCGCCCGCACATGGTTCATCACATTGCCCATCACACCTTTGCGGATGGGGATATTTAACGAGATTGCTTACTTGTAAGAGGGGCGGTGTCATTTAAGGGCGGTTATTTTTGTGCGCTTCATAGTATGTGCGAAGAATGGCATTGATGCGTGTTTGATAGCCTTTTCCTTCTTTTTTGAGCCAATCCAAAATATCGGCATCCAAACGGATATACACCCCTTGTTTTGGTTCCGGCATTTGTATTTCCGCGCTTTCCCAAAACGCAGCATCCGTCTCAGGAATGTCAGAGTAATCGATATCTTCATCCCGCAGTGCTTCAATCTCTTTCTTGCGTTTTTTTGAGATGGTTAACATAAATATTCCTTTCTGCACGGTTTGCCCGTCTGGCGGATAGGATTCGGATCACATCGTTTCTATCCACATGAACGACAACAATGACGGCAATTCCAGCCATACTCCCTAAACTGATGAATCGTTCTTCACCATAATCAAAACGGTCATCTACACGTGTGAGAACAAACCCATTACATATTTCTTTTGCTTCCTCAAACGCCAGCCCATGCTTTTGACGATTGATCTTATTTTTCTGTTCGTCCCAATCAAATTTCATACTTTAAGTATATATAGATTGTATATACAATGCAATACTACTTTTATAGGGATACAAACACAGACGGGTCACAAGGGCAAGGCTGTTCGTTTCCCCTTGCTGTTCAGTACAGTTCAGGCGAATCGCCCGCTCACATTCAACTATCTTGCCAAAAATCCCACCGGCGGTCAACTCGAACAATTCGGGGGCGGCAAGTCGTTCTCTCTCTTCATCAAAGGCAGACTTCGCTTGCCTTTGCCGCCCGTCCAAACCAACTGACTTACTGAAGGAATTAGTTAATCTTGCTCTTGCCTATGACATCATATACGCTATCATTTATCGATGGGAGAGAACATCGTTATTGATACGAGCGTACTGATCAGTGCGTTGATAGGAAATGAAGGACCGGGCAGGGAAATTTTGCGCCGTTGCCTGTTGGGACACTATACCCCATTAATGAGCAACACCTTATTTCATGAATATGAAGACGTTACTACGCGCAAAAATATACTTGATCTGTGTCCCCTGAAGCCTGATGAAATCAGAACACTGCTCAATGCCTTATACAGCACGTGCCGGTGGATACCCATTTACTTTTTATGGCGGCCGAACCTCAAAGATGAAGACGACAATTTTTTGATAGAACTCGCTATTGCAGGCAACAGCGGATATATTATTACCAATGATACCAAAGACCTGCGAAATGCCGAGTTACATTTTGAAAACCTAACCATAGTAACACCCGAAGAATTTTTGAGAGGGAACTAGCATGGCTACGTTAACCGTGAGATTGCCGGATGATAAACACGAACGGCTCAAAGCATTGGCTGCGCATAAAAAGATCAGTGTAAACAAGCTGGTGGAAGAACTTTCCACTCAAGCGCTGGCAGAATTTGATAGCGAAATCCGCTTTCGAGCCTTAGCGGCAAAAGGCAACCGAAAAAAAGGCTTGGCTCTGCTTGATCAGCTCGATACTCATTTTAAAGAGTAACGCCAGCCATAACCGCACCCAATAAGCGAAGCATAGCGCCAACACTCTACCATTGTGATAGGAGTTGTTCGTACTCATCGTGAGTCCCAATCCATCTGAACGGGTCACAAGCACAAGGCCGTTCGTCTCCCCCTGCTGTTCATGCGAATCGGTCGAGGCCCAGTCCATCTGGATACCCGGTTAGAGTATTGACCAAAAATATATTCACTTTAGGGCGCACCGGCTTTCAAACGGTTGTCCGATTTCCGATTATTTATCCATCGCAGGTGCCCGAGCAGCCGAAATCGGCTAATGATATACCGGGATATTGCGAGGTGGTAAAGGGATAACCTTTGCCGCCACCGCCATCGGCGAGGGGACGGTAGATGGTGCCTTTGCTGTTGAGTCCGTTTGACATGTCGTAGGGCAGGAAAAACTCCTGGCCGGATGCGATGGAACCGTCTTTATCGGGGCCGACGGATTTGGTGAAAAAGGCGGCATTTTTATGCCGGGCATAATATTTGGGTGCGGCAATCCCGATTCTCCCCGCTCCTTCGACGGCAGAAGGTTCAACGTGGTATTGTCCACAAAACCATTGCCAGGTTTGGGTTTCGTGTTCGGTTTGAAAGGGATCGGACATGCTGGTGCTTAAATAGGCGATGGGGCTGGTGATGAATTTGTGCTGGGCCTTGCAGCGGTCGGCGTGAGGCGGCCAAGCGTTGTTGTCTAGTTTGTACATTAAATAGGCTTCGTTGAGGGAGCGCATTTCGGCTTCCGCTTTGGCGATCTTGGCCTTGGTTTGGGCGTTTAAAAAGTTGGGTACAGCAATGGCGGCTAGAATCCCGATGATGGCGACGACAATGAGCAACTCAATTAACGTAAAGGCTGTTTTCATTTGCACTATTCTCCCCGGAAGGTAATGATGTTATATTTCAGCATTTTTATCGATAGAATGCAACGGCTGGAAGAATCCTTTTTGGATAGGCTTATCAGCAGTGAAATAATGAAATAGAATTGATCGTATTATCAAGCAACCAAAGCGGTGTTGAATTGCAATGACGGTAAAATATTATGATGAAACTTCTAAGCAATCTTGGTTTGGTGTCCATCCTTCTTTCGTTCTGTGTGCTGCGCTCTACTGCGCAAGAAACCTCTGGTAACCCTGTTAAAGACAAAGAGCAGGTTGTCTATGTGCTGCCCTTTGTTGGCGAAGTGGAATTGGGGTTGGTGCAGGTTTTTCGGCGGGGATTTGAAGCGGCCAAACAGGCCGAAGCGGATCATATCATTATTGAAACCAACACTCCCGGCGGGCGTGTGGACGCGGCGCTGGAAATTATCGATTTAATTATGGATACCAAGATCCCGGTTTATATCTACGTCACGGGGGATGCGACCTCTGCCGGGGCGATTATCAGCATTGCGGCAGACGGAATCTATATGCAGCCGAGCACAACTATCGGGACGGCGGCGCCGGTATTGATGGGGGGCGGCGGCGGGAATGAAACCGTCAATGAGAAAGTGCTGTCATACCTATTGGCGAAGGTTCGCAGTTTGTGTGAAGAAAAGGGATATTCGGAAGAAAAAACCGAGATCTTTTTGGCGATGATCGACTCTAGTAAGAAAATTCCCGACCCGGATGACCCCGAAGAGTTTATTACGACTGAAGGCAGCCTGTTGACGCTGACCAACAACGAAGCCCTGCAATACGGTATTGCCGATGGAATTCATGAAACCCGGGAGGATTTACTGAAAACGCTTCAACTGGAACATGCGAGAATCGTTACGGTGAGCGAATCCGATTTTGAGCGGATCGCGCGCTTTTTTTCCAGCATATCGATCTCGGGATTGTTGATCACCATTGCGGTGATCGGGTTGTATCTTGAATTTCAAACCCCCGGCTTCGGAATTCCTGGGTTGGTTGGCGTGATTGCGCTGGCATTGTTCTTCTGGGGGCATCTACTGGGGGGGTTAACGGGGTATGAAGGTGTGCTGTTGTTCGGAATCGGCGTAATCTTGGTGGGCTTGGAATTGTTTATTATCCCCGGTTTTGGATTCACCGGCTTTTTAGGCGTGATTTGCATGTTGACATCAATAGTAATCACACTTTTAGACCGTCCAATCACCAGCCCCCATTTTTGGGAAACCTTTGATTGGGCTACCTTTTATCAAGCAACGTTTGTGACGCTGGTTTCAACCCTTGCAGGGATACTGATGGTGCTGTCGCTGCCCTTTTTCTTGCCGGCGGCATTTCAAACGTCTGCCGGCTCTTGGTTGATGTTGAAGGATACCCAGGACCGAAAGAAGGGATATCATTCCTCGCAGGACGGTTTAGAAGCGATGCTGGGCAAAGAAGGCGTGACCAAATCAACCCTTCGTCCCGCCGGGATTGCAACGATTGACGGGGTTCGGATGGATGTGGTCAGCCAAGGCGGTTTTATTCCAAAAAATACGAATATAAAGGTTGTGAAAGTGGAAGGCCGGCGGGTTGTTGTAAAGCAAGTATAGCGGCATCGAAATCAGAGCAGGAGGCGAAGCAGCATTATGTGGTTGACCATTATCACGCTTTTGTTGGTCGGGCTAATCTTTATGTGTTTTGAACTATTTGTGCCCGGCGGTATTTTAGGGATCATCGGCGTATTTCTGATGGGGTATGGCGTATGGCTGTCGTTTGAACATTACGGATCGGTGCAGGGCTTCGGCGTATTGATATTTTGCGGCGTGGCTGTGCTGGCCATCATAATTTTTGGGATCAAAGTCCTTCCGCACACATCGTTCGGAAAGCAATTAATATTGGCGGACAGTCAGTTAAAAACTTCGGGCTATAATTCGGAATCGTTTGATGAAGCGGCTTTGGTCGGTCAGGAAGGTATAGCGGAGAGCGACTTACGTCCGGCGGGAATCGCGAATTTCGGGGATCAACGGCTGGATGTTGTGACAGAAGGCGAATTTGTGGAGGCGCAGCAGCGTGTCAAAATTGTACGGGTTAACGGCAACCGAGTTGTTGTTGAAACGGTCTAAAATTATCCGCGCAGAGAATCTTATGAAACCGGTTTTATTTCTTCAAAACATTACCCTGGAACCTCCGGGACTTGCGGCATCTTTTTTAAAAAAACGGAACATACCATATGAAATCATTGACTTATATATCAATGAGGCCATCCAACATCCTCCCGGTTATTATGGTGCGGTTGTCATTCTTGGCGGGCCCATGAATGTGGATGATGAAGACAAATATCCTTATTTGCGGGAAGAAAAAGACTTTATTCGCCAATGTTATAAACAGCGTGTCCCAACATTGGGATTGTGTTTGGGAAGCCAGTTGATGGCCGCCGTTGCGGGAGCGCCGGTACGGAAAAACGAAGTGCCGGAAATCGGATGGATGGAAGTTGAACTAAATGAAAACGGCCGGGAATGCGTATTGTTTGAAGGGATCGATTCTCCGGTGCCGGTGTTTCAATGGCATGGCGATACGTTCGCGCTTCCAGATGGTGCGACGCACTTGGCCTCCTCAAGCAATTGCCGAAACCAGGCTTTTATGATTCATGAGAATTCATTCGGCTTGCAGTTTCACATTGAGGTGAATGAAGAAGACGCGAAAGAGTGGGCGCTGGCTTATTGGGATGACGTAAGTGATAAGATGAAACCGGAAGTACAAGAATTGATAGATCATCCCAATCAAGCAAAAGCCCAAATAGTCGCCGCTGTCTCTGAACGGTTGTTTTTTAACTTTTTTTGTAAAGTGGGTAAATACAATGTTTAGAAAAAAAATAATGATACGTTTTAAGTAAAATTTACGTTGAATCGTATAGTACTGTATTTAGTGATACGATATTCTTGCACCGGATATATTGACTGGGTGCAACAGGTCAGCGGCGTGAAGTAAAAAATCAAAAAGAGGTTCCTTCTTCTCCCCCCAATGCAATGGGGGAGGTTAGGAGGGGGGTAAAAAGGGGTAAGACACTCTCTTACGAAACCGGATCAACCCTCCCCTAACCCCTCCCAGGCCTGGGAGGGGGAATCTCTCTTCAAACGGCTGACCAATTACGACCGGGCAATAAGAAACCGGTGATAAGAATCTCAGTCAAAATGGACACTTTTTTTTAAAAAACTTGTAACGCTTGGGTGGAATGGAAACACTACGTAATTAAGAAAATAGTAGGAAAAGATTATGAAAACGATTTGTACATGGGTAATGATATTGATCACGGCTAGTGTAATGCTGAGCGGCTGCGGAGGCGGTGGAGACGAACGATCCAACCGTCGCAATTTTACCCGTCCCAATGCCGGGGGCGGCGGATTTGAAAAGCCGGATCGGCCGCGGTTTAAGATCCCCGTAACGGTCACCCGTTTGGAGCGGGAACGCATGTATGCCTATACCCAAGAGGTGGGCAGCATTGTGCCGATTAAGCAAGTGGAGATCAAACCGGAGTACAACGGCCGGATTTATTACACCCAAAAGTGGATGGAAGGCGATGAAGTTAAAGCCGGACAAGTGTTTGCCCGGATTGACGACCGCGATTTACGAATTGATTTGCGTGACGCGGAACTCAATTTGGAAAAAGCCAAGGCGGCGGTTCATCCCGCATCCGCGCAATTGGCGCAGGCCATAAAGGATGAAGAGTTTTCCGAACGGATGTTTAAGCGGGATGCGATTTCAAAACAAGAGTGGGACAACTCAATCTTAGCTAGAATTCAACAAGAAAACCAGTATGAAGAAGCATTGAAAAATATAGAATCCGCCCGGATGCAGATGGAAAAAATTCAGCAGGAATTGGAAAAGATCGAGATTGTGGTTCCATTTGACGGCGTATTGCTGCCGGCGGAAGAAAGCGTGAGTGCGGGACAAAGTTCCGACTCCAGCGCGATTGATTTGACATTAAATCACGGGCAAACAGTGACCAGCGGGCAACTCTTGTGCCGGTTGGCGGATATAGAACAAGTCTATGCCGCGTTGGATGTTCCGGCGAAAGATTTGCTGGAAGTGGAAATCGGGCAAAAGGTGGAACTGGATATCTATTCACGCGTAGGGACGAATTTTGAAGGGGTTGTGCATGATATTTCAACCGGGATGAACCGAAGCACGCGTACACATACTGTAAACGTGTTGATCGCAAACGAAGGACACGAATTGCGGCCGGGAATGTTTGTCATCGCGAACATCATAACAGAAGAAAAACCCGCGGCCATCAAGATTCCACGGGAAATCATTCAGGTCCGTAACAACCAAGAAATTGTGTTTGTGGTAAAAGAGAAAGAAGTGGAAGAGCCCTCCCGCAAACGGCTGGACCAAGACCAAACGGAAGACGGGGTGGAACCAGCGGCCCGGCCGCGTGAAGTGGCTTCGAATGAACGAAGCGCTTATGCCGCGGAAGGCGAAACCCAGCAAAATCCAAACAACCGCGGCGAAGATAATACGGAAGAAGAATCGGGACGCGAAGGCCTTAGCGGTCCTCCTGACCAAATGCAAGATGAAATGGATGACGAAGCATTCGAAGAAGAACCGGAAGAAGAACCGGAAATGATTGCGGAAAAACGGGTCATTACCCGCGGGATTGAAAACCGTGAATTTGTGGAAGTGGTTGACGGCCTGCGCGAAGGTGAACTGCTGGTGGTCATCGGATTTGAAACCCTGACGGACGGTGTGGATGTGAGCGTGAATTACGACACCGATGAATCCATGGATATCTCATCCGCAAGCAACTAATCCTTACCGAAGTTCAGCCGAAAAACAGCCTTTTTTGACTGAAAACACATACACAAAAAGACCGAAATTATGGACGTCATTTGCCGTCAGTTGCGTAAAGTGTATCCCGACGGAACGGAAGCCTTGTCCAACGTTGATTTGGAGATCCGCGCCGGTTTATTGGGATTGCTAGGCCCAAACGGGGCCGGAAAAACCACCCTTATGGAAATCCTAACACTGCTTATGGAGCCCACCAGCGGTACCGTTACCATTGGCGGATATGACATTCAAAAACAGGTGCGGCGCATTCGTCCTTATATCGGATACTTGCCGCAGTTTTTCGGCTACTTTCCGGAATTGACCGCGAAAGAATTTTTATCCTATCTGGGCTCGCTGCGGGGACTGTCGGGAAGGGAAATTTCACGGCAGGTGAAAGATATCTTGTTTGCCGTGCGCTTGCAGGAAGTGGCAAACCGGAAGTTGAAAACGTATTCGGGCGGAATGCTGCGGCGAGTCGGCATCGCGCAGGCGCTGCTGGGGGATCCGAAACTGATTGTGGTGGATGAACCGACAGCCGGTCTCGATCCGGAAGAACGGGTGAACTTTCGCAATCTGCTGTTTGAACTATCGGAAGGAAGAACGGTGATTCTCTCAACCCATATCGTCAAGGATATTGAAGATACCTGTACAAACATGGCCTTAATGTTGAACGGGCAAATTCATTTCCACGGCAACACAAGTCAGTTTATTCGCTCCGCGCATGAAGATACATGGGAGTTTTGGGGAGACCCGCAGGATATTGAGCGCTATTCAGGCGGATCGAATTTGGTTTCAATCCGGGAAGATGATCAGGGTGTTTGCTTTCGGATTGTTGCGGATGCCCCGCCGGTTGAGAACGCGCGCCGGGTAGATCCGAATTTAGAAGACGCGTACGTCCGCTTTCTAGATCGGCAGAAAGCGGCATAACGGAAAAAAAAACTAGAGCGTTTCAGAGTTGAATAGCCGGGTAGCATCGGCTTCCAGCCGGTACATGGTTGTACACGTTGTACCTCTACGTAAACCTGAATTGCTCTAATAGTTTGACAGAGTCTTAATGTCGGGTTGTATTGGGAGGGCGAGGCTCCCGCCGAGCCACAAGGTTTTCACCTTACCCGACACTTTTTGCCTGTCAGTGTACTAGTAGTTTGTCAATCAAAAAAAACGGCTGGCTATCCGTTGTTTCCCCCCTTGTTAAGGGGGGCTAGGGGGGATCGACACCCTTCATCCAATCGTTGACTCAGAACTAGAGGATATAAAAGAGTACTATGACACCATCGCAATCCATAAAACAACGCCCACCCTTTTTTAAGAGGATGACACGGGGAACCGGATCGTTTTTTGCCGGTATACCGGGGGCGCTTTTTGGATTACTGCTGCTATTGCGGTTGGCGTGGAGTAAGAGTTGTTTAGAAGTCTCGTATTGGTTTCAACTGTTTTTGTATACCTCGCGGAATTTTTTACGGCTGGAAGCAGTGCTTTCGGTGGCAGGCGCGGTTTTGTTTTTTGGCTATATCATCAACAATGATCTCGCCAAAAACGGCGAACTGCTGATTTATTATTCCTACATTTACTTTTCCATTGTGATGGTGTTGCTATCGATGAACGTGCTGCCGCGGGAAAAATCGGGCGGCACATTGGAGATATTGTGGAGCCAGCCGTTAAGCCGCAGCGCCATGATTGTGGTGCAATTAGTCACTCTTTCGATTTGGATGCTGGCGCTGAATTTGATTTGGTTAATCTTTATTGAGTCTTTTACGGCGTACCCGGAAGGCAAATGGATTTTATTGCTTTTGGTGTGGACGACCACGGTTGCCGTGGGCGCGATGACATTGTTTGTTTCAACTTTTTGCCGCCATGCAATCGCGACGGGATTGGTGAGTCTATTGATATTGGGTCTGCATTTTTATTGGCTGCAAACTTTAGGGCCGGTTCAGTTTTATTTTATTCCCGATAACTTGCCGCAACTCATTACCGGGCCGGAGACCGCGCAGCAAGGTTTTGGCGGGAGATTCGGCGGCCGGGGTGGATTCGGCGGCAACAACAATTCTCTATTTTCCATTTGGTGGGATGTCATCTTTAACCGCGTTACCTTGATTGTGACGGTTGGATTTATTTTAGACTTTTTGTTCCGGCGGCTGCGGCGTACGGCGCAGTGGTTTACGTAAGGTGGTCAGTGTTATTTAAGAGTTGATAGATAATCGTTCCCCCTCTATGTAAAAGGGGGCAACAATGGCTTGGTTGAGTGGGGATATCCTTTTAGAAACTGAAAAAAAAAAGAAGGCTTATTGTGAAAGACGAACATACTTCTACACAAAATGAAACGGCACCAAACGAACCGGCACCAAACGATCCGGCGGGGAATGAAGTAACCCCAAGTGGTCAACGGGGTATGGGTGCGGCGGCGTTTGCCGTGCGGTTTCCGGTAACGATCTCGATGCTGTTTATCGGGATCGTGATGCTGGGCTGGATATCGCTGAGCAAGTTGCCGACGAACTTGTTCCCGGATTTGCGCGCCCCGCGGATTACGGTGCAGGCCGACGCCCCTGGGCTTGCCCCGCAAGAGATTGAACGGGTGGTGATTGAAGATTTGGAAGGCCGCGTCGGCACCATTCGCGGGGTGGAAAATGTATCCAGCGTATCACGGTCGGATTCCGGCGCGGTGATTGTTGATTTTGTCTGGGGCACCGACATGGACTTTGCCATGTTGGAAGTCAAGAAGAACGTGCAAGGCGTCAATATTCCCGAAATCGAAGAAATTAATGAACTGCGGTATGACCCGAACGCGCTGCCCATTGTAACGCTGGGCCTAACCGGCGACCGCAGTTTGGAAGATTTGTATTATTTGGCGGACCGGACGGTCGGCCCCGCGCTGGAACGGATTGAAGGGGTGGCGCGCGCGCAGATTACCGGCGGGTTGATTCCGGAAGTGCATTGTATCCTCAAGCCGGAGTACCTGCATTTTTATGGATTGACGGTGAACCAAGTGGCCAATGCGCTGGATCAAGCCAATGTCAGCGCGACCGGCGGAACGTTGAGTGAAGGCAACCAACAGTACGTCATCCGTTCTATCGGTGAAATCAAAAAGCCGGAAGAACTGCCGCGCTTGGTTGTGGGGTATTCGGAAAACGCGCCGATTTATTTGGAAGACGTCGGCGAAGTGGTTGTCAGCCATGAAGAACCGACCAACATCGTCCGGATGAGCCAAAAGGCCGGCGTGGGCATTTCGCTGTACAAAGAGGCGGGATCCAACACCGTTGAAGTGGTAAAGAAAGTCCGTGAATTTTTGAATATGGAAGATAAAACCCCATCCTTTTTTGAAAAATATCTTGGCTGGACCGGACAGGAATCCGGCGAACGCGGCGGGTTTGGTGGAAGAGGCGGCCGCGGCGGGTTCGGCGGCGGCCAAGAACGCTTTGATCTGATTCCAGAAGACACACAGATTTCGATTGCGTATGACCAATCGATGTTTATCAACCGCTCCATCAGCGAAGTAAAAAATACCGCGATTCAAGGGATCATGCTGGCGGCCATTATTTTGCTGGTGTTTTTGCGCAATATCCGCACGACAATCATCGTCGCGCTGGCGATTCCGGTCTCGATCCTGGCAACATTTAACTTGATGTACTTTATGGATTTGTCGCTCAACATTATGACGCTGGGCGGCTTGGCGCTGGGCGCCGGCATGTTGGTCGACAACGCGATTGTTGTGATCGAAAACATTTTCCGCCGCAAGCAGATGGGAGATAATCCGAACGATGCCGCGATGAATGGCGCGGGTGAAGTCGGTTCCGCGATTGCGGCTTCAACGCTGACAACGGTGGTGGTGTTTGTTCCCATTGCCTACATGGGCGGTGTGACGGCGATGCTGTTTAAGGAACAGGCGCTGACGGTTGTGTTCTCGCTGTTAACCTCGTTGATCGTGGCGTTGATGATGATTCCCGCGCTGTGCTCGAAGTATTTGAAAGGGCAGGGAATGAAGACAGTGGATGAAACGCAAAAAGAAGGGATGTATTCGCGTTTCTTACGCTGGACACTGCATCACCGCTTTGTGACGATTGCTATCGTGTTTTTGATTACCGCCGCTTCGGTGCCGACGTTTCTCTCAATCAAACAGGAATTTATTCCGCAGGCGGCGGAATCGCAGTTTATCGTAAAGGTGCGCATGCCGCCGGGGACAAAATTGGAAACCACCGAAATGGCAGCCCAGGCCATTGAAGGATGGCTGATGCAGGATTTGGGCGCCGATGTGGGCTCTGTTTTTACACGGGTGGGGCCAAAGCCGGATGACACCGGAGCGATTGAGGAAGACCCGGAAGGGCCCCACACGGCCGAAATCATGGTGAGTATGAAAGAAGGGGCGGCGCTTTCCGTACCGTCTGTGATTGAGTATTTGGAACCGCGGGCGAAACAAATCCATGGAATGGAAATGAACTATTTGATGTCGCAAACATCGCTATCGACGTTAATCGGTGGAGAAAAGGCGGCACTGGTGGTTGAAATCAAAGGCCGCAGTTTAGAAACGCTGGGCGAAATCGCGCGGTCGGTCAAAGCGCAGATGGATGGTATACCGACAGTGGCGAACGTGCGCACCACGATTTTGGAAGGCAACCCCGAAGTGCATTTGATTCCAGACCGGACATTGTTGGCGGAAGCGAATTTGGACCAGCAGCAATTGATTGAACTGGTGCAGGCGCAGCTGCGCGGGCAGGTCGCGACCAATTTGCAGGATGAAGATCAAACCAAGGCGATCCGGGTGCAGTTTTCCGAAGACAAAATGAATTTGCCGGAACTGCTGGAGACGATTATTCCGATCGGGCAGGAACGGGTTGTCAGTTTAAAGGATTTGGTGGAAGTAAAAGTTGAACCGGGACCACGCGAGATCCTGCACCGCAACCAAGAGCGGGTTGCCAGAGTGTTGGCCGATGTATCGGAAGGCAGCAAATTGAGCGATGCCGTTGCGGCGGTGCAATCGCAAATCGGCGGCATGCAGGTACCGAACGGTTACAGCCTGCGCTTTGGCGGTGAAGAAGAGCGCAGGCGGGAGTCATTCGAGCGGATGAGTTTCGCGCTGATCTTGGCGCTCATTTTGGTGTATATGGTGATGGCCTCGTTGTTTGAATCGCTCTTGCACCCGTTTGTGATTATGTTCTCGCTGCCCTTGGCGGCGCTGGGTGTGATTTGGGCGTTTGCGTTAACAGGGCAAACCCTCAATTTGATGGGATACATCGGAATTATCATGTTGGCGGGAATTGTTGTGAACAATGCCATTGTTTTGATCGACTATATTAATTACCTGAGACGGGATGGCGGCCTGCCGATTTTGGAAGCGATAATCCAGGCGGGCAGACGGCGCCTGCGTCCGATTATGATGACCACCTTGACGACCGTGCTGGCGCTTTTGCCGCTGGCATTGGGCATTGGAGAAGGTGCCGAAATTCGCGCCCCCATGGCGGTGGCGGTTATCGGCGGATTGTTGTCATCGACCATATTGACGCTGGTGATCATCCCGATTTTATATAGCATCCTTGAAGATGTACGGTTGTTCTTTCTTTGGATTTTTTCCCGGATCGGTATGGTCAGGCAGCCGGCTCTGCAAGAACAAGAATCGTAAGACGAACAGGAACGCGAATGAGCAAGATATTCAGCATAGCCTGGTATGAAGCGAAAATGAGCAGCCGCAGCTGGCGGTTTTGGCTGCTGCTCACGTTGATCGCGGGCGTTTCGTGGTTTGCGCGGCAAGACTTTTTGGAAGTGGTGCGCGGCGGAATGTTTGTGCATACAGCCTACAGTTTCGCGCACCCCAGTTTCTGGCTCATGTTCAGTGTCATCATGCTGGGGGCGGCCTCGTTGGGGCTTGATATCTGCGGGCGGCTGCGCAACAACGGGATGGATAAGATTATGTTCCCCCTGCCGTTTTCTTCCATGCAGCTGATGTGGGGACGCTTTTTGGGTGTGCTGTTTATTATGCTCCCCCTCAGCGCGCTGGGTGTGTTTTCGCTGGCGGTTTGGCATTACTTTTACGGACATGGATTTGTGATCTGGCAGCCGTTTGTGTATGCCTATTTGTATTTAATTTTGCCCTGCATGATTCCGGTAATTGTAACCGCCATTACCATGCGGACATTTTTTAAGCACGATTTCGCGGCGTTGCTGTTTGGTGCGGTTTTTATGCTTGCCGTCATGATCGTCGGGCAAAAAACCGGTGTGATTTTGGATGTACCGGAAGTGATGAACCGGCTGCGCGATTCCTCTCCAACGATTGGGGTGCGGCTGAACTGGCGCAATCATACCGGCGCGTTTTGGGTGCACGGTTTGTACAGTTTGTTTGTGCTGTATCTGGGACCGCTTTATTTGCGGCGGCAGCAAATCCAAACGTGGGGCGCGGCGGCAGGCGACCGTTTCGGATTCTCGCGCCTCTTGGGGCATCTCTCGCGCTTTCGGATTGACCGCAATTTAGAGATGTCGTACCGGATTGCTTTAATCGTGCTGATTGGTGTGTGCACGGTCGGCGGCATTCGCGCGGGTCAGCATTACCAGGACATTTTGGAACAGGAACGGTTGGAAGAATCCTACCAACGCATGATTGTGACGGAAACCAACCTCAATATGCCGGTCGATATCGCTTCCTATAAGATTGATATGTTGCCGTTGAAGAAAAACCGCCTGCCGCTTCATGCCGCGATGCAGTTCGAATTGAAAGGCGATACCGAACAACTGGTCTTTGAATTGGAACCCACATACGAATTGGACAGCGTGGCGTTGAACGGACAAAAGGTGCCGTTTGAGCGCCGGCTCGACCGGATTTATATTCAATCCCCATCCACAATCCAACCCGAAGATCAAGTGGAAGTGTCGTTTGCCTATGCTTGGAATGAGCCGCGGATCTCGCATGAATACGGCGTTCTGTTGGGGCGGTGGTATCCCGTGCCGGCGCGGCGGATTCAGGCCAGCGACAATAATCCCTATCTGGACCGCGAGCAAGATTTGTTTGACGCCGCCGTTACGGTTCATCTTGCCCATGGGCAAAACAGCGTGTTTGCCGGTGAGTTGATTCGGGATGAAGAGACGAACGGCGGCCGTGTGGAAGAATGGCGGACGAAGTATCCGGTCAATCATCTCGAACTGCGTTGGGGGTTGTACGACAAAGTGACAGTAGCGCGCGATTATTACCGCATCCACTTTTACCATCTCCCCTATCACGCCTACGAATCGCAAGTGATGCTGGAAGAAGTTCAGGATCAAGAAGAGTATGTGACGGAACGGTTGGGTGTGTTTCCGTTTGAAGATTTGGTGTTGGTGGAAACCCCCTACGACGAAGATGAATTCACCCATAACCGGTGGTGGAATCAACACGCGACTCCGGAAAACCAGCAGCCGCGGATGCCGGGGATGATCCGGATGCCGGAAGAGTTGCTTTCCTACATGCACGAAGGGATTTGGAGTTTGGAACGTTTGGATACAGACCCGCGCGAAGTCCCGTTTTATCAGATGCTGCGTTCAACCGTGTATACCGTGCGGGATTCATTTTATAAAAACTACATCAAAGCCTATTTTGAAGACGCGTTTCATCCGACCGGGGAACTGGCCTTTTGGCTGGAAGAATATTTGTACAGTTACGCGGCAAAGCTGCTGGAACAAAACCGGTGGGTGCAAAAGCAGGGATTGAATTTCAATATCGGGACATCGAAAGACAAACCGGTGCACGCCGCGAAAGAAAAATCACTGGTGGAATTGCACCGTGAAGGTGATTATAAAGAATTGGAACGCGTTCGCGGCGAAGGGACGCTGCGGATGATTCACCACCTGCTGGGAGATGACGAGTGGTGGGCGGTGATCAAAAATATGTTTGAAGATAACCGCTTCAAAGAAATGCCGGTGAAAGAGTTGTTTCGCCAAGTGGAAGAACGCTATGGCGAACCGCTGGATTGGTTTGTGGAGCAATGGGTGTATGGAAGCGTGCTGCCGGAGTATCAAGTGGTGCAGGCGGAAGGCAAAATTTTAGAAGAACAATCCGGCGAAGACGAGTTTCGGGTATATTACGAGGCATCCATCAAAGTCAAAAATCATGGCACCGGGCGGATGGCGGTGCCGGTTTTTATCGAGACGGAGATGGATTATATTTTCCGCGATCTGTGGCTCGATTCGCAAGACGAACAAACGTTGACGTTAACCATGCCCAGCCGCCCCTTGTTCGCCACGGTAGACCCGGAAAATTGGGTGGTGAAGACGCCCTATTATGATCCCAATTTGAAGCGCCGAATTAATTCCGAAATGAAGGTATACATCCCCGGTGATGACCGGAAAAATGTCGGCCGGGGCTTTGAAGAAAGAGGCCGGCGTGGAAGAGGAAGACGCGGCGGGTTCCGTTTTGGATTTTAGGTTCAACGCGTTCGCGAATACCAGAAAGAGAATGCGATCTGTTGCCGAAGGTATAAATCATGTTTCTATCTGAAGTGGCTGTGAAACGGCCTGTTACAACCATGATGTTTTTCGCCGCCATTGTCCTGCTGGGCATCGTATCGGTGATGCGTTTGCCCTTGCAGATGCTGCCGGATATGTCGCCGCCGGTCGGTGGATTGCGCGTTTTTACGTATGAAGAATACAGCGCGGAAGAATTTGAACGGAATTTTATTGAACCATTAGAGGGCATTGTTTCGCAAATCCCAAACATAAAAAATACCCGTGTATTTAGCGATGGAGAAAACTTCGCCTTTTTCACGCTGGAATTTGAATTCGGGACCAATGTGAAATACCGCGTGGTTGAATTGCAAGACAAAGCCAATCAGTTTATGCGCGAATTTCCCCGCAACACGATGAATGTGCGCGCGTTTCAATTCGAGACCTCCCGCTTTAATGAAGAGTTTATGGAAGTGGAAATTGTTGGACCGCGTTCAGATCCGCACGTGGAAGGGGTTGATATCGAAAAACTACGCCAGCAATTGATTAACATTGATGGGGTAGCCGAAGCGGATTTGTGGGGCGGACGCGAGCGCACGGTGGATGTGCAAATTATGCAAGACCGGCTGCGCGAGTTTGGGGTTGGGATGTTCAACGTACGCAACACGGTCGAAACCTTTGCCGGAGAACCGGTCTTTTTGGGAGAAATTGAAGAAGGGAAACAACGCTATTTTGTGCGCTTCGACGGGCAATTTAAAGATACCGGTGAGATTGAAGATGTCATTGTAAAAGAGGAGGGCAATATCGCGATCCGGCATTTGGGAGAAGTCAACGATTATTACCGCAGCCGCCGCCAACTCCGGCGCCACAACGGGCAGCCCTCGATTAACTTGGAATTGGAAAAAGAAGCCGATGTCAATGTGCTCGAACTTTCCAACCGGACGCATGGCGTGATCGCGCAAATCAACTCGGAGTTGCCGCCTGGATATAATATCATGGTGGAACGCGATCAGGCGGATCAAATCAAAGACATGCTGTGGACTCTTTCGAAGTTGGCGATGATGGGTGTTGTGCTGTCCATGTTTGTTCTGTATTTGTTCGTGCGCAATCTCAAAATGACGCTGATTATCTGTGTCGTCATTCCGATCTGCATCGTGGCCACATTTAACTTGATGTACTTCAGCGGGATGACGATCAACATGCTGACCCTGATGGGCCTGGCGGTAGGCGTCGGTATTTTGATCGACAGTTCGATTGTGGTGCTGGAAAATATCTTCCGGCATCATGAGCAAGGGAAAAGCGCGATGCACTCAGCAGTAGTCGGCAGCCACGAGGTGGGAATTGCCGTATTCGCTTTGACCTTAACTAACGTGGTGGTCTTTTTGCCCATCATTTTCATTGAAGGGCAAATTCGGATTATGTTCACCGAAGGGGCGCTGGCCATCATTTATCCCATGTTAATCTCGATGATTGTGGCCCTTACGCTGATCCCGATGGGCTGCTCAAAAATTCTGCAATTTTCACGAAGAAAAATGCGGGCCAAAACGCTTCCTGCACAAATCGAAGCGGGCAGTTTGGCGTTCGCCGCCCCTCCTGTCCCGGTTGGGGTTTCTCAGGCTTCTAAACTTTTAACCATGTCGAATATCAAAAAGCAGTACGGCAAAATCCTGAAATCGTGTTTGCGCCACCGGGTCCGATTGTTTTTAGCCATTGTCATGGTGTGTATGTATACCTATTTCTACAGCATGAGCCGCGTCAATCAGGATGTGCTGGAACCACCGCCGGATCATGATTGGTTCCAAGTGTATGTCTATCTGCCGGAAGGAACCAAGCAGGATCACACCATTGAAGTCGTCAACGCGGTAGAAGATATCATTATCGAGAATGTGCCGGAGCGGCATCATACCGGTTCGCGGATTGATGAAGATTGGGCGGTCATTTGGACGCGGTTAAAAGACGACCGGGAACGGGAACAGCCGGAAATCAAGGAAAGCCTGCGTCCGGTTTTTGAAGCCTTTGCAAGCGCGGAGGTGTCGTTTAACCGCCGCAGCCGGGGGGATAATGCCGAACCGCCCGTCGAAACGGGCCGCAGCGGGATGATTGAAATCCGCGGGCCGGAGTATGGGCAGATTCAAACCATTGCCAATACCTTTATCGAACAGGCCGAAAACGTGCCGGGCGTGCGCGATGTGCAAAGCCAAACCGAAGGCGGCGCGCTGGAAGTGAACTTTATCCTGGACCGCGAGCGCGCGGCGCACTTGCAGATCACCCCGCAATCGGTTGCACAGGCCATTCAAAGCGCGCAGCGCCAGGGAGAATCGTCCTCGATTGAAATGAAAAAAGGCGACAGCGAAATCATGATCGTGTTTTCCCAGGTGGAAGAATTGATTGATATTTCCGAACTGGATAACGCGGATGAGGGACTGAAATTTGATGAACTGCTTCGAATTCCGGTTTTTTCACCCACGGTGGGAGGGACGATCAGTTTATCCGAATTGGGGCGGTTTGAAATTCGCCGCGGCATGGGACAGTTGCAGCGGGAAAATCAGGAACGGATCGGCAAGATCGTGTTTGAAACCGCTCCGGACGCGAACTTTAAAGAAGTCGAAACCGCCATGCAAACACTCATGGATAACTATCCTATCAAGGCGGGCTACCGCATGTCGCTTGGGGGACGCTCCCGAACGATTGATGAAAATATGCAGGCGTTTACGCAAATGATTTACCTGGCGTTTTTGCTGGTGTATATGTGTATGGCCTCGCTGTTTGAATCGTTTAGCAAGCCGTTGGTGGTGTTTCTATCGGTGCCGCTCGCGATTGTCGGTATTGTATGGATGTTTATTTTTACGAATACCCCGTTTACGGAAACGGCGGCGCTGGGTGCGTTGTTCTTGGTGGGGATATTGCCGAACAGCGCGATTTTGCTGGTGCATTATACGAGTTATCTCATCCGCAATTATAACTATCCCCGTGAACGGGCGATTATGCGGTCGGGTTACAACCGGCTGCGTCCCATCTTTATGACAGTGATGACAACTTGTTTGGGCATCTTGCCGCTGGCGGTTGATATTCGCGGCAGTGAAGAATGGACCCCCTTCGCGCGCTGTGTCATCGGCGGCCTTTTAAGCAGCACGGTCTTGACGCTGATTATTGTGCCGGGATTTTATTTTATCGTGGAAGATTTGATGAAGGGCATTCAGGTCGTCATGCGCTATATCAGCAGCTGGCGCTGGATCTTTGTCTTTTGGAATAAAACAAGCCGGACCGCCTACCGCCAGCGAATTACCGCTTACCGTCAAAAGCCAACGCCGGATGAGCCGCTGGAAATTGTAGTGGAGTATCTAGTCCGCATTTATCAACCGCCGTTTTTGGAGCGGATGCTGGGTAAGATTAAACGAATTTTGTCGATGAATACCTATTCAACGGCGACCGGGTTTATCCCGCAGCCGGTAGCGGCACCATCGGCTCATGCAACGCAAGCGCGCACCAAAGCGCTGGACGGCATACACGTGAATTTAGGGCCGGGGATTTATGGTCTCTTGGGGCCGAACGGCGCGGGGAAAACCACGTTGCTGCGTCTCTTAGCGGGAATAGATCAACCCACCCGCGGGTTTTTATCAGTATGCGGATACGACATGAAGACGAACGCGCGGGATATCCAAAAGCTGATCGGATATCTGCCGCAAGAGTTCGGCGTGTACACTCATTTATCCGCGGAAAAGTATTTGGATTACTTTGCGCTGATGAAGGGAATCAAAACCACGGCCGAACGCAAAAACGCTGTGGATGCCGCGCTGGAGATGGTGAATTTGAACGAACAGCGGCATACGCCGGTCGGGCAGTTTTCAGGCGGGATGAAACGGCGCATCGGTTTGGCGCAAATCTTTGTGAAACCGCCGAAGGTGTTGATTGTGGATGAACCAACAGTTGGGCTGGATCCGATTGAGCGGGTACGCTTTCGCAATTTGCTGGTCAAATTAAGCCAAGACCGGATTGTGATTTTATCCACCCACATTGTGGATGATGTGGCGCATACCTGCAAAAACGTCGGCGTGATGAACAAAGGACGGCTGCTGTTTAACGGCAGTACATCCAACTTTGTAGAAACGGTGCAAGGCAAAGTGTGGCAAATGACTGTACCTATTGAAATGACACAAGGCGTGAATCAAGATGAATGGCGCGCGTTTCGTAAGACCTATCAAATCGTGGGACAGCATCATACCGCGGACGGCATTCATTTGCGGGTGGTTGCCGATGATGCGCCGCGGCCGGATGCGGTGAACGCGCAGCCGACGCTGGAAGACGCTTATATCTATCATACACATGTAAAAGCACAGTAAGGGCAACGTACTTCTCCCCCCCGCCTCTTATTTTCTCTTTTGGGGAGAAGGCAATACAGGTATCGCTTTATGAAAGCATAGAGTAGATTTTGATTTCAATGGTTTAGAACTAGTACTTTGTCAATCAAAAAATGACGGCTGGCTATCCGTTGTTCCCCCCTTGTTAAGGGGGGTAAGGGGGGATCGAAGCACGCTTCCAACGACGCAAA
>CAYVAZ010000025.1:0-25302 GCA_964449065.1 uncultured bacterium
AGCACCGAACCCTCAGATAAAGCGTTGGGGGATATAGCGAAAGGCTAACACCATCTGGCTGGTAATGCTGATTTCCAACTTGATTATGCAATTTCTAATTTGGATTGTTCACTAAAATCAAATCGGCTAACCATGATTCCTTCATTTGAATGCTAAGGGGAAAACTTTCTTCAAACGGCTGACTTATTACTTTACGGATTATGGCTCTCTTCACACCCCCTCTGTCCTCCTTACGTCGGACATCTCCCCCAAAATGATTGGGGGAGAAATGGCATCGGCAGGCAGGAAGCCTTGCACCACCATAAAAGATTTTTTGCCGTTCCTTCATTCATAGTGAACTTTTCTATTTGAAAATGGTATTACACGCGATTGTACAAGATGCTCATATAACAAGACTTACAAAAGTGTTAGTTCGGAGTGATAAGTCCAACGAATTCAAGAAATTCTACGATTGACTGCTCTCACCATTTTGGTGATTATTTTTAACTGCTCCGCAGTTTATAATTCTATTATATTCAGAAAGTTATGGCATACCTTTTCAATATCAACTGCTTTTTTTAGAATCATACGCGACCTCCCACCCTTTGTATCGTCTACAAAATTGGGAGAGAAGACATCGTGTTTTCAGATTTGACTCCTTCAGTCGATGACATTGCCCCCTGCCTCTCTTTAATATGGGAGGGGAAACAACGACAAACTCTACTTCCTCCTGTTTGCCGGTAAGACCGTTTTACGCAGCCTTACGGATTTCGGTGTAACCTCAACCATTTCGTCATCGCGGATGAAGTCGATGGCTTTTTCGAGCGTCATCGGCAGGACGGGCATTAGTTGGGTGCCTTCGTCTTTGGTAGCACTGCGCATGTTGGTGAGTTTTTTCTCTTTGCTGGCGTTGACATTCAGATCATTTTCACGATTGTGCTCTCCAACGATCATGCCTTCATACAACTGCTCGCCCGGCGTGACAAACAGGGTGCCGCGGGGTTCGAGGTTGGAAAGCGCGTAGGTGACCGCGATTCCCTGCCGGTCGGCGACCAACGATCCGGTGTGGCGGGTCGGAAAATCACCACGAAATTCTTCATAGCCTCCCAGGTAGGAATTGAGGATTCCGGTGCCTTTGGTGTCGGTCAAGAACTCATTGCGGTAGCCGATGAGACCGCGCGCGGGGATAGAGAATTCCATCCGGACGCGGCCGGTGCCGTGATTGACCAAATTGATCATGCGGCCTTTGCGAATCGAGAGTTTTTCGGTGACGATACCGACGAAGTCTTCATCACAGTCGACATAAAGGTGTTCAATGGGCTCCATGGTATTGCCGTCTTTCTCGTGCATGATAACCTGTGGGCGCCCGACGGTGAGTTCAAAGCCTTCGCGGCGCATGGCTTCGATCAGGACCACCATCTGCAATTCGCCGCGGCCTTTGACGCGGTAGACGTTGGCGTCCTCGGTTTCTTCCACTTGAACGGATACGTTGCTGAGCGTTTCTTTGTAAAGGCGGTCGCGGATTTTGGTGGATTGCACAATCTTGCCTTCTTTGCCCGCGAAGGGAGATGTGTTGACGCCAAAGCGCATGGTTACGGTGGGTTCATCCACGGTGATGCGCTTGAGTGCTTTGGGGTTGTCTTTGGTGCAGATGGTATCGCCGATGTGGACATTGTCGATCCCGGCGAGGACGATGATATCGCCGGCATGGGCTTCATCGGCGTCTGCGAATTCGATTCCGGCGTAGACTTGCAGTTTGGAAATCTGCAAATTCGAAACGCTATCGTGCTCTCCTAAGCAGACCAATTGCTCGTTCTTCTTCGCGTTTCCGTTCCAGACCTTCCCGACCGCAAGGCGCCCCAAAAAGTCGGAATAGTCCAAATCGGTGACCAGCATTTGGAACGGCTGGCCGGGGTCGTACCGCGGAGGCGGGACTTCACTGAGAATTAAATCAAACAGCGGGGACAAATCTTTGCCGGGGGTGTCAAGTTCGGGCTGGGCGATGCCGTCGCGGCCAATGGCGTAGAGCACGGGAAACTCAATCTGTTCTTCGTTGGCGTCAAGATCGATAAAGAGATCGTAGACCATGTTCAGCACTTCTTGCGGTTGGGCGTCTTTGCGGTCAATTTTGTTGACCACCACGATGACTTTGTGATTGAGTTCCAGCGCCTTTCCCAGGACGAAACGGGTTTGAGGCAAGGGACCTTCGGCGCTGTCCACCAGCAGGATGACGCCTTCGACCATGCTGAGGGCGCGTTCGACCTCGCCGCCGAAATCGGCGTGACCGGGGGTATCCAAGATGTTGATTTTAATGCCATTCCAAATCACGGAACAATTTTTAGCGGCGATGGTGATGCCGCGTTCGCGTTCTTGGTCCATGCTGTCCATCACGCGCTCGTCGATTTGTTTGTGGGTTTCGAATGTGCCGGATTGCTTGAACATTTGGTCGACCAAGGTTGTTTTGCCGTGGTCAACGTGGGCGATGATGGCGATATTACGAATGCCGTCATTGGTGGCTGTCGTTTTCATTTCAGTACGCTTTCTAACCAGAGTTATTACCCATTTTTTTTTAGGATTGTCAAGAAAGAAACTATCGAAGTCTTTCTTTCGCTGAGGCTTATCGCCGCGCTTATTTTTCAATCCAAATTCGAAACGGTATAAATGATCGTTAGGCATTATCCCGTTGGTATAGGCGGAACAACCGCCGTAACGGGAATGCCAAAGGAGTGATTATATCTACTGAAATTTTAGCGGCAATGCAATGAGCAAAAACGGAGGCATGTCCTTTCTCCCAGTGGTCATGGGGCGGGACAGAATTCCGGTTGGATTCACGAAGCAGTTGCGATCGAAAGGTAACGCAATGGCGCCAATCCCCTCACGCGAAGAACAACGGGGTTCTTTCAGGTTCAAAGGGTTTCATACCGGTGTAATTTTGGATTATTGGGAAACGAAGCATCCAGCATTTCTTTCACGGAGATGTATCGCCGCGCTTACTCTACAATTCAAACTCTACAATTCAAAATAGAAACCGTATTCAATTTTGGGCAAGATCATCATGGCATAAAATCCATGGCATGAAATCCATGGCATAAAGTCACTGTTGGTGAACAGCCGAAATACGATTCATAAGCAAGACCGCCGCCATCACAACGATCCCGCCATTGCCTTGAAACACAACACCTTCAGTACGGGTGGCTTTGATACTGATTCGGTCTTCCGCAATACCGACTATCGGGGCAAGTGTCTTTCTCATTTTTGGGATGTGTGGTGCCATCTTTGGTTCATCCGCAACCACCGTGCTGTCAATATTTCCGATGGTAAAGCCTTTATCATAAATGATGGTAACGGCATCTTTTAATAACACCTTGCTATCCACATCTTTGTATTTGGGGTCGGTATCGGGAAAATGCCGCCCAATATCGCCAAGGCACAATGCGCCAAACAGGGCGTCAATGATGGCGTGGATGAGTGCATCTGCGTCGGAATGTCCCAATAACCCTTTATCATGCGGAATTTCGATTCCCCCCAAGATTAACTTACGGCCTTTTTGCCAGCGGTGGGTATCGAAACCATATCCAATTCGTATATCGTCCATGTTTATCCTCAAAAAGAAACCGGCGGCTTTGCCTTTTACGTATGACGCAATCTATTGTAAATTGTTTCTATTCGAATTCGAATTGAGATGGAGAAAACAAATGAAAAAAAGTATGTTGATAGAATTGGGGATCATCATCATGACAACCATTCATGTTTCTGTACCCGATGATGCCGAAGCGCAATTGGGGAAAATTCACCGAAAATACGCCCAACTAACCGTTTCACCGGCTGTGGTGACGCAAACGAATTCGTTTTATGTCACGGTGCGTCCCTGGATGGAATTGGATGAATGGAAACTGCAAATCCAAGAGGACGGCGCTGTGATTGATAGCCGGACATTCACGGATGACAAACACCTCACCCAACATTCGTTTCTATTTCCGGATGATTTCACCGGCTTGAAAACCATACGCCTGCTGGGAAAAGAACGCGGGGATTGGCGAATTCTGTTGGAAGAAAGCGTCGAGTTAATGCCCGGTTTTTATGATGAGGTTCAATCGGTATACGATGAACTGCGGGACATCGAAGACAACGTTGCGGTCCCGGACGCATGGGTCTATAACACCATGGCTAACGTTGAAGATTTGCTGGAACGGATGAAAACAGCAGAGAGCGGCCGCGGTTGGGACCTGCGCAACCGGTTCAATGATATCCAAGCAATGGTTGAAGATCTGCGAAATAAACAAGACCCCTACGAAGGCAAAACAGGCTATATGCTGCGTGGATACCGTTCTTACGCTACCGGAGAGATACAACTCTATTCGTCTTATCTTCCCAAGGATTTTGATCCGGGTAAAAAATATCCCACCGTAATCATGCTGCATGGGGCATGGTCAAACCATCACCTTGCCTTACGCCGTGTGATGGGAAAAACCAACCGCCGGGGAGAGACGGATGCCTCGGCAAAACGCACAATGCCCGCATTGCCGGATGTTCCTTACATTGTCTTGGCGCCAAACGGTTATGAGACGATGGGATACTTAGGCGTGGCGGAAGTGGATGCTTTATTTCCATTGGTTTGGATGTCGCTAACATATTACACCGATGATCAAATCTTGAATCCGATTGATGAAAACAAACTTTATTTAACCGGGTTATCCATGGGTGGGGGCGGTACCGGTCGTATAGGAATCCAACATCCCGGGCGTTTCGCCGCGATTGCGCCGGTTTGCGGATATTTTGATGCCCGTTTTCGCGGCAATGAGGAAGAATTGCCGGATTTTGTTCAGCGGCTGTTTGCATTGAAATCTCCTAAAAATATGGCGGAAAACTTGATGCATGTACCGGTGAAGTTGATGCACGGAGATGCCGATCCGGTTGTGCCGCCGGAAGGTTCGCGTGAACTGCATGACATTCTACGTGGTTTGGATTATCATTCCGAGTTGGAAATGTACCCGGGTGTCGATCATGATGCTTGGACACCAGCATACAAAGAGGCCCGCATCTTTGATTGGTTCAGCCAATTCGAGCGCGACCCCTATCCCAGGCATGTGCGGTTTAAAACCGCGAGAATGAATGAAGGCGCGTATTGGGTTCATATTTATGAACCGCATACGTTGAGAGCGTTTGCTTCGGTGGATGCGGAAATTAAAGAGGATGGGATCCATATTCAAACCGCTAATATAAAAGCCATGAACATATCGTTCACAGACGATATCGTTCCGATGAACGATGACGTGAAATTGATTATCGATCGTGACCATGAAATCCGCTTCACGCCATCTGAATTTACGCCGGATCATTCGGAAAAAGCAGATGTGGTTTTGTTGAATGATCAAGGGAATTGGAGATCTAAACGTTTACAAGACTATAGACAACAGGATTATCCAACAGTGCCGTTCCCTAAATTAAGCGGTCTTCTCGCCTCCACCGAAACACGGCATGAATATGTGTATGGTGTAAATGGCAGCGAAAAGGAAACCAAACGGCTGCAAGCCATCGCGGATGAGATGGCCTATTGGGGCGATATGACCGATGTACGATGGAACGTGCTGCCCGAACGTGAAGTTGATTACAGCCCCAAAGAGCACAAAGGATTTGTGCTCTTCAGCAAAGTAAGTTCTTCGTCTTACATTCAGGATCACATTGATGAATTGCCGATTGAAGTCAAAGGCGGGAATATTCATTTTGGGGACCGGGTGGTGGAAAAAGACCAAGGCTTTATTTTTGTGTATCCGATCCAAGACACGGGAAATTTGATCACCATTTGCACCACCACATCGACTGCTGGATTGGACGCGTTAAACGCCTTCGCGATTCAGCGTTTTTCCTTTTTGGGCAGCACCTATGGAGACTTTTTATGCATTAACAAAAACGGCGACTCTCTTTGGGGAGGCCTTTTTGATAAGAACTGGAACATCGAAACCATTGAAGACTATTAAAGCAATTCAGGTTTGTGTAGAGGTACAAAATGTACATTCATGTACCGGCTGGAAGCCGATGCTCCTCACCCAATTAAAACGAACATTCTTAATTGCAAATGGTGTAAGTGTATGCTGGAAGTTTCATTCCTTCCCAAACTCCATTACAATGACACCATGCGATACATAACGGGGAGAAACAAACATGGAATTACAAGAGAAAGTCGTATTGGTCACCGGCGGGGGCAGCGGCATCGGTAAAGGCATCGCAACCGCGTTTGTGCAGGAAGGCTGTAAAGTTGTCATCACCGGACGAACAGAAGAAACCCTGCAAAACGCTGCCGCGGCCATCAGCGGTTCCGGCAGCATTCAATACAAACTCTGCGATGTCGCCCAATACGATCAAGTCACCGCTTTGTTTGACGAAATCAAAAGCGAATTGGGCGCGCCCGATATCCTCGTCAACAGCGCGGGCATCAATGTGCCCAAACGCAAATTTCAGGATTTAGACCCCGCCGATTGGGATAAGGTCATGGGCGTTAACGCCACCGGAACCTTCAATTGCATCCACGCCGCCTTGCCGGGAATGAAAGAAAAAGGACAAGGCTTTATCACCAATATCAATTCGGTATCCGGGATTCACACGCTGCTGCTGGGCGGGCTGCAATACTGCGCGTCCAAATACGCCGCCGCGTCGGTCGGAACCTTCGCGAACCTGGAAGAGGCGGAAAACGGCATCCGCGTCACCAACATCTACCCCGGCGAAACCAACACACCGATCTTGGAAAAACGCCCGGTGGTGCCGCCGCCGGAAAAACGCGCCAAGATGCTGCATCCCGAAGACATCGCGGCCTGTGTCATCACCATCGCCAAACTGCCCGACCGCGCGGTCGTCACTGATTTGGTCATCACCCCGCCGTATATGATTTTGTCATAAAAGGATACAGCAAAAAGAGAACAGCAAGTGGATTGATCAAGCAATCGCATCCAGCCCGTTTTTTTGGACCAAGCGTAAGAGTTTTAATGAAGGGCCCGTGGGGCTTTTATCCCCCCGTTCCCATTTGCTGATGAGTCCAGTGGTGACATTCAAATAGCGTGCAAACACAGATTGACTTACCTGTTCACGGTCGCGGATTTTTCGTATCTCTTCAGGGGTTAAAGGTGTTGCCGGGGTGAGACACATCGCATCGAATTTTCGTAAGGTTTGTTTATCCATAGCACCGGCTTCATGCAAATCCGATGCGGTTTCATGAATTGCACCCAATATTTTGCTTTTATATGTTTTGGTCTTATTCATTTCGTTTTACCTCAATCAATTTACCTTGCTTGACCGACATTTTCACTACATCTTCACTATAGTTTAACATTTCGTTAGCCAATTCTTTAAATGCTTTCAATTCAACGGCAGAAATATTATCCCTTTCATTTTTTGCAAACCCATAAACAAAGAAAAATTTTTCTCCTTTTTTAAAAAGGACAATCGTGCGATATCCTGAAGATTTCCCTCTCCCTTGACGGGCAATACGTTGCTTTATCACGCCTCCACCTAAATTCGCATCGATTTGACCATTTTCTGCCCGATCAACTGCTTCAAGTAAATGTGCATTCGATATATTTTCTTGTTTTGCAAAACGGTTAAATAATTTATTCTTGTATACTTTCACTTTTCTATCTTAGTTTCTATAGTAAATTCTATATCACTGAGTGACAGAGTTCAAGTTTTTTTTAAAATTTTTAAGCCCCCACCGGTTTAAACTTGATGCAAACCGGCGTCGGTAAATTGATCGAATGTCCAGTATACTCCAACTTTCCGGTATCGCCGTCAATGCGGAACACATAGACATCATTCGTCTTTTGGTTCTCCGCCAACAAATAGGTTCCGGTTGGATCAATCGCGAAGTTGCGTGGGATTTCACCGCGCGTCGGTTCGTGCCCAACCAGCGTCAGTTCACCGCTCACTTCATCCACCGCGTAAATCACGATACTGTTGTGCCCCCGGTTGGAGCCATAGACAAACTTCCCATTTGGATGCACATGAATATCCGCGCAGCTGTTGCCGCCGTCATAGTCTTCCGGCAGCGATGGAACCGTCTGGATATGATAAAGTCTGCCCGTCTCCGCTTCGTATTGATAAGAACTTAGAGTCGAGTTCAATTCCAAGATCAAAAACGCCAACTTATTGTTTGGGTGAAAGATGAAATGCCGCGGTCCCGCTCCCGGAGCGGTTTTCACGGCGGGCTGCGGAATCAACTTCCCTTCCCCACGGTCAAAGCGGTAGCATTTAATTTCATCCGTACCCAAATCAGCGGCAAAGACATAGCGGTTATCGGGCGAGAGCACGATGCAATGCGCGTGCGGGCCCTGCTGCCGTCTTTCATTTACGCTCGAACCCTCATGCTGCCGTACATCCGAGGCTGGGGCCAAACTGCCGTCATCGTTCACGGGAAACACGCAGACATTGCCGCTGCCGTAGTTGGCGGCCAACACCCACTTGCCGCTGTCATCCACCGTCACATAACACGGGCCGTTTCCATGCACGGATTGATGATTCAGAGGCGTCAGCAACCCTGTTTTCGAATCTATAGCAAACGCGCTGACCGACCCGCTGTCCGACGTCTCGCTCACCGAATAGAGATAATTGCGTTTAGGATCCAGCGCCAAAAACGAAGCCCGCTTGATACCGGCATAATTCCCGATTTTTTCAACCGAACCATCTTTCGCATTGAAATTACATATTTGAATCCCCCCATCCTCACCGGAGGCATACGTCCCCACATAAATGAAATATTCTTCCGGTATCGGTTGCGCGTTCATTGCATTCGGCATCCCCAGCATGGCACTGCCCACGGCAAGCGTTTGCGCGAAATCCCGGCGGTTGATTGTGTTCATGTTAGTCTCCTTGTTCATCCGCACCGGTGTTTAGTTTTTCGGTTACGGCATCGATAGATTTTAAAGAAGGTGTGGCATCATCCGTATCAGAATCGTAAAACATATAATCCAACGAAAATGGATCGAACAGACTCGACCGTAATTCATTCGGTGATAAATACTGCCGCAAGTCATCCGCCTCCTCACGATTTCCCCACTGAACGGTCGCGCTTTCTATAAATCCACCGGGAATTTGGGGGGATGTCCAAGGAACATACCACCCATCATACAGTTCCATCGAATCATAGTACCGCTCTTCATTCATTGATTCCACATAATCCGTTGCCGAATCGATATCCTCTTTCACCTTAATCTCATAGGAGAAATCTTCTTGCCCTTGCGTTGCCTGTTGTGTCTCATCCACGGCATCACGATCAATCTCTTCCATCCAATTCTCTTCGGCCGGAGAATCCACTTCATCATCAGGCGTGGGATAATCATCCGGAGAAGTATTGATGGGAGGACTCGCCTTCTCAATCGTATCACCGGACGGAATTTTTTCTTCTTCCGTCACCGGGGGAATCACATCCGCGGGGTCTTCGATGATTGGTGTAATAACAGGCGTAGGCTCAACCACGTTAGTCGGTGTTTCTGTAGGTACTTCAGTTGCGGTTGCGGATGGGGTTGGCTCCGGCAGTTCTGTTGCTTCTGTTGCTGTCGGCGTAAGTTCAATCACCGCTGTGGCTGTTGGTGACGGTTCGGGCAAAGGCGTCACCGTCGGCGTCGGTTCCGGTAAGGCGGTCGCGGTAGGCGTTGGTTCTACCCTTTGCACAAAATCCGGCACGTTCACAACCCGGTGCTGCCCCTTATCGGTGACCAGCAATTGCTGATCGTGGCTGATGTGAATGCCCAGCGGTTCGATAAACTCCCTATCGTTCACATCCCGCACCGCTTTGCCCAGCAAGTCACCGGATTGTGAATAGGCATGAACGCTCTTCTCGCGCGGGTCGGTCATGTAAATGATGCCGTCGGCGCCGCACGCCACATGGCCTTCAAAGCCGCCGGTGCCGTCCCAGCTGCTTTGAATGGGGATGATGGTTTTTAACGCGCCCGTCATGGTATAAATTTTGAGCCGTTTGTTCAAACTATCCACCACAACAAAATCGCCGCTGTCTTGGAAAAAGTCGATCCCCACCGGCTCAAGAAACGCGTCATCCCCTTCGCCGCCGCCCGGCACGCCGATATTGGTTTCTACCCGCCCATTTTGATTCAACACACGCACCAAATGGCTGCCGGTATCGCACACCAATATTCGCCCGGTATAAGGATGAAAGATAATGCCGCGCGGCCCAAAGAAACTGCCGGCAAACATCCCCAACACATTGCCGTTGTTGTCCATCTTCACCACCCGGTGGTTCCAGGTATCCGCTATATAGATATCCCCAGTATCCAAATCAATCGAGACATCATTCGGCTCTTTAAACTGGCCGGGGGCGTTCCCTTCCGAGCCAATCTTCCCTTCAAAGCTGCCATCTTCACGAAACGCCTGCACGCGGTGGTTGCGGGTATCGGCGATATAAAAGTACCCTGCCGCGTCCTGTGCCAATCCGCGCGGCTCGTTAAACAGGCCATTGGCTTCACCCAATTCACCCTCAAACATGCTTTCGCCCGATATGGTAGGATGCAGGCTTGAAACCTCTGGTAAATCCGCGCGCACTGTCGGGATCTGCATATAATCTTCTTCCCCACTCAAGCCGTAAATTCGGTTCAGGCTGTTATCCACCTTAAAGATGGATTGATCGCCCAAGCGGTACACCAAGCGGAACACATCGCCCCATTCTTCAAAACGGTTGAGCGAGGCCACACCCAGCGGTTCTTCGCTATCGCGGTGTCCCCGCCGGTGATTCTTTTCAATATCGCCGAAAATGACATATTCGATGTTGTATTTCGCTAGGATATCGATTACTTCTTTCTTGTTGGGCGATTCATAAACGCGGTACACCGCATTGCGCCGCGGCTCTTTTTCATCCATGTGCATGCGTTCGCCCACATGATGTTCCCAACCAAGAAGGGAAGGCAGTCCGGTATTGGTCGAGAAGCGCGCGATATCCAAATATCCTTTATGGTGATCGACATACTCTACTATATTCGGTGTTCCTTTAACATAGCGGTTCATCCACTGAATGCCCGCGTAGCTGTCATATTTCTGCTCACGAAGCCACGCCAAACCATCCAGCGTCGGCACATCGGCCCCGCGAACATCCCGCCATTTCCCGCCGCTGGTTTGGGTAACGATGTACGGCCCCAAAACCGCAAAGGGCACCGTCATAAGCACCAACACAACAAACGCCAAGCCGAACATAAACTGCGATCCCGCCGATAGAATCGAACCGATGGAAATCCGCAACTCCTTTAACTTATATAACGCAAAGATGAATCCAAACACGGCAAAGACTGATAGATAATGCCAGATTTGAATGTTGAATTTAAACAGCGTGTTATAACGGTGCGAGGGGCGGGTCCATCCTTCTTTGATATAAAACCATTCGATCCCCAGCGCCAATCCCAAGCCGATAATGCCAACCAAAAAACCGAACACTTGCTCGCCAGTCAGTTTGCGGTTCCAAAGTTGGATGAACATCACCACCAAGAACGGAAAGAACAACCCGAACACGGTTAAATCAAATTGGGGATCGGTTGGGCTTAGCGTATTCGGGATGGAAATACTGCCCAACAAGGGGATCGAAAACTCGTTCAGTGAATCGTTTCTGACCGCATTGGTGACGTAAAAGCATCCCCCCAACACGGCAAGATAAAAGATGGCAAAGACTATTGTTCGTATGATGGACAACTTCTTATCCGCCCGGACAATGGCGGAAAGGATCACAGCCACCGCCAGCGTAAACAACATCACACCCCAAAAGCCTAAAAATGTCGTCAGCGGGGCATGGCCTTCCGTCATCACGCCGATACCGGTCACACGGGCAATGAAGTTCGCGTGGAAGGGATAAAACATCGCCATCTGCAAGACAAACACCAAAACCAACAATCCAATCGGGAACCACAACCACTTTTGCAGCGTATCGGTATCCAGCCATTCGGCTTTTTTAAACGTCGATACCACATTATCCGATTCGCGGTACCATTTCACCAACACACCAACTAACAGAATAATCATCAGCGCCGGCATATCCCAAGTATTGGTGCAGATTACGGTTCCCAGAAGCAATGCCAAAAAGACGCTGTATCCAATCAGCGAAGTAGTCTTCCATTCTTTATGTGGTTTTAAAAACAACGCCAACAACAGCGTAATAAACGCCCAGGTGAATGGAATCACCAGCATGTGGGCGTGAAAATCCAAGAACAAATGCATCCAATAGGGGAACTCATTCGCCGCCGTCCCCTGATACAAATCATGCCCAACCCGCCAAAACAGGATCTCATAATTGATCCGCGCCAACTCCTGCTTCATCGCGTCGGTTGCAAACCCCAAATAATAGAGAACGGCATACCAACATATTAATAATGTAGCGGGCACAGCCTTGATGATATCCCACAACGTAAGGTCGGCGCTCCACTGGTACCAAAATTCCGAAATCGCCCGATCCATGGCAAAAGCGGATATTTGAATAAATGAAATAATGTGCCCGGCAAAGACGGCAAGATACGCGGCAATGGCCGCCATATATTTACAGCGGCACAACGCGTATGCCAACGAGAAGATGCTGATGGCAACCAACCCCGCGATGGAGGTTCCGGCGACGTTAAAGAAGTATTCCGGCGGGATGCTCATAAAACGCCCCGCGATCGACAACACCGCATGGCCGTAATAATAATAGTTGATGAGATGCCCCGATATCCACGGGTCTTCCGGCGGGAAAGTGAGCGTGCGGTAGACCGCGTTCACAAACGAAAAGTTCATCGGCTTTTCACCCCAACTAATACCGGGGTGATACATGCGGATCAGCAAAAAGACCGCCCACACCGCGATAAACATCACTTCGATACTCAGCAGCAACCGCCAGCGCGCGCGGATAAATTCCAGACACTCCTGCCCGCAGCGCTGCCACACCAAGGCCGCCAGCACAATCATTCCAAACAGCACAAACCACATCGATGCCTGTGAAAGCAATATGATTTCGTTCGAAGCCAAGAACCATGCCAGCCACGAGAAGAACGCCAAACCGATGGTTTTCGATACCGCGTATCCGCCATCCGGCAAACGCTGCATCAGCGGGAAGAGAAACACAAACGCCAACGCCCCCAACGCGAACAGCATCACATACCAACGCAATACCGGAGCCCAAACCGGTTTGGCAAACACCGGCTTGCCATCCCGCAGCGTCAAGATTTCTTCTTTAGTGATCTCATTCACCCAGGCCGGTGGATTTAAAATCAATTCTTCGATCTGTTGACCGGAAAGCTGTTGGAACTTTTCTAAAATAATCACCTTGGGATGATCATAAATCCTGGCGGTCTCGTCTTCTTCATCCACATAAAAATGAATCCCCATAAACTGCACGGGGTTCTCAATCACCTTCAGCACCCGAAAGCCCAGCTGCTCGGCAAACAGCGCCCGCAAAAATTTATTGGTAAGGGGATACTGCTCGGGATTTTCAAACGTGGTGCCATACGCGCGTTTGCTGGGGAACACGATGTAATCAAACTCTTGCAGCTTTCCGGTGAAGTATTGTATTCGCTGCGATGGGTTCCGGTCGCTTCCGGAATGGATATACAACTGATCATCCCGTTCAATGTGGATGCCAAATCCTTCATCCCAATCGTTCTGGGTGATTTTTTGCCCCGGTTTCATGTGCTGCTTCAAAAAGTCTTCTGTTGTTTTAAGCGTATGAGGATGTTGATACATCGCGGTATAAGCGTTGCCGTAAATCAACCCAAAGAGCAATGCCGCAAAGCCGCCGGCCCACCCCAGGCCTTTCAACGCTTTGCGCGTATTCAAATCCAAGAAAGGCAGCGCGTTGATTTTCTCCCGCACTTGGATCCGGCAAAGCGTTACGATCAAACGCGCTCCCAGCACAATCATCACCGGCAGCACGGGTACAATATACCGCGGAAATTTGCTATCCAGCGAACTGTAAACCACAAATGCCGGAATCGCCCACGCAACCAAAAACAGGTCGGATTTACACTTCACATGCAGCAGCCGGAACGCCGCGAACAAACAGCCCGCCAATACAAAAAACGCGGTGACATAATCCAGCGATGGGTAAAACAGATTATTCAATAGCGTTAACACCGGCAGCGTGTTGTTGAATTGTTTTGTATAAATCATATTCGCTTCACCGGTGGCATTGATTCGGCTTACTTCGTTGATATCACGGGCAAAGGCATGCGAATCAAAATACGCCATCGGCTGCGCGAACAAAAACGCCCCCCATCCAACAGCCACCGCGACCACCAGCCACACCCAGGGCAAATAAATTTGAAAACACCCTTTAAAGAAACCGGGTTGATTGAGTTGTTTCTTTCGGATAAACAAAAACACCAGCGTGGCCACTATCAAAACGCCAACGGCCGCTGCTAGGGCTATCCAATTGTTAACATAAAAATCGCGGAACCGCGCCAGTGTGATATGAAACAGAGGATCAGCCGAACGCGCCGCTTGGAAAAACTGCACCAACACCAACGCGGAAACCATCAGCCAAAACACATGAATCAAGCGCCCGTCTTTGCCGTGGCGGTCATCGCTCCAGGTAGCAATCGCGTGCGCGAACCACAGCATGGCGGGCAAGAGGATGGCGCTCCACTTTGTCCCCACCGCAAAGCCGGTACACACCGCTCCCAGAACATACCAAATCAAGCGCGGCTTTTGCGATATCTTTAAAAAGAAATAAATCGCGGCGGTCACCCAAAACGCGGCGATGCCATCGACGGTCGCGAAATGGCTGGTTTGAATGTGCAGCATGGCGGTCGCCAGCATAAACGCCGCCACCAATCCGGTCGCCCGGTTATAGGCGTCGTTCCCGATGAGGTAAGCCAACAAAACGGTCAACACGCTTAAAAACGCCGTCACAATCCGGCCGATGACGATAATCGAAACACTATTGGGATTGTATTTGCTTAGGTTCACCACTTCGGCCGGTAAAAAGAAAAAGATCATCAATCCGGTGAGTGGAATCAGCATACACGGGATAAAAAACACCAGTTTGCGTTCGTTTTTCCACAACGGCTTACAGCCCGGTTCCGCCTGATTGAACGACTTCATCACCGACGCGAAAAACCGGAACGCAAGGAGGAGCGTGATGGCAAAAAAGAACGCGCTGAACGCATCCGTCACCCCGAAAAATATCCATTCCCACTGCTGCGGGGCGCCGGATAGCTGCACCGCGTTCTGCGCGATATAATGGCGGTAAAGCAGATACAAATGGAGGGGAAACGTGCCGTAGTTATAATTCACCGGGCGCAGGCCGGTGGACCCGCCCGATGATGACTGCGGGTTTTCGATTTGCAAATTGCGCTCATAAAACAGCTGCCATTTCTCCTGCCACGGCAGCTCCATCTCGTCTTCGCTGAACCACTGAAAATTCATGACATTGGCGCAGTTTTGGTAATGGCTCTCATCCGGATGGTGGGTGTAAATCCCGTCTTTAAATGCCCAATCGATCCCGTAAAAGCGCAGACCGATGGCAATGGTCATGATTCCCAACAACAGCAAAGCCGATAAAATGCGTTTGATGGCAGCGTTCATGCAGCATCTCCATTCGTGTTTCGCAATGAATTTTTTCGAGTAGCATACCCGCTAAGTGTAAGGTTTTGGGCAAAAGGTGACAAGTTGAAAACAACATGAAAACAACAGATATCCATGAAGTTATTCGTATCCTGCGCGGCGAAGTAAAGCAGTGGAAAACCCCGGCCGTGACGGTTGTGGCGGGGGAATCGCGCAGCCCCTTTAATGTGCTGATATCCTGTATCATCAGCCTGCGCACCAAAGACGAAACCACCGCCGCCGCCTTCAAACGCCTGCACAAACGCGCCAAAACCCCGCGGGGTATGCTTCGCCTGCCGGTTGAAGAAATCGCGCAACTCATCTATCCCGCCGGATTCTACAACAACAAAGCCAAAACCATCCATGAGATCTGCCGGGATTTGATTGACCGCTTTCACGGCGAAGTGCCGGATACCATCGATGAATTACTTACTCTAAAAGGGGTAGGAAGAAAAACTGCCAATTTGGTCGTCACCCTCGGCCACAACAAACCGGGCATCTGCGTGGATACCCACGTCCACCGCATCCCCAACCGCTGGGGATACATCAAAAGCAAAACGCCGGATGAATCCGAAGCCAAACTTCGCCATAAACTCCCGAAAGAATACTGGATCGAGTTCAATGACCTGCTGGTCACATATGGTCAAAATCTATGCACGCCCGTCTCGCCCAAATGCTCGTTATGCAAAATTTCTGCCTATTGCAAAAAAGTCAATGTCCAAACAAAACGGTAATACCGTTTCCATTTAGGATTGGTACCACTCATCAAAGTGATTCAACTGATGGCTTCGTTAGAGTGCCAAGAAAGCACGGTCATTGACGTAGCGATCTTAAACGTATTCGATTCTATGACAGGTGGTCACACCCCTCCTCTGTGTCTTCCCCAAGATTGGGGGAGAAGATAAAGCGTGTTCCAGTTTGATTGTTTAACTCAATGATATTGATCTTGGGGAGAGAATTGGCATCACACAAAATTTTATTGAAACCGGATAGCAAAAACAATTCTCTCAACCGATTTATCAAGCCGTTTCTTCCGACGGGCAGTATTTGGCGATGACGCATTCGCCGCATTTGGGTTTGCGGGCGATGCAAACTTTGCGTCCGTGCCAGATCAGGCGGTGGCAAAAGCCGGTTTGGTCTTTTGGGGAAATGAGGTTGAGTAAGTCTTGTTCAATCTTATCGGGATTGCTGTGTTTGGTGAGCCCTAATTTGTTGGCCAAGCGTTTGACGTGGGTATCGACAAACACCGCGGGATGGCCATAGGCGGTGCCTAACACGACGTTCGCGGTTTTGCGTCCGGTGCCGGGAAGTTGAACGAGCGCTTCCATATCTTCCGGCACGTTTCCGTTGTGTTTTTCCACCAGGGCCTGCGCCATGCCGATAATGCTTTTGGCCTTTTGGCGGTAAAAACCAGACGATTTGATAAGAGATTCAACCTTTTCTTGATCGGCTTGGGCGAGTGTTTCGGCGTTGGGATAGGCTTTGAACAAAGCGGGGGTGATTTGGTTGATTTTCACATCGGTGCTTTGCGCGGAAAGAATGGTTGCCGCCAACAGTTGGAAGGGATTCTTGAAATTGAGCCCGCAGACGGCATCATGCTCTTTTTCCAGCAGGGGGATGATTTTTTTAACACGGTCTTTGGCAGGTGCGGCTTTCCAGTCTTTGGTTGGCATGATGATTTCCATTCAATACACATAATGGAGAAATCATACAAGCAATTTAATCGATTATCAAAGCGGTCAATACAAAACTCTGTTTTCCCATTCTTTTTGTTCGCTGCTATGATTGAGAAACAAAATCTCCCGAATCGCTTCTCCCAATGGGAACCGATCTTTAATTACGAACACTCCCAACATTTTTTTGATTCAACAACATGTTTATATGCAAAGTCTTGCATCGTTGCACTATCATGAGTTACTATGATTCGATTATATTCAGCAGCCCAATTTAAAATAAACGGATCATCCATCCCGGAAAGCCCTACATCTTGCACTCGCACAATATCAGAGGAAGGTTCTTTGAGTAATATTCCGCGAACAAACTCCCCATGAAAAATTTCATCCGCCAATCATCTTATTGTGTGTTGTTTTCATTTTGTTGAAGAGCAAGCAATCTTTCCCGTATTTCACTAAGATCTCCATGCTCAGCCATGAATTTCGCATGAACTTCTTCCGCCTTTTTTTCTCTCTCGGCAAGGTATTGTTCTACCTCATCCCGATGACGCAAATAGCAGGCAATGACTGCATAAACATCGGCAAGAGATAAAGTAGTATATGCGGAAACAATGGATTCGGGTTTGGCGCCGTCTTGAAAGGCACGAATGACAAGTTCCAACAGCACTCGAGTATTGCCTACACGCAAGGCACCGGATTCATCTTTTCTTATAGGTGGTGCTTCGGCTTGTACCGGTATCGTCATGAACGCTTTTCTATATTTCTGGTACATGTTTTCGATTAAAGTAAAATCATGCACTCACAAATCGCAAAACAAAATTTGCTTAATCCAGACCGTTATTTCCCCAACAGTTGGACGACGACTTCGCGGTGGCGGGGACGGTTATCGAAGTCGAGAAGGATGACTTGCTGCCAAGTTCCCAGCGTGAGGGATTGATTGACAAACGGGATGGTTAGAGAAGGCTTAATGAGCGTAGCACGCAGGTGCGAGTGGCCGTTGCCATCATGCCAGGTTTGATTGTGTTTGTAATCCACACCGCTGGGAGCGATTTTTTCCAGCATTGCGGGGATATCCTGCAAGAGACCGGGTTCGTATTCCACCACACTGATGCCGGCCGTCGCTCCGGGAACAAATACGGTCGCTTGTCCTTCCTGCATACCGCTTTCTTTGAGCAATGACCGGATATGCGGTGTGAGATCATGGATATCGGTATTGCCTTTGGTGGAGAGTTCGATGGTTTTGGTTTGAATGTCCATAAAAAATAATTCTGCATGTTCTATAATTGGGTAGAATACAAATAGTTCAAATATGAATGTATCATATCCGGATCAATAGGTGAGGGAATAGGAAGCATGAGAACAGGTGCATGTCATCTCTCTCAGTAAAAGAGATTGTTCCAGAGAAGCAATGGGATTGAAGTGCACTGAAAGTATATCGATCCCCCACTAGCCCAATGCCATGGACTTAATAAATTTCCGGCCGATTAGTGTATATAAATAAGTGAATGCGTTCTTCACAACCCCCTCTGTGTCTCCCCCCAAACTTGGGGGAGAAACTATTGCGTATTTAAGGTTGATTGTTTAAATCAATGACATCCCCCACTAACCCTTCTTAACAAGGGAGGAACCTGCCTCATTACCAACAAGAGCGCCGTTCCACCGCATGACCATCGAGAAAAGTGACATGCAACCTCACTTTGATTTCAGCTAACAATCCAAATTATAAAGGGTATTATTCAGATAACCACTATACAATTAAAAAAAGACGTGATGATTATTTGAATAAACACGCTTCATTTCGTAATAGGTCAGACACTAGAAGAGAAATTCCCCCTCCCAAAGGTGGGAGGGGTTAGGGGAGGGTTTGAAGCACTGAGCGTTTAACCCCCACCTAGCCTCTCCCATTGCATTGGGGGAGGAATGAGAAAATCTGTTCGATTTTTTTGAATATGCACTTCATATCGCTGACCTGTTACCTCATTTCTAACTGAAATAAATCAACTTACTTATGCATTTTGTGGTATTTAAATGCCACTTAGTTATAGTTTAGGCTATATGAACAGTTCCCGAATGAGGCTGCCCCCCGTCTGGGAGATTTATTTAAACCAGCCTTCGTGGAAGAGGGTGAGTTTATTGTCGTTGAGGCCCAGCAGGTGGAGGATGGTGACGTGCAGGTCTTGGATGGGGTGCACCACATCCACGGCTACTTTTGGATTGGAATACGCGGGAGGAAGTCCGGTGAGAATCCCTAACAGGAATAATATCAGATAAAATTGTGAACATTTCACAAAATTCAAACAAAAATACAAGATAATTCTCCCCATAATTCGTTTGTAATGCTGTTCAATCGCCAACGCGAAGATATCATAAAAGGTAAAGGATAAAAATTTATCTTACGGCATTCCGGCGAAGAAAACAAGCGGAAAATTGATTCGCCTAGGGGGTTTTATAGCCATGGGAAACAGTCTGTATATTTGTGGAACCGATCATCAAGCAGGGATGAGTATCATCACCTTGGGGATGTACAAAGCCCTGCATCAATTCACTCCCAACTTGACTTATTTCAAGCCCGTAAGCGACGGCTCGATCGATCAAGATGTGTCCGTCATAAAGACGGCACATAACTTAAAACAAAAAGACAGCGATATCTGTCCGGTCTCAAAAGAAGAGGCAAGCAGACTGCTGGCACACCGGCAAGAAGAAGAGTTGTTAGACCGCATTAAAAATTCTTTTCAAGACATGTCGGAAAACGGCAATTTTGTGATTGTGGAAGGAATCAGTTCAAAACACAATCTACTGGATATCGACTTTAACAAAAATATCGCGTCCCGGCTGAACATACCGGTTTTGTTGGTCGCGCGGGGGGACAATTGCGATACCCCTGCCGGAATGGATGAGTTGGTAACAACCGTATTCACCGCCAAGCAGGTGTTTGAAAAAGAAGGGTTGCATGTGTTGGGCGTTTTGATCAACCGCGCGGTGTGCGAGTCTCCTTCCGAACATTACCCGCTCATCCGCAAAGCCTTGAAAGAAGCCGGGGTGGAAGTGTTTGGAATTATCCCGGAACTAAAATCGCTTTCGTTCCCGATACTGGATCAAATTGCGCAAGAGTTGAAAGCTCAGGTCATCAGTGGATACGACGCGTTATCGGAAACGGTGGCGCATGTGTTGGTCGCGGCCATGGCGCCGCGGCATTTTTTAAGGCATCTGAAAAAGAAAAAAACCTTGGTGATTACGTCTGGCGACCGCAATGATATCTTGCTTTCAATCGCCTGTACACACGGTTGTCCGGAACACCGGAAGGTGGCGGGCGTCCTCTTATCCGGCGGAATCGATCCCGATCCGGGGGTGCTTGAATTAATTAACGCTATGAATTTACCTCCATTGCCGATTTTGAAAGTAGACACGGATTCGTTTATTACCGCTACGCATGTCCAGCGTGTGGATGTACGGATTCGCCCCAAAGATCACGAAAAAATCGCGACCGCGTCATCTCGCGTGTCGGAAGCAATCGATGCCGAAGCGTTGTGGAAGGCGTTGAACATTCCGCTGCCGAAACGCAAACGCAGCGCCTCGGTTGACTTTTTGGAACAACTTGTCGATCAAGCCCGTTCGTATGGAAACCGCATTGTGCTGCCGGAAGGCGAAGAACCGCGAACCCTCAAAGCGGTGGCAAAGGTTCAAGACCTGAAGTTGTGCTATGTGACGTTGCTGGGCGATACAGACCGTATCACCAACATGGCAAAGTCGATTGGGGTATCATTCAATGAAATGACGACTGTGCTTGATCCGAAAGCTTCACCTCATTTAGAAGAATATATTCATACCGTAATGGAAGCGCGCAAAGGCAAAAAAGGCGGGATGACAGAGGATGTTGCCCGTGAGTGGCTGCTGGAATCCACCGTCAACTTCGGCACGGTGATGGTGAAGTTGGATCACGCGGACGGATTGGTTTCCGGCGCGATCCATTCGACCGCGGATACGATTCGTCCCGCTTTGCAAATGATCCGCGTGAAGCAAGGGGTGGATGTGGCATCCAGCATCTTCTTTATGGCACTGCAAGACCGGGTATTGGTTTATGGCGATTGCGCGATTGTCCCGAACCCAAACGCGAATGAGTTGGCGGCGATCGCGATTTCATCGGCACGGACGGCACGGGCGTTTGGCATCGAGCCGCGGGTGGCTCTTTTGTCATACTCCACAGGAATTTCCGGCAAGGGCGAAACGGTGGATAAGGTGAGCAAAGCCTTGGAAATCGTAAAAGAAACCAACCCTGACTTTGCGATTGACGGCCCGCTGCAATACGATGCCGCGATTGATCCCGATGTGGGCAGTTTGAAACTGCCGGATTCTCCGGTCGCGGGTACAGCCAATGTGTTTATTTTTCCGGATTTGAACGCGGGGAACATTGCATACAAAGCGGTACAGCGGTCGGCAGGCGCGTTGGCAGTCGGCCCGGTGCTGCAAGGGCTTAATAAGCCAGTGAATGATCTTTCGCGCGGATGCAGCGTGGATGATATTGTCTACACGGTTGCCGTGACGGCAATCCAGGCCGCTACGGATTCAAACGTAGTGCAGATGGACTTTGCGATTTGATGGAATTCTTGATATTTATTAGAGCGTTTCAGAGTTGAATAGCCGGGTAGCACCGGCTTCCAGCCGGTGCGTCAATCCGTACAACGCAATATAACTATACTGATAGTGGTTTAGTCAAAAAATGACGGCTGGCTATCCGTTGTTGCCCCCCTTGTTAAGGGGGGTTGGGGGGATCGCCCCCGTCATTTAATCGTTGATACAGTACTTGAAAGAAGTTGTCCAAATAATGTTTTTCAGAAGGGCAGTTTTTTAGGAGGGCGAGGCTCCTGCCGAGCCGGAAGAACCCTTTGATTGAAACAGTAGGGCTCAACACTCTTACAACCTTGATTACGCTTTATGTCAAAACGGGTGCAATCCTGAATCCAACCGAAAGGCTTGTGTCCGGTAGCCCACCACTCGCGAAGCAAGCCCATGGGAGGGCAAGGCTCCCGCCGAGCCGGAAGTACCGTTCATTCGAATTCGTAAAATTCAATTAGATTTCAACGATGCGTATGAAGGATGACCCTTGATTTGTGCTGGATCCACTCGTACTGCTGGTGGTTGATGATGTCGATGAACCGGAAACAAATACTCCCGGATCAAGTTGCCGGGGTGGAATGACAACTTCATCCGATTCATCGCTTGGAGTGCTGCCTGTATCCGTGCCATCCGTTCCTGTTGTTGGCGTTCCATCCGTTGTTGTATCGTCTGTTGTTGTATCGGTTGTATCAGTTGAATCTGTGGCGCCGTTTCCGGCTGCCGGATCCGTTGTGTCTCCGGTATCATCCGCAGGAGCGGTTGTGTCCGTGGCGCTATCTGTATTGTCCGTGTTGTCCGTTGGAGTTGTTGTATCCGTCGAATCACCGGTATCATCTGTAGGAGTGGTTGTGTTATCAGCGTTACCTGCCGTATCTGTATCATCTGTTGTATCGGCGTTGGGATTGATACCGAAACGTTCCTGCAATCTAGCTAAGGCTTCGTTAAAGCGTTCATCAATTTGAACCAACCGGTTGTCCAAGCCAATATCAATCCGTTCCAACGCGCTTTCAAAACGGCTTTCGATATTGGTGCGGCGTTCCGCTCTTCTTTCATCGAAGTTGGTTACCCGCCCGTTTTCAAGCTCATCCAAGCGGTTGAAGCGTTCGGTAAAGCGCTGTTCGATTTGGGAAAGACGCTCGGGGTTACCGGCGAAGCGTTCTTCCAATTCAGCCTGCCGTTCGGTCAGACGTTCTCTCCGGTCGGTAAAGTTCTCTTCGATGTTCGCGCCGCGTTCGGTGGTGTTGTTGTCAAAGCGTTCCAGCCGCTCGGCAAAGCGTTCTTCAATATTGCCGCGGCGTTGACCGAAGTTTTCCGTAGCGCGTTCACGGCGTTCATCAAAGCGGTCTTCTAATCTTGCCAAAGCGGTTTCAAAGGTTTCCGGTTCATTGTTGGCATCGTTCCCGGTTGGGGCGGTGCTTGCAACCGGTTCTTGTGTTTCCGGATCCAGGGTGATGCCAAAGCGTTCCGCCACACGGTTGAGAGCGGTATCAAAACGCTCTTCCAAACGGGTAATGCGGTTATCAAAGCGTTGGTCAATCCGGTCTTGTGCGTTGGTGAAATTTTCATCAATCCGGGCTTGCCTATCCGCGGTGCGTTCCTCAAAGCGGGATTGCACTTCGGATTGGCGATCATTGATTCGGGTGATCCGCTCATTAAAGCGCTCTTCCGCGCGGGCTAAGCGTTCGGGATTTTCCGCAAAGCGTTCTTGGGCTTGGGCAAAGCGCTCGTTGGCGCGTTCAATCCGGTTGGCAAAGCTTTCATCGATACGGGTTTGGCGGTCTAGGGTTCTTTCGTCAAAGCGTTCCTGCAAGTTGCTAAGCCGTTCATCAAGATTATTCGAACGGTTTACGAAGCGCTCTTCTATGCGGGTACGCCTTTCCTCAAACCGTTCTTCCAAGCGGGTGCGTGCTTCTAAAAAGCTTTGAAGATTGGATGAATTTTCAGCGTTCTGCGTGACAGCAGGTGTATCGACGGTTTCATTGGCATCATCCACATCACCGGAATCATCCGAGGGGGTGACGGTGGAGTCATTGGTTACATCAATAACATCACCGGCGTTTGCGGGTCCCGGCCCGGAAAAAAAGTTAAAGTTAATTTGATTGTTATTACCGTTTATGTTAATCGTAACGTTGGAACCGTTGTTGGAGCCGAATGTGATGTTGTTATCGTCGGTATCATTCAGTGAGCTATTTTGTGTGGCAGTAATAGCGTTTACGGAAAGTTGAACGGAATCGGTGTTAAGGGTAACTTGAGTGTTGTTCGCCCCGCCTTGAACAAGGGAATTGGATCCGTTACCGTTCGAGTTGGCGTTTCCGCGGTTCACTTCAATGAAGTTGTTAAAAGCATTAATAATGCCATTTACTGAGTTGGGGGCTGTAACCATTTTTATCCACACCTCAAGCCATATTTTTATGGCTTAAACATCGCCTACTTCAACCACAATCTGTTATAACAGATATCATTCAAAGGTCTATTTAACCTGATAAACCTATTATCGTCAAGATTAATTTTAACTTGAATAAATACCACTTTTTAGCCGTTGTGATTAACGGTCTGTCATTTTAACATAAATTTATATTATGTTATATATATTTCCATAATGATAATTATTTATGTAGATTGAACATTAAACCATTAAAATTGATGTAACGATTCCACAAAATCTTGCCGCTGCACTTTTCCGTTCGGCAGTACTTCTTCCAACTTAGTCATTATAGGAAAAAAGTCTTTGTCATCTGTGGCGGAGAATGAAATGGATGGACTGACAAGATTTTGTAGATAGTTCAGCTCGGCTTCGTCTTCAACGGCATCGCGTTTGTTGAATATCGTTAATACCGGTTTGTCATCTACCTTCATTTCTTTCAGGATTCCCATTACGGATTCAATGTGCTTCTCCGCGTTGGGGCTGGAAGCATCGACCACATGAATTAGCAAATCGGCTTCTTCCACTTCAGCCAACGTGGCGCGGAAGGCATCCAACAGCAGAGGCGGCAGGTCTTCGATGAATCCCACTGTATCCGAAATGAGCAATTTTTGCCCCGTCGTAAGATGAAAACGCCGGGTCGTGGTATCTAACGTGCAGAAGAGTTGATCTTTTGCGGTCACATTCGATTTGGTCAACCGGTTTAAAATGGTGGATTTGCCCGCGTTGGTATATCCGACCAACGCAACCGCGACACCGCCATCACGTTTGCGGCCGCTGCGCTGCACTTTTCCGACTTCTTTACACTTTTTGTATTCGCCTCTGAGTTTGCTGATGCGTTTGTCGATCTTTCGGCGGTCGACTTCCAGTTTGGTTTCGCCCGGGCCGCGGGTACCCACACCGCCGCCGAGTTTGGAGAGCATGTTATAGCGCCCGGTCAGGCGGGGTTTGAGATATTGCAGCTGTGCCAGTTCGACTTGAATTTTTCCATCACGGGTGATGGCGTGTTGGGCAAAAATATCGAGAATCAACTCGGTACGGTCGATGACACGGCGGTCAAGC
>CAYVAZ010000026.1:0-25254 GCA_964449065.1 uncultured bacterium
CCCCTAGCCCCCCTTAACAAGGGGGGAACAACGGATAGCCAGCCGTCATTCTTTGATTGACAGAGTACTAGTGTTGCAGTGTCTTGTTTCTAGTATTTTGAATTCATAACGAGTAAAAAAAACTATAGTCAGTCAAAAATGCGTTCTGATTTAATCGAACGGTACTTTCTGCCCGGCGGGAGCTTCCCCCTCCCAAAACGAACATACTTTTGGCAACGACTCTAAATAACCAGGGAACGAAAAACTATGCCAACTATTGAAATCTTTGACAACGCCTATCCCAACCGGGATTACCTCATCGTGCATGAATGCCCGGAATTCACCTCGATGTGCCCCAAAACCGGCCATCCCGATTTCGGCACTATCCGCATTTCGTATACCCCGGATCAAAAGTGCATCGAACTGAAGTCGCTCAAGTTTTACATCCATGCCTACCGCAACGAAGGCATTTTTTATGAGATGGTGGTGAACAAAATCCTCGATGATTTGGTGGAGGCCTGCCGGCCGCGCTGGATGAAAATCGAGGGCGAATTCAATACACGCGGCGGCATCCGTTCGGTTGTCACGGCGGAATACCGCCGGCAAAAATAACGGCTTACCCCGGTTTTTGATCCGTTACTTTGATGGAAGCTTCGACATCCAAATCCAGATTCATAGTTACGGTAATGTTGTCTTTCTGCCCTTCCATTACTCCGGAAACATTGATGAACTCTTTGTTGTAAAAAATCTTGTTCTCTTTCAGATTAAAATAGGTAATTGTGTTGTGGCTTAAGTTTAACCGCTTCGCTTTGATGATTCCACCGCCTTCAAAGGGAGAGTGCTCTATATTCGCGGCGAACTGATCCAGCACAAACTCGGCCGATTCAAAATCCAAATCCGCGCTCAAAATCGCCACTGGATCGCCATCCATTGCCACGACATCCAACAAGGTGATGTCCAAATCCACCCGGCTGAACTCTCCGGTATCGTCATCCACGTGCTGGCGGTTTTTTTTCCAGGAATCTCCCACCGCCACCGGTTTATCCGGCATCATAAAAAATAAATCCCGGCTGATATCCTGCATGAATTCGGTTGGGGAATCAAAAATATGTTCCGGGTCATAACTTTGATCCATGCCTTCGACTTCTCCGTTTGATTTCACGCGGATGGTTTCGGTTTCTTCTTTTTTCCCCAGCATCCACGAAGGGATGCTGAATTTTCGGTTGTTGACAAAAAAAGTTAGACCCAATTTATCATTATGGATCTTCATTGACGCGGTTCCGTCGTGGTCTACGTGAGTGATATAGGATGAATGCAAAATATTCACCAAAAATGACATGAGATACCGGTTTTCTTTCCGTTCTTGATTGTGAAGATGAAAGGTGAAGGTGGCATCGACGATGGTGTATTCCAACTGTTTGCTTTTAAATTGCGGTTTTAGTTCATACTTTTCATCCGGCTCGGCAATGCTTTTGTATCCAAAGGTGAAGGAGCCTTCTTTCTTGGGTTTGGGTTTAAACGTTTTCGGAAACAGGTATTTTTGGTATTCCAAGTTGTTGGGGCCGTAGATGCGGATAAACTCATTATCTTCCACGGGCGTTTCATCCAGAATCTCGATTGAATCCAACGCGCGGATGGTGAGCCCGGTTTTGGTCATAATTACGATGGTGTGGCTGTCTTTTTTCACAATCGCGCCTTCGAGCGCGGCGTGTTCCGCGGGCATGTTTTTGAGGTGAAATTTGGACGCGCCGGACGGAAGTGAGTGGATGAACGCTGCGCAGAACGCGAAAAGAAGAACAAATAGACGCATTGCTTTTCCCTCAAGTGAATTGTCTTTATAATGCCTAAACCTAAACAAAAGTCAATAAAGAAAGAAAGGATCCAAATCGTATGAACAATTGGTGGGCGTGGATTTTGTGTGTTGGTGCCGGAGTCGTTTCCGGATGTGGTACGCCGCAAATACAGCCGAAGAGCAGATCCGGAATGGATCAACTGATGTCGTCGCTTTCTCTACAAAACGCGTTAAATGAATTGGAAATCGAACAGATCGTGGCGGAGAAACAGGTATCGTTTTTGGTAACCGGCCATAGTGAAGAAATAGACTACCTGGCAGAAATTATCCCAGCATATCTCCACAAATGGAACGCGACGCATGTACAAGAAAACCCGGATATTCATCTCACGTTTATCATCGATGCTTCCGGTAGCGATACGGCAAAAGGAGGCTTAGCTCTCCCCATTCCTCTCCCTTCCATCACGACAGGAATCACCATCACGCAAATTGATATCGGCACGGTGACCGAACAGTGGAATACAAACCGCTTGTGGGTCTATGCCGCAAACCATGAAGGACAAGTGGTTTATTCATCTGATCCGGCATACGACTCGTTATGGATTAAAAACTTCAACTTATTCGGATTAAGCGTCGGCCGGGTAAAAAATTTTGATGAAGATCAAAAAATAATAACCGCACCGGATGAAAACGCACGGGAACCATAATGGAACGGCCTTTCAGCATATACTCTACATTTAAAGACAGGTAACAGGTCAGCGATATGAAGTGCATTTTCAAAAAACCGAATCGATTTTCTCATTCCTCCCCCAATGCAATGGGGGAGGCTAGGTGGGGGTTAAACGCTCAGTGCTTCAAACCCTCCCCTAACCTCTCCCACCTTTGGGAGGGGAAATTTCTCTTCAAGCGGCTGACCTATTACAGAGACAGCAATATAGTTCATGCTATCAATTATCTCAAACTTATTTTAAATTGAATTTAAAAACCGTCACACTAATTGGTGACACACTCACTTCACCCGCGTTCCACATGACCGGGCGTTCTTCAATGGTTACGGCCGGGGGGGCGCCCGGTTCGTTGTGCGCCATTTTATCCGGCCCGGTGATTTCATACAGTTGGCCGACATCCTGAAACTTTGCGCCTTTTACGTTGAGGTTGAGATACTGCTGTTTCTGTGTTGGATTCACGATTCCGATGGTAATCGTATCGCGGTCCGGGGTTAACGCCGCCGCGATATCCAGCGGTTTGGGCACATCCGTCACCCGCATGGGGATTTCACCGAAGTGCCGACGGTAGAGTTGCAAGACCAAGCCGGTGGTTTCCATTTGCGCGTCGGTCTTGCTTGTTTTGATGGCGCCGATTACGTTCACGGTTTGCGCGTAATTCGCCATAAAGAAGATATCGCTGTTTCTATAGTATTCATGCAATCCGGCAGCAATGCCCAACCCATCCTGCAAGTGATATTGGCAGCCGAGCTCACCATAAATGTATTGGCCGTACCAGTGGTTCCATTCATCCATCGCGACGCGGATGTCTTTCCCTGCCAAACCGTCTATCTCCTTGCGGTATTCGCGGTGCGCGTCTGCCACGTTTTTGATGGCGTTGGGAATCAGGCCGACATGCTTGGCCAAATTCGGCGCGGATTTTTGGTAAATATGTTCACTGAGTAAATCCATATGATCCGCGCTTACCTTCAGCATGGTTTCGCTCCACTCGCCCACACTACCGACCGCGATGAGTTGTATGGAGGGGTCTTTCTCATACATAAGTTCGGCGCAGCGGTTGTGCTTTTTTACATATTCTTCCAGCGGCATGTGTCCCTTTTGCCAGTCGCCGTACATCTCATTGCCGACCGCCCACCAACGCACGGCAAAGGGTTCGGGATGACCGTTTTCCGCGCGCAGTTTCCCCATGGGGGTATCGATAGAACCGTTGCAATACTCAACCTCTTCGGCAGCCAATTCCACCGAGCCTAAGCCTGTGTTAACCGCGATGAACGGTTCGGTATCAATCAGTTCACATAGCGTTATGAATTCATGAATGCCGACATCATTATGCTCAATACCCGTCCAGGCAGGATTTTTTCTCGGCGGGCGTTTGTCGCGGTCGCCGATGCCGTCTTTCCAGTTGTAGTCGCTGACGAAGTTGCCGCCCGGCCAGCGGTATACGGGCGAATCCAGATCTTTCATCAATTGCAAGGTATCCGGGCGGAAGCCTTTGATGTTATCCGCGGGCATCAGCGATACCGTGCCGATTTGAAACTTGCCTTTACCATGCCCAACAATCCGCAAGCGCGCATCGGGAGTATCGGCATTGGAGCGAAACGTGAAAGGATGTTTGGTATATTCACCGGAAAGCGTATCAATCGTAAACGAATCGATCACGACTTCATTCGCTTTGACGAGATTAACTTTAATCGGGGCGGCGCTTTCAACTCCGGCGAGGATGACATAGCCTGAGTATTCCTTGCCTTTCAAGAGAGCCAACTCTCTTTGCTCAATCCCTGCCGGAGAGTTTTGCAGCGTAATCTCCGGAGTGTGCTCTCCAACATATGAATCATCCGTATTCATCCGCAAGGAGTCTTCCGGCCCGATGACTTTCCAGGGAGACGCGGTTAAAACGGGAAACTCTCCCCCGCCCCAGAAGCCGCCTTCTTCTTGAGTTCCCCAAGGGTCGTATTCATCGGTGACGGGATAGTAGAACTTGCGGTCTTCCAGCATCTCGGCCCAAATACCGCCGTAGATGCAGCGGCCCAAGTGCTCAATAAACTGGCCGTAGATGTATTTTGAGATGGGCTCCCCGGTTTGCAGCGTATGGATGGTGACAGGGTTGCCGCCCCAAACAAAGCATGGAAGCGTAAACAGGCTGATGATGAGAGAGAGTGTTTTGAGTTTCATTTTTGATTCCCCTATATTGATATGAGCAAAGATAACGCGAAAAACAAATCACTCAAAGAGTCGCTATGAGGGTTTGGTTTGTTCCTGAAATTTTATTTTACGGGTTTTGATTTTTTATATTAAATATAGTATTGTTGAACTATATTACCCCATATTTAAGGGTCGGGGTGGCAAGGGCAAGGCTGTTCGTCTGCCCTTGCGAAGAGAGAGATCACGATTCATGTGTGAGAATGTTGATAAGAGCGTGCTGCTTAAAATGTCATGCGAAGTTTTCCTTTGAGTTAAGCGTAAGAAAAGGAACAGCGAATGACAATAGGCGGTGAGAAAATGAAAGATGATCGACAAGGGGAGAGAAAACTTCTCCTTGCCACCCGTCCAACCCCAGCATCCCCATCACGCTTGTAGTGCAAAACGGCGGTGAGAATATCAATTCCACCATTTTTGTGGATGACCTGTTTTTGAGCAGACGGTAAGGCTTTGCGTACTTCCGGCTCGGCGGGAGCCTCGCCCTCCCAAATACAAATGAGAAGGCATAGGATGGGCAAGAATGTATCTTGCCCATTGGTATCATGTTCATGAGGGGCGTAATTACGGCTTGGCCGCATGAATATACGACGAGCACAAGACATCCTCTATCTGCATATCCGGCAGCCATTCGCGGATAATTTCATGACTGTTGTCTTTCGGTTTGATCTCCACATTGGTAAAACCTACTTCCGCCAGCATGGTATTCAATTCATCCATCTGCAGTGCGCCTGACATGCATCCGCAATACAGGCTCATATCCTCTTTCAACTTCTCCGGGACCGGGGCCGTCGCCACAATGTCTGATATCGCTATCCGTCCGCCGGATTTCAACACGCGAAAACATTCGCGAAACACCTGCCGCTTGTTGGGGGATAAATTCACCACACAGTTCGAAATGATTACATCCACCGTGTTGTCTGCCACCGGCAGGTTCTCAATCTCTCCCAGCCGGAACTCCACGTTTGTAAAACCATTTTCCGCCGCATTGTTCCGCGCTTTGGTAATCATCGACGGGGTCATATCCACACCGATGGCGCGCCCGGTCTCGCCGATTTGCTTTGCGGAAAGGAATATATCGATTCCCGCACCGCTGCCCAAATCGACTACCACTTCACCCGGCTTCATTTTTGCCGCTAAGATGGGATTTCCGCATCCCAATCCGTAGTTCGAGGCTTCGGGGATAACGGCCAAGTCTTCCTCGGTGTAGTCCAGTAGTTTTCCGTACCGCTTTTTGTCTGAAGCGGGTGTGTCTCCACAACAGCCGGGAGCGCAGGATTCTTCTTTTTCTTCGATTATACTGCCATAATGGCTGCGCACTTGATCACGGATTCGGTCTTCGCTCACGGCGGTGTTCGTTGGACCGCTATCGTCGCAGCATCCCGAGCCTGGTGTACAGCATGATTCTTCTTGAACAGTTTCCTTATTCGTAGTGTTGATCGATTCTGTCATGTTAATTCCTCCATTTTTATCTAGTTATAGTTTATGATGTGAACGGTTCTATTCAAAATTTAACTCTAAATTATATCATCAATCTTTAGAAAAGAAGTAATCTCTTCAACATTTTTCAGATCAATCCAGCAATTTCCCCATACGTTCGCGGCAAATCAAACCCACCCTCCGCAATTCCGTTATGTGGTGTGATACGGTAGACGGCGCCAGTCCGGAGCCTTCGCTTTATTTACCCACACACGCGCACGATACCGGGCCGCCCTGAATCGTTTGCCCGGGAAAACGAGGTCAATACATAATTTTGTGGATAGAGGGATTAATTGATTAGTTTCAAACACGCCATTTGATTGTGATTACGCACCAACAAATAGCCGTCCGAAAGCGCGGGGAAATTCCAGGTTTTGCCCTGAAGAACTTCCATCCGGGCGATTTCCTTGTGTTCTTCGGGTGTAGCCTTCACCAACACCACATCCCCGGTTTCCGTCAGGATGATGATGTGCCCGTCGGCAAAGGCGATTTGTCCGTGCCCGTAGCGGCCGCCTTTCCAAACACGGTTGCCTTCCATGTCGAGGCATACCATGATGGATTCATCCAATCCGTAAATGTGGTCTTCAAAATAGATGGGGCTGGAAAAGCGGTTTTTCATGTTGCGGTTGTGCCACAACTTTTCGGTCTTGTATTCATCCCCTTCTTTAACCACTTTGAACAGATCGCAGCCATAGCCGTAACCCGATGACGCGAACACCATATCCCCGCCAAGTACAATCGGCTGGCCGATTTTGTGATCGATCCCCGGTTTGGTCTCGTAGTAGTAACTCCACAACAGGGCACCGTCTTTTGGAGAAAGCCCCACCACCCGTTCCTGCGAGGTATAGATGATTTGCTCTTCACCCAGGATTGTTCCCAAAAACGGTGACGAATATTTGATTTGATCGCCCAGCGTGCCCCACTTCTTTTCGCCGGTAACTTTGTCATACGCAACCATCATTTGTTGGTTTGTCCCGCCGGGAACCGTGATGACAAGATCGTTCACAATCAACGGAGAAGCCGAGATTCCCCAGGTGATGGTTTTCCCGTCGTTGTCTTCCAGAATGTTGACATCCCATATCTTTTCACCGGTATCGGCGCTGAGGCAGACCAAATGCCCGATGGCTCCCATCGCGTAAACTTTGCCGTCATCCCAAACCGGAGTGGCACGGGGTCCGTCGCCGCCCATGGCTTCTTGAAAGAAGGCCGGCCAACTGTGGTTCCATAACTCGTTGCCGTTGGTGATGTCATAGGCGGCCACCACTTCTTCATCACGCCGCTGCTCAATGGTGTAAGCGACGCCTTTGGCGATGGTGAACGAAGCATATCCGCCGCCGCAGGGCTGCTGCCAGACGAGTTCCCAAGGGTCTTCATCCACATTGGCGCGGATCGGCGTTTGATCGTACTTGCCGTCAAAATTCGGGCCCCAGAAGTTCGTCCAGTAGGTGGTTTCGAGAGCATTGGCTTTGGATGCGAGGGCAATATCGATGTTTTGATCGGCGCGGGTTTCCTCAATTTTTTGGTAGTGCGATTCGGTGCCGCCGCGTTTGATGAAGAATTCAAAGTCCATTACATCGCCACTGAATTCAAGGTATCCGCTGGAGGCCAGAAAAAAGACGGTGACAAAGAAATGGATCACGCCCACCACGAGGATGGGGATGGTGGAAAGCGCGCGCCAGAGGATTTTGGATTCTTTCCGCATCCACAAAAGCACCAGTCCTAAAACCGGCAAGAGGATGGAAGCGGCAATGATCGTGATAATGCGGCGGTACCAGGGGATGGGAAGCATTAGTATTGTATCCTTGTTAGAATTGATAGGATAACTTTACAGTGAAATGTTCCATCTAGCCAGAGTAGTGCCGGGTCTTCCTTTGCATGTTTTGCAATATCAGTTCGCATTTTCTTTGCGATATGGCAATCACTCTTCCGAATGATTGCAGTGCCGGCAACGGAAGTAATTGGTGTGGGAAAGGGGTTCATTGCATGGACCGCTTTTGCGCATTGCTCTGTACTATCGGTAGAGCCGTCATTCACCCATAACGCTTCATATTGCCAGCCGGATGGGGACAACACCGCATCAATCTCCTGCGCCAGGGGTCGATGTTGCCTGCCTCGTTGTGAAACGGGATGACTATGGAAAGCTGTAGTTTTTCTGCAAGCATAAGATTATCTACTATCAAATGTCAATATGACTTCTCCTTTATTATTCCTCTAAGTTTTGAATATCTTTATACTCGAATACAGTCTTAAATATAACGGATTCATTATCTTTATATGCCATCACTAGTGTCTGGTTATTACTCCTTGAATTTACAGGGGTTAGTAAACTAAGAACGGGAAAAAGTGTAAATTGCACATAAAAACACCTGGAAAATAGGCGTTTTTTGAATAGTAGTCGATCGTAGTCCTAGGAGAAAAGTGTAGAATATTACATTTTATCTTAGTCAATTCACTCGTTGTATCCTTGGCGATCCTTATTATTCTAAACCTTCAAATAATGGAAATCGTTTTTTTTCCAAAATCATACGATCCCTGATCTCTGATTCGGAAAACAACTGATCAATCGGTCGCTTTTCGAACGGAGTTACACTCAATATTTGAAGAATGATATACATACTCTGATCGAAGTTTCATTGTTTTCACAGGATTGCCACTAAGACATACACGGATATTGCGATCCAGATTTGTGTCTTCAGCGCGTTCTCCGAGGTCCCATAAAATGACTTGATCCGTAGATGCTGCTTGATCCATTTGAAAAACAATTCTACCTGCCAGCGGCATCGAAAATATCCGCGATGGCTAATGCCGGAACCTCAAAATTGTTCGTCAGATAATCGAACCTCCTCTGTTTCTCCTTGTCATAATATCCCACACGGCGCAGATGATCGGGATAATCCTTCGCCTCATACGCCGAAAGGATCGTATCGAAATCATCCCCGGCAGCGAGAATTCCTAAAATATGTTCAACCGCTAACCGCTTCCAGCGAATAATGGGTTTGCCGTTGAAGATTTCAGGATTATAGGTTATTCGTTTTAGCAAATCATGTTCGTTCATGAGTGCATTCCTTATCGTTTTATAGCAGATTTTCTCTTTTGTGAATAAAGGATAATCGTTGAAATCGTGATCACGATTATTTTCAGAATCCAGTAATCGAAGTATGATTAATTCCGTGTAGATAAAAATATTTTAGGAGCAGATTATGTCATACCGAACCGAAAAAGACACCATGGGCGAAGTCCAAGTCCCATCCAAAGCCTATTATGGGGCGCAATCCGCCCGTTCGCTGGTGAATTTTGCCATCGGCTGGGAGACGTTCCCCCGCGAAATGATCCGCGCGTTCGGCATCCTCAAAAAATCCTGCGCGTTGGTCAATGCGGAGTTGGGCGTTCTCCCACAAGAAAAGTGCGATCTAATCGTCCAAGCCGCCGATGAAGTGATCGAAGGCAAACTGGATGAGCATTTTCCCCTTTCGGTATGGCAGACCGGCAGCGGGACGCAAAGCAACATGAACTCGAACGAAGTTATCGCCAACCGCTCGATTGAAATCTCCGGCGGGGAACTGGGCAGCAAAAAACCCATCCATCCTAACGATGATGTGAATAAATCGCAGTCATCAAACGATACCTTTCCAACCGCCATGCACATCGCCGCGGTGTCGGAAATCCATGCGCGGCTGATCCCATCCCTCACCACGCTGATGAAGACGTTTGAAGAAAAAGCCGAACAATATAAAGATGTCATCAAAATAGGACGTACCCACTTGATGGACGCGACACCGTTAACACTGGGGAATGAGTTTTCCGGCTATGCCACTCAACTGAAGCACGGCCTCAAACGCATTGAAAACGCCTTGCCTCATCTCTATGAACTCGCCATCGGCGGGACTGCGGTCGGAACGGGGCTCAATACACCGAACGGCTTTGCAGAGAAGGTAGCGGCAAAGATTGCTAAGCTCACCGGGCATCCATTTGTATCCGCAGAGAGCAAGTTTGAGGCGCTATCCGCGCATGACGCATTGGTGGAGGTGAGCGGCCAGTTAAAGGTGATTGCCGCTTCGCTGATGAAAATCGCCAACGATGTGCGCTGGTACGCATCCGGCCCCCGCTGCGGCATCGGTGAACTGAATATCCCCGAAAACGAGCCCGGTTCCAGCATCATGCCTGGTAAGGTCAATCCAACCCAAAGCGAGGCGATGACCATGGTCGCCGCGCAGGTGATCGGCAATGATATCACGGTGGGCATTGCAGGCTCAATGGGGAACTTTCAACTCAACGTGTTCAAGCCGGTGATGATCTACAATGTACTGCAATCCATCCGCTTGCTTTCGGATGCCTGTGTCAGCTTCAACGACAAATGCGCGGTTGGAATCGAGCCCAATGAGGCGAACATCCAAAAGAACCTCAACAACTCGCTAATGCTGGTGACGGCGTTGAATACGCATATCGGTTATGAGAAAGCCGCGGAGATCGCCCACAAGGCCCATCATGATGCTACAACCTTAAAAGAAGCCGCCACCGCGTTGGGATATCTAAGCGAAGAAGAATTTGATAACATTGTCCGGCCGGAAAAGATGATCGGGCCGAAAGAGTAAGAAGTTGATTTCATGGATTTTATCATCGTGGTTTGTGGTCGTAGAGTGGAAATGGCTATAACACAAATTGATGTATACTGATAGCAAAGGGAAATGCCGAAAACAGATGTAGTGTTTTACAAAGATGACGGTGGTAAGATTCCGGTGCTGGAATGGATGGATAGTCTTTCAATAAAAGGACGTAGAAAGTGTTTAATGCGTCTTGGAATACTTGAAGAACTTGGACATGAAGTCCGCCGGCCGGTTGGTGATTATCTGAGAGACGGAATCTATGAACTTCGCGCCAGTTCACAAGGTATTCACTATCGTATCCTTTATTTCTTTCACGGTATAAAGCTGGTTGTGGTTTCTCACAGAATCAAGAATGAAAAAGAGATACCTTCAAAAGAGATCGAGAGAGCGGTACAAAATAAGAATATTTTTGAAACGGATCCGATACGTTATTCGTTCTCATGGAGTCAAAATCATGACACATAAATTATCCGGTATGATGCAGTTTCTTTCTGACCGCTATATAGGGGATGATCCCGTTCTAGTGGAAGCGCTAGAAGAAGAACGTTGGAATAATCATATTGCTCAACTTGTATATGACCTCCGTATTCAAACCGGTTTGAGCCAAAAAGAATTGGCTGACAAAGCCGGTATTCATGAATCTGTTGTTGCTCAATTGGAAGAGGCCGATTATGACGGTAATGTCATGGATATGTTTAGAACGATCGTTACCGCGCTGGATAAGAAGATTGAAATTCGCGTTGTGGCATAGAATTTTGATGAATATGGTATTTGTATCGATAATTCAAAGAATCCTGCGAGTCTAAATGTAGGTAAGGTTTACCGTACTTTGCCGGAATCTGATGATTCATATATCATGCTTCGTGTGATTGAAGAGGATTTATCTGAGCCGGATGGGTATCTTTATTCAGCATTTCTTTTTGCACTGGTTGAGATTACAGAAGAAGCAAAACGTGCCTTGAAATAATCAGAAAATAATAAAAGGAGCATTTCAATGGGATATTTGATAACCTTGGATTTATCTGAAAACGTGTATAGACCAATAGAGAAAATGGCTTCCAATCTTGGACAAACGCCGGAAGAACTTGTTATGGAGTGGATTGTGAGTGCGAGTCAAACGGCTGGTGCAGATCCAATCGAGAGTTGTATTGGGGCAATTGAAAGTACCATACCCGATTGGGTAGACAACCACGATAAATATTTGGGACAGTCTTAATTTTGATCCAATAGATATAACCGGAATTTACAATGCTTGAAATTTTTGCGGATACATCAGGTTGGGGCCATCTGTTTGATCCAAAGCAATCCTTTCATTTACAGGCGGCTTCCATATACCGGGCTAACCGAAATCGGGGTAACAGAATAATTACCACGAATTATATTATTGCGGAATTGGTAGCAATGATGAGCAGTCCATTGAGACTATCCAGAACTGAAATCGTTCGTTTTATAGAAAGTATAAAAACGTCAGCATTTGTAGATATTGTTCATATTGATATACAGTTAGATCAAATGGCTTGGCAAATCCTTAAACAACATCAAGATAAAGATTGGAGTTTAACGGATTGTGCTAGTTTTGCTGTAATGAAACAGCGAAATATTACAGAAGTATTAACCCATGATCATCATTTTGAACAATATGGTTTTGTTCGAATGCTTAAGTGATGCCATAACACTTAAAGAAGCTGCAATTGCGCTGGGATATCTTAGAGAAGAAGTATTTGATAAAATTGTTCCATCGAAAACGTTGATTGACCCGAAAGAGATAGAAATGCAAAATAAAACGTTTGAAGTATCTGTACCCGCTAGTTTACTTGAATACGGTTTTGATAAAAACCAAATCCAGCAATCCATTAATGAATGGCTGGTATTATCATTATATACCGAAGGGAAAATCTCAAGCGGAAAGTCTGCCAATTTACTGAATATAACTCGACTGGATTTTTTGGAGTTGCTTCGAAGACGTGGTTTCTCATATATTGATTTCACGCCTGAAGAATGGAAAGATGAAATGGAAGCGGTTAATAAATTGAGTTCTGAAGTGAAAGAATGAAAGTTGTTTCCAATACAACGCCATTAATCGGGCTTGCATCTATAGACAGGCTTGATTTGCTTCCAAAGATTTTTGGAGAAATACAAATTCCTCAGGCTGTTTGGGATGAGTTAATAGTAAAAGACAACAAGCAAGATAAAAAACATCTTGAAATGTTTACCAAGCACTGGATTCACATTACATCAGTTCAAAACAACCTTGCGAGAGATGTATTGCTTGATGAACTTGATTTAGGCGAGGCAGAAACGATTGTATTGGCACAAGAAATTGGAGCCGATTGGATTTTAATGGATGAAAAGAAAGGCCGGCGAAAATTGAATCAATTCGGAATGCCGAAGATTGGCACAGTCGGAATACTACTTCGAGCCAAACAAGTAGGTTTAATAACCGATTTACGAAATGAGTTGTTTCATCTTAGAAATCGAGGTTTTAGTATAAGCCAATATGTAGTTGACTCAGTTGTTGAAGAAGCGGGTGAATTATAAAGTTTATGTTATTGCTAAACACAAAATAATCTTTTTTTGGGAGAAACCAACATGAAACGTCGTGAGGTATTGGGAATGGCAGCAGGAAGCGCAGTAGCATTATCGTCGATGAACGCATTGGCGATGTCGCATGGCAAGAAAAAACGCGGCATCAAGCTGGGGTTCGATAACTTTTGTATCCGCGCGCTGGGGTGGAAGGCTCCGAAGTTGATTGAATACGCCGCGGAACATAATGTCGATGTGTTGATGATGTCTGATCTGAATGTCTATGAAAGCTTTGATGATGATTACCTCAAAAAAGTGAAAGCACAGGCCGATGAAGCCGGGTTGCAGCTCCACGCGGGGACAGGAAGCATCTGTCCCTCATCGAATTCATTTAACGATAAGCACGGCACGGCAGAAGAGCATCTCAAACTCACAATTCGGGTCGCAAAAGCACTAGGCTCCCCGGTTGCCCGCTGTTATTTGGGCAACAGCCGCGACCGCCGCGGCGACGGCGGTATCTATCGCCATATCGAAAACACCGTCAACGTGTGCCGCAGTGTCCGCAGCTATGCAATCGATTCCGGTGTCAAAATCGCCATCGAAAACCACGCGGGCGATATGCAGGCGTGGGAACTCAAAGACTTGATCGAAGCTGCCGGTTCGGATTATATCGGCACCACCATCGATTCAGGCAATGCCACTTGGACCTTGGAAAACCCCATCGAAAACTTACGCATCCTTGGACCCTATGCCGTTTCCGCGGGCATGCGCGATAGCGCCATTTGGAGATCCGAAAACGGCGCCATGGTCGAGTGGACCAACATGGGAGACGGCCACGTCGATTGGAATGACTATCTCGATCTGTGGGAAAAACTCTGCCCGGATTGCCCGTTCGTGCTCGAAATCATTTCCGGCATTGGTGCGCGTGAGTATCCTTATTTGCAAAAAGAATTTTGGGAGCCATTCCAAAAAGCCAACGCCGCCCAATTCTCACGCTTTGTCGCGATGGCAGAAAAAGGCAAACCGTTTGAGGCACCGGCAGACCGGCCGAAAGAAGACAGCAAAAAGCAACAGGTTTATGACTTAGAGCAAAGCTTGGCCTATTGCAAAAACGAACTTGGTATAGGAACAAAAAGCTAATACCATTTCCAAGAAAGAAGGACTTAGCACCTTTCTTACCTGATCATCCGTATAACATCGGTATAAGAAGGGTTTGCAGGCTTCCTGACAACCTTGGGCTGCATATCACTTCTCGCGAGGTTAGTTGGCGAATTGGGTTCCTGGGTGGATTTACGAAGCAGAGTCAATCCAAGCATAACCAACGGCAAAAATCCCCCGGAGCCTGCGGCTCCATCCTCTTCTGCAAGGGGGGGGTATGGCACGACATTTCAACATTCTCTTACAGGCATAACAGCCTATATTTTTGCTGTATTTCTACTTATTAAATGACAATAGAGGCTTGGTCTGAGGTTCGTAACAATACCCTCCATCTAGGACAAGGGCCTCCAACTGTAACATTGCCTCTATGATTATTTTTTATGAATCTTCGGTTCAGGGGAGTTTTGATATTGGTCCAACATCAAACCGGAAAAATTGACAGAGGTTATTTTATATGGATGATCTACAGGTTCTGACTGCGCTTTGCTTTTTTCACTGTTTGTTTCTTCTACTTGGTTCAGTGTTTGTCCTTGTTTTAAATAACCTACCGAATTATCTTTAGAAGAGAGATATCTTTTATATTGGTTTGGCAATGAGTTAAACGTGTATTTTGATGGAAACATATCGCTATACAAACCAACCCGATCATAAAATAAATCATCATCATTTACACGTATTTTAAATCTTTCTAAGGGTATACCCTTGTTCACTCGACTCGCTTCCGTATTTAAAATGTATTGTACTTGTTCAATTAGATTATCATTATCTATATTTGAATACAGATATGTTTTCGCCAAATAAATTAAATCACCGCCATCTTTAAATTCATGATAGGATATGTCTGAAATGATATTGTGGTGAACGACAACACCGTCACCGGTTGTTGTAAATGACCATTCTTTATGATACAATAAACCACCATGGTCGAGCGAATATTGTAATTTTTGAATCTCGCCATGTTTTGGAATTTCAATCTCCATCTTGACTATATTTATACCATCTTCCGTCGTATCCTTTTCAATCGTTTTCAATACTGCGGCTGCAGAAAGAATGTCATATATTTTTTGTTCTAGAGGATGGCGTTCAAATGAAGTTGAGGTGAATTTATTCGGTACGCCTAACGTCTGATTTTCATCACTCGATACGACATTCCACGATGAATTTTGAGAGATGTTCGTTGGAATATCTCCAGACATAGTCACCTCTTCTCTATGGATAGTCACTTCCGGGTCGACAATATATTCTCTGTCACTGTGTTGCTGCATTGCAAACAGAGTATCATTTTGTTGAAGCAAAGCCATACTGTTCGTATATGCGTTTCGGTAATACTTGCACACTTGGCTTTGCATGATTTGGCCATGCTCTACTTCAGGATTTGGTATATCTTCACCTGTAACAACACCGGAAAATCGTTTCTGAGCAAGATGTTCCAACCGTTCCGGCGAACGAAATGTATTTTTAACAAAATAAAGTTCTACGTCACGAATGTTATCTTCATTCGCTTTTCTTAATTTCAATAAATGGATTAACGTAACTGCATCTTCTTTATTTATATTTTCAACTTGAGACAACTTCGCCTGCGGTATAAGCCACTCAATTGCACAAACATAATTTGATATGAATAATACAATTGTCAATATTGCCCCAATTAAATGTCTCATTTCCTTCATCTCCTTTTATTTTGGAAGCATTTTTTGGTTTTCGATACAACTACTCTACGTAAAAACGAAGTGGCGCTATTGGGGTTGTTTAAAAAACTATATCACAAGAAATCACAAATTGTGAGGAAAAAATGATTTTTTTGATCCGGCATTCGGGAGCGATTCAGGTTGCAGAGGCAGGATTGAAGCCGTTCCGGTTCGCATCGTTTTTGGAGAGGATTGGAGTGAGAATGTGTAGTAGGAGGAACCTACCCACTGAAAAATAACACCGGAACGATGGCTTGGCTGTGGAATAATCGTTAAAAATTTGATACCCTGTGGGGAATGAATTGAAAAAAGTAGACAATAAAAATATTAACAAAATTAAATCTTTCAACATGGTTATATCTCCTTTGATTATATTGTTTATTAATTATTTAACTCATCAGCACTTAATTGATTCCCAGCAAAACTTTGTTTAATATATGTACCTTCTGCAGGTTCTATATGATAATTTATCTCTTTAAAATTATCCACATTATTAAGGCTGTTTATCTGAATTGCAATATATTTTCGATTACTTTCTTCTGATTTATTAGGACGTGTAATTAAAACCTGCTCGGGGAACATAAATCCATTATAATTTAATGTAAAATCAATAAACTCAATAGATTCTAGATGAGTACCATCTCTAAAATAATCAATTTTGGTTACCGGCTCTTTAGGTATACTTTTTGATTTATTTAAGACTACATTTGTATATTTCTTAGAACGGGTATTCAATTCGTTTAAAAATATACTCTCATATCCACTTGATTCTTTTTCGCTTTTAATAGTAGATACATTTTTTAACGGACTATATACAATTAAAAGTGGATTGATATCAAAAACAAATTTCTTCTCTTCATTTTCAACATTTAATGTTGTAATAAATTTATCATTAGATGTAAGAGGTATCATTAATTCTTTTGTTTCTTTTCCATTCCACAATATCTTTTGTATATAGCTTACATTATCATTATTGACAGGTTTACTTTCTATTTCTGCATACCACCAATTTTCATTTTTATATATTAATTTTATCTTTGTTCCTTCAGGTGGATTGTTTTCATATTTGTTCCATTTACCTTCATGATATAATGTATATTTTAATTCAATTGGTTCAGTAAATGGATTAATATTTTCAATCTGTGAAATAGCGAAGTTCGTTAACGTTAAAGACAAATAAATAACTAGATAAGATAATGATTTCATGATATGTCTCCTTTTTTAATGTATATTGAAACAGATTTTAATCATTTTCAAATCACACTCAAGTCACCTACTAATTTACGTAGGAATATTATACAAAAAAATCTATCATATTACACACCCTCGAAAAACTTTAGCGCTTTTATCCCCTAACGGCATCTTGCGCAATACTACGATGAAAACAACCGTTACGGTATAATATTATTCCTCACTTTCTATTCATTTTTTTGATAAACCTTATTTATGATTTCCTCAGAATTTGATTCAAATACATTAGGGATAATGACAGAATAATTTTCTAATGTATATATTTCGGTTAGTTGAGGCCAATATACGTTTCCTTGATACTTCTCAAGCAGTGAATTGAAGTGCTTCCAGCCTCAAAGGGGCAAACCCAACATCCGTTTTGAAAAACCCCTTCATTAATATAGACGGTAAAATCAGAAAAAAGTCACAAAAAATTTCATTTTTTACAAAATATTTTCCAGTTCTTCTTTCAGGGCAGCTCTGACGCGATAGGCTATATTTTTGACTTGATTTTTATTCCTCCCCAAAAGCTCAGCGATTTCCGCGTATGGCTGACCCTCTAAATAATGCATTTCAAGCACTTTACGCAGCGTGTCTGGCAGTTCGGCTAACGCTTGCAAGGCCAATGCCTCCTGTACCGCCTGCTCTGGGTGCGGCTGATTTGCTTCGGGATATTCTTCCAACCAATCCGGTAGAGTACCATCATCGCTGAGTTCGCTGAATAAAAGGATTATACCCTTTTTTCTGGCCTTCACGAAATCGATACTCAAATTAATTACAGATTTCATTAGATAGGCTTTGAAATCGTTGACGGGCTCATTTTCCTTGATTTTCTTAAAAACATTTAAGAACGCATCATTCACGGCCTCCTCCGCGTCCGCTTGGTTTTTAATGATGCTATTCGCCTTCAGCAGGGCAGATTTATGATACCGCTTATATAACAGTATCTCGGCCGAGGCATTTCCGTCACGCAGTGCCTGCATCAGCTCTTCGACGGAGCATTGGTGTAATTCGGCATGAGAATCCCCGGTATTTTTACCCTGCTTCTCCATGTTTTTTCCCACTATCGATTGCAAAGGGATTGCCCGCAATCGGATACCTATGTTGAATAAAGTACAACATCCATGCCAAAACTGTCATTTATATAACATCTGTAAATACAGCAATATAAAAAAAATCGAATGAATAAATACACTTGGATCTTGCCCGCTATCGGGCATTAAAGCGGGGTGGGTGACATAAAGTATTACAATTCAACAACTTATTTTAAACTACCCACAAATGGGCGCTGCCCAATTGTGATGCAAAGCTTACCCGCTGGAAAAATCAACCGGATTGATAACACAGATGTGGAATAATCGTTAAAAATTTGATACTCTGTGGGGAATGAATTGAATTAGGAGGATAATCCATGTCGAGCCAACAAACCAACCGCAGACAATTTTTGCAATCAACCACAGCCGCAGCCGCCGGCCTTGCCGCGAGTCCATTATCGGGGTTTACGCAATCATCCGGCAGCAAGCCGTTGAACTTCATCCTCATCTTTTGTGATGATTTGGGCTATGGCGACCTGAGCGTGTTCGGCCACCCCACCATCCGCACGCCGCATTTAGACCGCATGGCGCATGAGGGGCAAAAGTGGACGCAGTTTTATGCGGCCGCCAGCGTGTGCACTCCCAGCCGCGCCGCCATCTTGACCGGGCGCTATCCCATCCGCAGCGGCATGTGCAGCGATAAGCGCCGGGTGCTGTTTCCCGATTCAGCGGGGGGACTGCCATCGAGTGAAGTGACCATTGCCGAAGCGTTAAAAGCCAAAGGGTATGCCACCGCGTGTGTCGGCAAATGGCATTTGGGGCACCTGCCGCAATACTTGCCCACCAGCCACGGGTTCGATTCATACTACGGCATCCCCTATAGCAACGATATGGATAAAGATGTCCCGGAAGGCGGCAAGACGTGGGACGATTATAAATACGAATACTTCAATGTTCCGCTAATGCGTGATGAAGATATTATCGAACGCCCGGCGGATCAAACCACCATCACCAAACGCTATACCGAAGAAACGGTGAAGTTGATCAAACAGAACAAAGACAATCCCTTCTTCATCTATTTCGCGCACAGCCTGCCGCATGTGCCCCTGTTTACCCACGAACGCTTTAAGGGCACCAGCCTGCGCGGGTTGTACGGCGACGTGATCGAAGAGATTGATTGGAGCGTGGGGCAAGTTCTGCAAACGCTTCGGGATGAAGGCCTGGATGAAAACACGGTAGTGGTCTTTACATCGGATAACGGGCCGTGGCTGAGTTTTGATGAGCAGGGCGGATCCTCCGGTCTATTACGGCAAGGTAAAGGGATGACCTTTGAAGGCGGTGTACGCGAACCGACCGTATTCTGGGGGCCGGGTACCGTCAAACCGGGTATTGTGCGTGATATGGGTTCCACCATGGATTTGCTGCCGACCTTCTGCAATATGGCGGGAGCCGATGTGCCGGATGACCGCGTCATCGACGGTGTTGATTTAACCAACGTCATCAAACGCGAAGGGCACAGTGAACGCGATAACCTGATTTACTATCGCGGCCAACAGATATACGCCGCCCGTTTGGGCAAATACAAAGCCCATTACATCACCCAGCTTGCGTATGTTCGTGACACCCAAAAAACAGAACACAATCCACCCTTGTTGTATGATTTGGAACATGATCCATCGGAAAAATACAACATCGCCGAGCAGCATCCGGAAGTGATTGAGCAGATCAACAAAATGGTGGAAGAACATAAGAAATCCGTAATACCGGTGAAAGACCAACTGGCTGACCGGATCGCGAAACAATAGGGGAACACCATGAAGACGTTTATTGTTAGTTGTTTCTTCGTTCTACTATCATTGCCGGGTTTCGCGCAAGAGAAAATCCGTTTTGAAAAGCCCGTGCTGGAAGGGGAGTATTCTCTCGAAGAGCTACTCTGGCAAAGGCGCTCGGTGCGTGAGTATCAAGACAAAACCCCGTCATGGGAACACATCGGCAAACTGCTGTGGGCGGCGCAGGGGATTACCCGCCCCGAATCCGGCGGACGAACATCGCCTTCCGCCTGGGGTTCGTACCCCTTGGACATCTATGTAATCGTTGATTCGGGCGTATACCACTACCTTCCCAAAGACCATTCGGTTGAGCAGATCAAAGATTATGATGTGCGCGATGAACTGGAACAAGCAGGCATTGCCAGATCCATCGTCCACAACGCGCCCTGTGTGTTTGTGTTTGCCGCGGATATAAGCCGACTGACAACGTTCTGTGAGATTTTAGGCGATGTGCTGCGCTATATTCATCAAGAAAGCGGGCACTCCGCGCAGAATTTGATCCTGCAAGCGGGGGCACTCGGTATGGGCGGTGTGCCCATCGGCGCGAACATTCCGCTCAAAGGCCAGCAAGTGATCGGTATTCCCGCCGAACAAAAATCCGTGTATATCATCGCGGCGGGATATAAGAAAGAATCCGAATAAAGGAGAAGCCCTAATGTTGCAGCGTATTGTTATTCTTAGTTTTTGTATTTTACCATTTCTTGCGTTTACGGATGACGAACACCATGAGCCGATACTAATGCTCAATTCGGAAGTGGAGAAATTGGGCGGCGGCTATAAGTTCACCGAAGGCCCCGCGGTTGATAAAGACGGCAATGTGTTTTTTACCGATCAGCCCAACGACCGTATATTACGTTGGGATGCCGAAACGGGTGAAATCACCACCTTCATGCAGCCCTGCGGCCGCTCGAACGGATTGTTCTTTGACCACGACGGCAACCTGCTCGCTTGCGCGGATGAAAAGAACGAACTGTGGTCAATCACTCCCGAAGGCGAAGTTACGGTGTTGGTGAAAGACTTTGAGGGCAAAAAACTCAACGGCCCCAATGATCTGTGGGTGCATCCCGACGGTGCCATTTACTTTACCGATCCCTTCTACAAACGTCCCTGGTGGGATCACGAGGAGCCGGAACTGGACGTCAAAGGTGTATACCGTTTATCGTCCGACCGCAAAACCCTGATGCGGGTGGCGGAAGGATTTCAGCAGCCCAACGGCATCATCGGCAGCCGCGATGGTAAGACTTTATACGTAGCGGATATCGGAGATAAGAAGATTTATAAATACGAAATCGCGGATAACGGCTCGTTGCAAAACCGCAAACTCTTCTGCGAACACGGCTCGGACGGTATGACCATCGATAGCGAAGGCCATGTCTACCTCACCGGAGACGGAGTCTTAATCTTCAACAAAGAAGGCGAACAGGTCGAGCATATTAAAGTGGATGAACGCTGGACGGCTAACGTCTGCTTCGGCGGTACAGACCGCCATCTGTTATTCATTACCGCCAGCACTGGTGTATACGGTATCCGCACCCGAACGTTTGGCGTGCAATAAATACCCCACAGAGGCACGGAGAGCACAGAGAATTTTTTTTCAGGTAAGCGAGTCAGCCGTAACGGCCCTCCTCAAGATTCAGGCTTCTCTCGGCACAATGAAGCCGACCGGGTATGTTCATACTGATTTTTTTATTCGCGTTCATTCGCGTGTATTCGCGGTTTAATTATAAAGAATCAGCACCACAAAGACATGAAGCAGCCAGTATGGCTGAAAGGGGGATTGGCATGAAATTCAATCGCAGACAATGGCTTCACAACACCGCTTTAGGCGCCGGAGGAATGGCGCTATCCGGCTGTATGGGAACGCAAAGGCAACCCGGCGGCAAGCAGCCCAACATCGTGATGATCATTTCAGACGATCAGGCGTGGGATGATTATTCATTCATGGGGCATGAGGCGGTTCAAACCCCGAATATAGACCGCCTCAGCCGCCAGGGAGTGACCTTCACCCGGGGTTATGCGGCTTCACCGTTATGCTGCCCCTCCCTCGCTTCGCTTCTTACCGGCCTGCATCCGCACCAGCATCGAATAACCAGCAACGATCCGCCGAATGACAGCAAAGGGCCGCGGTACTCTCCCAAAGACTGGTCGGATGAACGCAAACAGGCCCGCGAACAAATGATATCCAATGTTGATTGGGTGCCATCCTTGCCCCGTATATTAGGAGAGCAAGGTTACCTTAGTATGCAAACCGGAAAGTGGTGGCTGGGGCACTACAGCCGTGGCGGTTTTACCCACGGCATGACGCACGGCGACATCATGAACGGAGGCCGCCACGGCGACGAGGGACTCAAAATCGGCCGCGAAGGCATGAAGCCCATCCATGATTTCATCGCCGAATCGCAAGCGAAGAATAACCCCTTCTTCTTATGGTATGCCCCCTTCTTGCCGCATACGCCGCACAACCCGCCGGAACGCTTGCTCAAAAAGTACCGTGACAAAGCGGATTCAATCCACATCGCGCGCTATTGGGCCATGTGCGAGTGGTTCGATGAAACCTGCGGGCAGCTGCTGGATCATTTGGATGAAAAAGGCATTGCCGAAGACACGATTGTGCTGTATGCCTGCGACAACGGCTGGATTCAAAAGCCGCACGAACGCGGTTATGCCCCCCGCTCAAAACGCACGCCATACGAGGGAGGAATCCGCACCCCCATCATGGTGCGCTGGCCGGGTCATGTGCAGCCGCGATTTGATGAGGACACGCTGATAAGCACCGTGGATCTGGCCCCGACAATTCTACACGCCTGCGGCTTGCAGCCGGATGCGCAAATGCAGGGCATTAACTTGCTCAACACATCCGCCCTGCGGCAGCGTGATACGGTTCTTGGTGCGGCATACACCCACGACGCGGTGGTGGTTGATCAACCCCTCACCAGCTTGCAGTACACCTACGCGCTGGAAGACCATTGGAAACTGATTCAACCCACCGGACGCAACGATACCGGTACGAACCCTGAGTTATACAATGTCAAAGCCGACCCGTACGAAACCAGGGACTTGGCGCAGGTGAATCCCGCAATGGTCAGGCATCTGCAAGAGCGGATCCACAACTGGTGGCCGGAAGCGGTTGCGGTTTGATTATCTCACCATAGAGACACGGAGAGCACAGAGAAAAAAATGAACTATAAAATAGGTGAAAAGTTAATCATAAGTTTGGTAGGTGTTTTGATATTTGCAATGAATTCTTCCGCCCAATACGATAGCTTCGCCAATTTGAACAAAGAGAAACCCTTTCCGTGGAAAGAGGGTAAACGCTGTGCCGTCAGCTTAACCTTTGACGATGCCCGCCTAAGCCAGGTGGATGTGGGTATGGACTTGTTTAAGAAACACAACGTACGCGCAACCTTTTATGTGATCCCCAGCCGTATGGAACAGCGGATGGACGAATGGAAGCAGATGATCCAACACGGCCACGAGCTGGGCAACCACACCGTCTCCCACCCCTGTTCCGGCAATTTTGAATTTACACGGGGTAACGCGTTAGAAAATTATACGTTAGACCAAATCGAAAACGAATTGGATGAAGCCAACCAAAGGATTATGGACCGCTTCGGCGTTGCGATGACCAGTTTCGCTTACCCCTGCGGGCATTCGTTTGTGGGGCGGGGAACCGAAGTGAAGAGTTACGTGCCAATCGTGGCTGAGTTGTTCACCTCAGGCCGGGGGTGGATGGGTGAAGATTCCAATGATCCCTGGTTCTGCGATATGGCGCAGCTGCAAGGGATGGAAAGCGACGGCAAACCGTTTGACGAGATTCTGGAACGGGTGCGCAAAGCCGAACGCGAAGGCCGTTGGCTGATTCTGGCCGGACACGAAATTGGTGAGGGCGGCCGCCAAACCACATTGGTTTCCACATTAGAAAAACTGTTTGACTACGCGAACGATGACAAAAACGGCATCTGGCTCGACACCGTCGGCAATGTGTCCGAACATATTTTGGAAATGCGCGGGAAAGAGTAGAATAGAAAGTGAATGGAAAACGAATTCTGATCTCCCCAACCAGTAGGAGATATTAATTGAGTTGATCGTATGTCTATGCAGTCAAAGAAGAAAAGAGACCAAAAGAAAAAAAAGCAAAAAAAGAAATCCTCACTGAAATCGGCGGGTTTCAGTAAGAACCAGCGCGAAGAACACATGGATGTTTTGCAAAACATTGAATTCACGTTGATCACTGCTTACCGCAAAGACAAAACCGTCGATGATTTTGTGCTCGGCAATTCCTTGCGGGAGTTGATCTACAACAAAACAATCGATGACTCGCGATCCAATGCAATCGCGGACCGCTTGCGGGAAGTTAGGGAAATGCGTAGTGATATTTCGGATAAAATCTGGATCAAAGCGCTGCATACCATCATGGAATCCATCCATTTGCATTCGGCGCTGAATCCCGGTTCGAGAGGGTACATCCATTTCATTTCTGAATTTATTCCGGGGTAGGGTAGAGTATTGGGATTCACAAATGTACATGGGATTTGCCCTTGCCACCCGTTATTGCGCCAACGGGGAAAAGAACAGCACCTGGCTCGACATTCTCAGCAACATCTCACATTCCATCTTGGAAGTCTGCGAGAAAGCGGTGAGAGTAGCGTGACGGAATCCAATGGAAATAGAGCGCTTTATGCCAATTCTATTTTAGGATTGGTACGAGCGAAAACCGCTACGTCTTTCTTTCGCTAGGGGTTATCGCCGCGCTTAATCAACAATCCTCACTGGAAACGGTATTACTACTGTAGGGAATGCCCCTTTGGCTGCCCTGTGGTGGGTTAACCACTGTGGGTTAGCCCTATCAAAATAAAAGATGGAATAACGCACGTTTTGTATGCAACTTTGTTAAGATAACTCAAGTTACGCACTACATTATGATATGCCCGTTTTTCTCATCGTTCGCTGAATCTATCGCCCTCGCCCACTGGGAGAGGGACGGGGTGAGGGTTCGGGAGGAATAAACCTCTAATGA
>CAYVAZ010000027.1:0-24635 GCA_964449065.1 uncultured bacterium
ACGTTCGGATTGGGAGGAACTGAACCTCCGGCTCGGCGGGAGCCTCGCCCTCCCAAGCCGGACAGGTATGGATGATTGCTCTAGGCGGAATTTTCTTTTGCTTCGAGATAGGCAATTGCTTTTTGTAAGCGTTCGATAATGGAGTCTTTTGATAACACCACAAAGCAATTGAAGATGGGCGGGCTGATTTTTGTTCCGGTGAGGGCGATGCGGACAGCGGGGCCGAGTTTGTTCATTTTGATCTCATGCTGTTCCATCAACTCATGAAATTTTTCTTCCCACGTTTGCATGGAAACATCTTCCGCACTTTCTTTGGTGAATTCCAGCAGGTCTTTTAGCGGCTCTAAGGCGACGGGTTTCAGCATCTTTTTGGCGTCTTGATCCACATATTCGAACGGTTCTTTTAAAACGAAATTCGACATTTCGAGCATTTCCACCAACGTTTTGGACCGTTCCTGCACCGCTTCAACCAGATTTAGCAGCCATTCATTTTTTTCCGGCTCATCAAATTGGCTGCTTTGGAAATGGCCGTGTATTCTGCCGAACTCAACCAATCGTTTGGCGAGTTCTTCTTTTGGCATGGCGCGGATGTGTTCGGCGTTCAGCCATTCCAATTTTTTGGGATCGAACACGGCGGAGGATTTGTTGCATTTGCTAATTTCAAAGAGTTTGATCAGTTCGTCCTTTGTGAAGAATTCCTGATCGCCGTGCCCCCAGCCTAAGCGGGCGAGGTAGTTGATCATGGCTTCGGGAAGATAGCCTTGATCGCGGTATTCCATAACACCGGTGGCACCGTGACGTTTGGAGAGGCGCGCTTTGTCTTCCCCTAAAATTTGCGGGAGATGGATGAATTTTGGCAGTGAATAGTTCAACGCTTGAAAGATGAGAACTTGGCGCGCGGTGTTGTTGAGGTGGTCATCCCCGCGGATGACATGGGTGATTTTCATATCGACATCATCTACTACGACTGCGAGATTGTATGTGGGAGAGCCGTCGGTGCGGAGAAGAACCAAATCATCCATTTGGGTATTGTCGATCACAATGCTGCCGCGAATCGGGTCTTCCACCGTGGTTGAGCCTTCCAGCGGGGTTTTTAAACGGACACAAAATGGCGTGCCGTCATCCGGATAGTTTTCGTTTCGGCAGCGGCCGTCATAGGCAGGGGTTTTTCCGGCTTTTTGCTGCTCTTCGCGCAGGGCTTCTATGCGTCCGGTGGAACAGCGGCAACGGTATGCCGTTCCGTCATCCAGCATACGGTGGACTTCGCTTTTGTGGCGCTGCAGATGCGCGCTTTGATAGACCGGATCCTCGTCGAAGTCCAACCCCATCCACCGCATGGATTCCAAGATGGCGTGTTCGAACTCTTTTTTGGAGCGTTCTTTATCGGTATCTTCGATTCGCACAAAATATTGGCCGTTGTTATGCCGGGCGAATAGAAAGTTGTATAAGGCGGTGCGGAAGTTACCGATATGGGGGTTTCCGGTTGGGCTGGGAGCAAAGCGAACACGAACGGACATTGGTTTTCCTTATTCAAAACAAAATCACAACAATAGTGCAATAAATTTTTGTCTGAAATTGATTATGTGGAAGGGATGCATATAGTATAAACTTAAAAACAGTGATTAGTGACAAGCACCGAACCCTCAAAAAAGCCTTGAGGGATAGACCGAAAATGAAACACTTGGAATCTTGTAGCACAGGCTTCCAGCCTGAAATTGAGTGATTTAGCAAGATGCTCATACGACTAGACTTACAAAAGTGTTTCTTAGGAGTGACGAGCACCGAACCCTCAGATATAGCGTTGAGGGATATAGCGAAAGGCTAACACGATAAGGCTGTTAGTACGTAATCCATCCTGAGTTTAAGTTAGTGAAGATACGCAAATGATGATTGACTACAGAGGATTTTGTTATAGACCAAATTGTCTTAGTCAAATGCAATATCTATCGTCTTCTCCCTTTGGGAGAAGATAAGAGATGAGGGTGAAGAGAGCGATTGCTCCCTTTGACGCAACAGCGTTGTTAGGGGTAATTGTCACCATAAACCCTCACCCCACACCTCTCCCGGTGGGCGAGGGCGATAGATGCAGCGAATGATTAGAATATCGAGTATATCGTAACAACTGTGTAACCTCAGTTATTGATATTGGGATTTGAACATCGCCAGAACCAGTTGGGATGACTCGCTGAATTCATTGTTGAATTCTTCTAAATCGATCACTTTCTTTTCCAGTAAAAGATCTAAAAGTCTAAAGACGGCTTGGCGTTGTTGGGCGGTTTTGGCTGCCAGAGGGTTTCTGGGTTTTCCACCTTCTACCACATGGCGGAGGGATTCGAAGGAGCGGATGGCATCGACCTTGGTTTCGAACTTTTCAAACAGGTCCAGCACTTTACTGATGTTCATAAAGCGTTTCACAACATTGCCGGGACGGAGTATTTTGACGGCGCCGCCGGAGGCCAATACTTCCCGGTTGGCTTTTAATAAAACCATGATGGCTTGGCTATCGATGAATTGGATTTCTTCAAAGTTGAGCAAGACGCAGACGCGAGAGCGATCAATCAGCTTATTGATAATTTGTTCCAGCTGCTGGGCGCTGGTTTTGTTCATCTCACCGGATAGATTTAAGATGGTGACGATATCGCGGTCTTCAACTGTGATTCGCATAGGCACCTTTTAACGTGAAGATGGCTGAATTATAAATCCATATTAGACTATTTTAAAATAAATTTTCGGTTTTAAGAGAATTATCTTACCATGTTGTGAGGGTTGCATCCGCGTTGTCATCGAATTCTTCGAGTGTTTCTTGTGCGATTGCGGTAAATTGTTCGCAGAGTTCTTTCATGCCGTGGAAGTAGGTTTCGTAACGGGTAATTGACTTTTTAATGTTCACATCGGTAATCGCATCGGTCGCGGGGCGGTTTTCGTATTGGATGAAGGGGTGAAGGACGCGGTCGGCCGCTTCATCCAACACGGAATAGATTTTGTGGTTTTGTACGAGGCTCACGTGGATTTGGTGGAGATGATCGATTTCTTCATCGATTAATTTGGAATCGGGAGATTTGCCGGCGGCAATCGATTTTACGGCTTCGATTTGGCTTAAGCCTTCTTCCGCTTTGGATTGCGCATACTTGAGAATGTTGAGGGCTTCTTCCAGCACAACTTTGCCTTCGTTTTGATCGACACCAAAGAAGAACCCGACCGACATTTGCAAGGTGCTGTTGATCATGCAGTCTTTCACACACACATCTTGTATGGTTTGCGCTAATGGTTGGATTTCAGTACCTTCGATATTGGCGCCGCCTTCGGTGCTGTTAATGACCCGCGCACTGGTTTTGTGGATTTCTTCTTCAAATGAACGCAGATAGCCGAACCAGAATTTGCTGGTCGCCACGTTTCTGCCGTCATTCCCGGGCACGATGATGGGTGTGAATTCTTCCCATTCGGGTTTGTCCGCAATTAGTTCCACTTGCAATTTATTCTGTGTTTCTGTTTGTTTAATGGTTCGCTGCAATGCGGTACCGGTGGCGTGGGTTTTGCCGCCTTCGAGGGGAAAGGAGAGATCTAAGCCTGTGAGCACGATGGGATTGCAGCCTGCCATTCTGGCTAAATTGAAAGCGGTTTGCCCTACATTGGTGCCGGTTGCCATATAGTTCATGTCTCCAAGAGCATTGCCGAATACTTTTAGAATGCGTGAACCGGGAAGCGGAAGAATAAGTTTTGTGCTTTCAATTTGGCGCGGGATTTTATGATAGATGCTTGGAGATACGGCGAAAATAGTTTCTCCCATATCGGCAATGTTCTCGAAGTGCTTTGAGTTTAGATACGTGGGGTCTGTGCTGACGACGATATGGGGTTGTATGCCCAGATTCATTAGTTTTTTGTATACGGTATCAACGGCAATGAGCAAGCCACGGTCTTGGATCGCTTTCAATTGCTCAACGTTTTTATCCAATGAGGGACCGGCGCACACGATAAATGCCGGGATGTTTTGAAAGATGCCCTGCAACGCGGACGCGGCGGGATGCTGTAATACGAGCGGGATGTTGCGGATGATGTTTTCTTGAATCATGCCGCCGAGTTGAACTTTGGTGCGCAGAATGACTTCACCGCTTTGAAGGGATTCGTTGATTTCTTGTTTGATTTCCTTGTAGTATTGTGGATTGACCGCTATGGACGCGGGATGTTCCACGATTTCCAGTCCGTTGATCACAAAGGGGGTGAGGTGATCGTTCATGAATTTGCGGATGCCCCGCTTATCGGGAGAGGCAAGAAAGAAAACCATTTTGGTTTGCAAAAAAGGAGATAAATCGGTGTGCTGAAACACGGCATGGAGAACATCCATATCGTGTTCTATTACAGCCAAGTGTTTTAGATTGCTGTGAAAACGCTTAACCAATGCAACGGCATGGTGCATCATCCCGCAGCCGAGGATCATCAGATTGTACATGGAGTTCAGTTCGAATGTGTTCAGCCAGCGTTCGACTTCGCGTTCGGGGTCGCGGGAACTGTGGAGTAGAAAGGTTTTGTCATCCATCGTTAAGCGAAGCGACAGCTTTCCGGTTGGGGTTTCGAATACCTCTGCCCTGCCCCCAGGATGGTAAGAACGGAGGGTATCCGCCAAGTGGGGATCGTACTCTTGAAGAAGGGTTAGGTTTGACTCAAAGAAACTCATAGCGGCCTATTTAGCAGGTGTACCGGAAGACGGTTGCTGTTTTTCAATAAATCTTGTTAATTCGTCATAGAACTCATTCAAGTCTTTGAATTGCCGGTAGACGGACGCGAACCGAACATACGCGACTTGATCGAGTTCGCCCAAACGGCGCATGACATCCTCGCCGATGATTTGGCTGGGGATTTCGCGCTGCTGCATGGAAAACAAATTGTGCTCTACTTTTGCGGTTATTGCATCAATAGCTTCTTCAGAGACCGGGCGTTTTTGACAGGCAATGCGAATGCTGCGTGAGATTTTTTTCCGGTCAAAGGGTTCGCGCCGTTCATCGCGTTTGATGACCATGAGGGGAATTTCTTCCACCCGCTCATAGGTGGTAAAGCGTTGGTTGCAGGATAGACATTCACGGCGCCGGCGAATGCTGACCCCTTCCATCATCGAACGGGAATCCACCACTTTATCGTCATTGGCTCCACAGAAGGGACATTTCAATTTTCGTTACCTCAAAACGAACCGGTTACATTGGCAATTCGCGCCAAGGTGTATACAGTGGAAATGAACCGGCCAATTCGGCGATTTTCTTTTGGACATCCGCAATGGAAGACTCGCTTAATTTATCTTCAAGCAGCTGGGCGATACAGCCGGCGATGACTTTCATTTCTTCGGTCCCCATACCCCTTGATGTTAACGCAGGAGTGCCGATTCGTATACCACTGGTCACGAAGGGTGTTTGGGTATCAAACGGGATCATGTTTTTGTTGACGGTAATGGATGCTTTATCCAAGGCTTTTTCAACCTCTTTTCCGGTCAGACCATTATGGCCGACATCCAATAAAAGCAGGTGCGTGTCGGTTCCGCCGGATACCATTTTGATGTTGCGGTTGTGGAACTCTACTTCCAACGCTTTGGCGTTATCCAGGATTTGCTGTTGGTAGGTTTTAAATTCGGGCCGCATGGCTTCTTTAAAGGCCACGGCTTTGGCGGCGATGATGTGCATCAGCGGGCCGCCCTGGTTGCCCGGGAACAACTGCTTATCGACCGCTTTCGCGTGTTCTTGTTTGCAAAGCACCAATCCGCCGCGGGGTCCGCGAAGGGTTTTGTGGGTGGTGGTGGTTACAATATCCATGTGGGGTACCGGGTCGGGATGAAGCCCGGTGGCGACCAAACCGGAAATGTGAGCGATATCCGCCAATGCTTTGGAACCGGATTCTTTGATGATTTTTCCCAATGCTTCAAAATCGATCTGACGTGGGTAGGCGGATGCACCAAGAATGACTAGATCGGGTTTGTATTCTTCGATTTGTTTTTGGAATGTATCGTGATCAATGAGATGGGTATCTTTGGAGACACCATAGGATTGAACTTGAAAGAGGTTGCCGGAAAAGTTGACCGGGCTGCCGTGGGTTAGGTGGCCGCCTTGGGAAAGATCCAAGCCCATGATTTTGGCGCCTTGTTCAATTAGAGCGAAAAAGGCGGCCACGTTGGCTTGTGAGCCGGAATGAGGCTGAACGTTGGCGTGTTCGGCTTTGAATATTTCTTTGGCGCGGTCCCGTGCCAGATTCTCGGCGACATCGACGTACTCGCAACCGCCATAATAGCGCTTGCCGGGATAGCCTTCAGCGTATTTGTTGGTGAGGGGAGTACCGGCGGCTTCGAGAACGGCTTCGGAAACAAAATTTTCGGAAGCGATCATTTCCAACTTATCGTTTTGGCGGTTTACTTCTTGCAGGATGGCTTTATAGATTTCGGGGTCTGTTTGTTTGACGTGTTCTAACACAACGTTGCTCCTTACCATTACAGTTCAAAATATTTTTGGTGAAATCTTTTTAATTCTCTTCAATAAAGTCATGAATACTTGAAGGTAAATGCAATCATGAAAATTGTTTCTCTCCCTTGTTCCGGCGAGGGAAGTCTTATCGAGTATTTAAATTGAAAAGACAGTTATATCTATTTCAATATATCTTTAAACTTGACCTTTCTTCCGGCTCGGCGGGAGCCTCGCCTTCCCAGCATGATACAATCATCGATCTGTATTCTTGTATGTATTATACCGGCTGAGATTGCTGGTACAGTGTACCGCTTTCGTAAGCCGATATCATATTGATGCGGCGTTGATATTTTCCGCCCAGGAAATCTTCTTTGAGCCAAATATTGCAGATGGATTTCATGTCTTCAACCGGCAGATAATCCGCGCCCAATACCAATACATTGGCATTGTTGTGCGAGCGTGAAAGTTTGGCGTGTTCGGGATTGAAGGGCAAAACCGCACGCACCATCGGTACTTTGTTGGAGGAGATCACCATCCCGTGGCCGGAGGAACAGATAAGGATTCCACGGTCGGCGCGGCCTAACGCGACTTGTTCCGATACGGCAAAGGCGTATTGTGGATGATCGCAGGAATCGGCGGAATGGGTGCCGCAATCGATGATGGGATAATCCAGCGATTCGAGATATTCGCGGATGAGGTTTTTGGACGCGTAACCGCGGTGGTCTGTACCAATAGATAATACGTATTTGCGCTCAGAGAAGAAGCGGGATTGGAAGACATCGAAGTTTTCGGCAATCGCTTCCACGGCTGCATCTATGGTTTTCGCGACTTGGGCGTAGGATTCCGCGTCGGCGCCGTACGGGTCCATGATATTGACTAAGAAGGGATCGTTGCTCACGAGAGAACCAAGCAGGCGTATTTGATCCGATTTATGGGGAAAATGCTCTTCAATATAATCGCGGTGTTGTGTTTCCATGACAAAGATGAGATGAACGTCTTCTAAAAAATCTTCATCCACTTGTTTGGAGGTAAATTCATCGAGAGAGAAGTCAAACGCTTTGGCGATTTTTTTTGCGCCATCAGAGGCCGGCATTCCCGCATTGGCTTGTATACCTGCTGAGGATACCCGAACGTGTTGATCCATTTCTTTCCGTTGAAGTATTTTGCGGAATAAGGTTTCCGCAACCGGACTGCGGCAGGTGTTTCCCGTACAGATAAAAGCGATATGAAACGTGTCAGTCATTTGTAACTCTAACCTGCGACTAAAGTGAAGGACGCTTAAGATGATGCCGCGTTCCCTGTTGAAAGCAATGGGATATTTGAACCAGCCGCTCTTCTTGTAAAACCGGCGCAATAAATTGAATTCCTAATGGTAACCCATCCTGTGTAAACCCGCCAGGAATGGAGATGCCGGGCAGACCGGATAAATTGAGCGGAGCGGTAAAGACATCCGAGAGATACATTTCCAAGGGATCATCCAGTTTGGCTCCTGCTGGAAACGGCGGAGAAGGCGTTGAAGGGCACAAGACCACATCCACCGTTTCAAACGCTTTGTCGAAATCCTGTTTGATTAAATTTCTTACCCGTTGCGCGCGGCGGTAATAGGCATCATAAAACCCGGCGCTTAGAACATAGGTGCCGAGCATGATGCGGCGTTTTACTTCAGTGCCAAAGCCTTCGCTGCGGGTTTTGCAGTACATTTCGACGATGTTCTCGTAGGGTCCCGGGCTTCGGTACCCGAAAACAACACCGTCATAGCGGGCCAAATTGCTGGAAGCTTCCGCTGTACAGATCATATAATAGGTCGCGATCGCGTATTCGGTATGGGGTAAAGATATCTCAACGAGTTCAGCGCCTTGCGATTCAAAAAACGCTGCCGCATCATCGACCGCGCGTTTGGCCTCGGGATTCATGCCTTCGATGGAGTACTCTTTGGGCAGGCCGATCTTTAAGCCTTTTACGTCTCGTTCTAAGTTGGCGGTATAATCCGGAACCGGTTCGTTGATGGAGGTTGAGTCGTTGGGATCCAAACCGGAGATGATCGTGAGCAATTCCGCGGCATCGCGTGCATCTTTGGTAATCGGGCCGATTTGATCCAAAGAGGACGCGAAGGCGATTAAGCCGTAGCGGGAGACTCTGCCGTAGGTGGGCTTCATGCCGGTAACGGAACAGAATGCCGCGGGCTGACGGATGGAACCGCCGGTATCTGATCCAAGCGCGACGGTTGCTTCATCGGCGATAACGGCTGCTGTTGAGCCGCCGCTGGAGCCGCCGGGAACGCATTCGAAGTTCCAGGGATTGTTGGTTCTGCCAAAATAGGAATGTTCCGTGGATGATCCCATCGCGAATTCATCCATGATGGTTTTGCCGATGGGGATCATGCCAACATCCATCATTTTACGGACCACAGTCGCGTTGTAGGGAGGGATGAAGTTTTCCAGCATCTTGGAGGAGCAAGTGGTTTTATGACCGGCGCTGCACATGTTGTCTTTTAGGGCGACCGGAATGCCCGCCCAGGGATGGAGGGCTTCGCCTTTCGCGCGTTTTTCGTCAACGGCTGCCGCTTTTTCGATGGCTTCATCACGCAATACGGTGTGATAGGCATGGATTTTATCTTCCACCGCGTCAACGCGGGAAATGATAGATTCCACTAACTCTTTGGACGAAAGAGACTTTTTTTGCAGTTCGGCCGAGGCTTGCCATGCTGTCAGTTGAAACGGTTCGGTCATGATACATTCCCAATGAGAAAAGGGGTAATAGGTTACTATTCGTGTTCAATAACCGTTCGGACGCGGATTGATATTTTAGAAAAGAGGAACATGCAATTTGCTGCTTAATCCCAACCCAAGTTCAAGCGGTATTTTAATAAGAAATGATCAAAAACGGAGATGCAGATACTGCATTTCCGGTATTGTATCACGAATTAAAAAGCCAGAAGCGGTAGAAGCAGCTTCTGGCTTTGGAAAATACAGTTCAGGAACCCTTATTCTTCCGTATCATCTTCGTCTTCAAACTCTTCCGGTACGAAGCCGGTGAGTTGAATGTAAGACATAAACGCGCCGTCGTTGGCACGGGGACCGATATGGAAGATTTGGGTATAGCCGCCATTGCGCTCTTGAAACCCGGGCGCAATTTCAGAAAACAATTTAGACAAGACTTCTTTATCGCGAATGGTTCTTGCGACAAAGCGGCGCGCGTGCACTGTATCCTGCTTGGCTCTATTGATAATCGGTTCCACCACAGTGCGTAATTCTTTACTTTTTTGCAGAGTGGTTTTGATTCTTCCATGCCGGAGCAAAGAAGTGGCCATATTTGCGAACATGGCTTCCCGGTGTGATTTGGTTCGGTTTAATTTTCTACCCCGCATCCTATGTCTCATAATTTTACAACTCCGTTTCTCTTATTCTTCGTCATCATCTTCATCACCGACTACCACATCGATCAAATCGGTATCGTCTTCCAACATGGCGGGAGCGATTTCCTCGCCGGAACTTGCTTTGCCTGATTTGTATTGGGATAAATCCATCCCCAAATGCAAATTGTATTTCGTTAACACGTCTTTGATTTCGTTCAGCGACTTTTTACCGAAATTTCGGTATTTCAGCATTTCGCTTTCGGTGCGTTCCACCAGTTCGCCGACCGTTTTAATGTTGGCGGCACGCAAGCAGTTGTAGGATCGAACAGAAAGTTCCAATTCTTCCACCCCTTTGGAGAGATAGGGATTGATAGGGGTTTCTTCTTCTTGTTGGGTATCGGAAACCAGTTCGTCTTCATCCGGGAAGTGGATAAAGATAAGCAAGTGGTCTTTGAGAATCTTAGCGGCGTAAGCTAAAGAGTCTTTCGGCAAAACAGTGCCATCCGTCCATACTTCCATGATTAAGCGGTCATAGTCGGTGATATCGCCTACCCGCGCGTTTTCAACCTGATACCGTACCCGTTCAATCGGCGTAAACACCGCATCCAATAGGATCGTATTTACGGGATAGATATCCGGTTGTGGGGTATGGCGTTCGCCGGGTTGATACCCGCGTCCCACATCCACAAAGAGTTCCATTTCCAATTCGCCGTCTTTGTCTAAGGTGGCGATATGGTGTTCCGGATTCATAATCTCAATGTCGGCGTTGGATTCGATTTGGCTTGCTTTGACTTCGCCTTTTTCATTGGCGTTCAAGTATAAAGTCACCGGTCCGTTGCGGTGGTTTTTGAGCCGTATTCCTTTAATATTCAAGATAATATCGGTGACATCTTCAACCACGCCGGGAATAAAGGCGGTTTCTTGTAAAACGCTGCTGATTCGTACTGCTTTAATGGCCGAACCTTGCACGGAGGATAACAAAACACGCCGTAATGAGTTTCCCAACGTCGTACCGAAACCGCGTTCTAATGGTTCAACTATAAACTTTCCGTAACGGTCCGTTGATGAGGCTTCTTCCGTTTGGATACGACCGGGCATGACAACTGATTTGAACTTCATGGGAAAAGATCCCCCTCTGAATTTTACCAAACTGAATTTGATAAATCGCTTGATTGGTTACTGCGAATTACATTCGTTACTGCGAGTTACATTCGTTACTGCGAATTACTTTGAGTACAATTCGATGATCAACTGCTCTTTGACCGGAATGCCGATTTCTTCCACCGAAGGAAGCCTCGTCATTGAGCCGGACATATCTTTCATGTTTACTTCCATCCATTCATAGCCTCCGGCGGAACGGCGAAGTTGTAAGGCTTCCGTAATCAACGGGATTTCTCTGCTCTTATCGTTGATTTCGACGGTATCACCGAGGCGGACGTGATAGGAGGGAATGTTTACCCGGATTCCATTCACTTTGATGTGGTTGTGACGGATAATTTGCCGTGCCTGCGCGCGGGAATTGGCAAATCCCATTCTGTAAATGACACTATCCAAACGGGATTCCAGAAGTTGGAGAAGGTTTTCACCGGTAACCCCCCGGCGTCTTTCCGCTTCGTGGTAATAGCGGCGAAACTGACGTTCTAAAATCCCGTAAATCCGTTTGGCTTTTTGCTTTTCACGCAACTGCACGCCGTAATCAGAAAGTTTGGCAGAACGTTTGCGTCCATGCATCCCCGGTGGATAGTTGCGGTTGTTGATCGGGCATTTTGCCGAAAGGCATTTTTTGCCTTTTAAGAAGAGTTTCACCCCTTCCGCTCTACATAATTTACAGTCTGGACCAGTATAACGAGCCACGTATTCTTCCTCCTGTCAATTTCGTATCTGTCATTTACACACGACGCCGTTGTGGTGGCCGGCAACCATTGTGTGGAATGGGTGTAATATCTTTAATTAAACGTATTTTCAACCCGGCAACTTGAATAGAGCGAATGGCGGCCTCTCTACCGGAACCGGGGCCTTTTACATAGACTTCCACTTCGTGAAGACCATGTTCCTTGGCTTTATCGGCGGCGGTTTGCGCCGTTACCTGGGCGGCATAAGGCGTACTTTTTCTGGACCCTTTAAAACCGGTATTGCCGGAGGTGGCCCAGGAAATCGTGTTGCCATTCATATCCGTGATGGTCACAACGGTATTGTTAAAGGTGGCTTGGATGTACACCCGGCCTTTGGGAATATTCTTTTTGACCTTTTTCTTTGCTTTGGTACCACGAGCGGCACGAGCCATAGTTGTTCTCCTTACCAGTTAAAGCGATTAAGATTTCTTTTTCGCGCCGATGGTTCGTTTCGGCCCTTTACGAGTGCGGGAATTGGTACGCGTTTGCTGACCGCGGCAGGGCAACCCTTTGCGGTGGCGCAACCCGCGGTAGCAACCGATATCCATCAGCCGTTTGATGTTCATATTGACTTCCCGGCGCAAATCCCCTTCTACGATACATTCACGCTGAATGATGTTGGAAATATTGCTGATTTCTTCTTCCGTCAAATCTTTCACCCGTGTATCCAAGTTGATATTGGCAACTTGCAGTATTTTTCGGGACAATGACGGTCCAATTCCGTAGATATAGGTCAAGCCGTATTCAATGCGTTTGTCTCTGGGTAAATCCGTTCCTGCGATGCGAGCCACGTTCTTTCCTCCTTAGGGTTACCCCTGACGCTGTTTGTGTTTGGGATTCTTCTTGCAAATCACACGAACAAGTCCACGACGGCGAATCACTTTGCAGTGTTCACAAATGGGTTTAGCAGAAGCTTGTACTTTCATTGTATTTTTTCACCTTTAGTTGGCTTCTCTTTGTTTTGGATATTACGCTTGTCTATAGGTAATTCTTCCCCGTGATAAATCGTACGGGGATAATTCTACGGTAACGGTGTCTCCGGGAAGAATGCGAATATAGTGCATTCTCATTTTTCCGGAGATATGAGCTAACACTTTATGGCCGTTTTCTAACTCGACCCGAAACATCGCATTGGGGAGAGTTTCAACGATTTTCCCTTTGACTTCAATGACATCTTTTTTCGCCATAAACGTACCTTGTATCCTTAATTGACCGCCACTTCTTGTATTGGTTGTTCCAACTCTTCGGGATAGGATCGACCCGGTGCCCTTGATAATATTTTCGGTCCCTCTTCGGTGATTGCAACCATATCTTCCACATGAACAGAGGGTTTGTGATCTTTGGTTACCACTGTCCATTTGTCTTTTAACACCTTTACATCACCGGTACCAATGTTGTACATCGGTTCGATACAAATCACCATACCCGGTTTCAGCCTGGGGCCGGATCCGGGTTTGCCGTAATTTGGGATTTGCGGGTCTTCATGCATTTTTTTCCCGACACCATGACCAACAAAATCCCGTACAATACCGTACCCATACAGTTCCGCGATTCGTTGAACCGTATAGGAAATATCGCCGACCCGTTTGCCGGCTTGCGCGACTTTGCAACCTTCGCGCAGGGCATGGTATGAACGCCTGATTAAAAGGTCTTTTTCTTCTGAAAGCGTTCCTACCCCATAGCTGCGGGCAATGTCACCCACATAACCGTTGTAAATCGCGCCGATATCCAAACTTAAAATGTCCCCATTTTTCAGTTTCCGCTTGGAGGGGAATCCATGTACAACTTGTTCGTCAATGGAAACACAAACCGAATATGGAAAGCCTTTGTATCCTTTAAAAGCCGGTACAGCACCATATCCTTTGAGTGTTTTCTCCACCAGAATATCGATTTCGATAGTCGGGAGCCCCGGTTCTACCATCTCGATGATTTTTTGGTGTACTTCCGAAACCAGATCCGCACTTTCTTGAATTTTCTCAATTTCTTTGACGGACCGTAGATGTATCATTATTGATTGATATCTTATTCTTAAAATTCGTTCGTTTTAGAACCGCACAAAATTTCGGAGAGGCCTAAATAGTATATACTTACCGGCTTGAAGCCGGTGCTTCCCGTCTATTTAACTCTAAAACGTTCTCGTTTAAAAATAGTCTAAAAATAACCGAAGCTTAACATTCTAGCAAGAACTCAAAAGAATTAAAGCTATCTTTAGTTGTTTTTTTTCTATTACATACCGGAACGGCCTCGGACTTTTCCTTTTTTCAAGAATCCGTCATAGTTGCGCACACGAAGATGGTTTTCCAGTTGGTTCACGGTATCCAACGCGACACCGACGATGATGATAATGGATGTACCGCCCAGTAAGTAAGCGATATCCTGTGGAACGTTCATAAATTGAGCCATGATATCCGGCATAACGGCCACAGAGGCCAGGAAAATCGAACCGGAGAATGTAATTCTGCTTAGAATTTTTGTTAAATAGGCTTCCGTGCGATGACCGTGGCTGTATCCGGGAATGGTGGCTCCAGATTTTTGTAAATTTTCGGCAACATCTTTGGGGTTAAAGGTAATTGCAGTGTAGTAGTAACAGAAGAAAATAATCAGTAGGATGTAGAAAATCGAGTAGATAAATTGTCCGGGCTGCATTTGGTTGCTGAGCCAAAAGAATGAATCATAAACCCACCCAAAATTATCACTGACTTGCAAAGGAGTCGCCAACTGCACAACAAATTGCGGCAATGACAATATCGCGGCGGCAAAAATAACGGGGATAACACCCGCAGTGTTGATTCGCAATGGTAAGTAGGAGTTGGCTTGTGAGGCAAACATTCTCGATCCGCGTACTTGCCTTCCCCGCTTGATAGGGACACGCCGTTGTCCGAACTGAATGTATACAACACCGGCAATAACAATCACCATAACAGCAAAGGTAATGATTGCAGTTAAGGGTGTAAATGAGGGATCATCTCTATAAAGGAGAACTGAGGCTCTACTCACAGCGGCTGGAATTGCAGCGACGATGTTGGCAAAAATGATTAGGGAAATCCCATTGCCGATACCGTGTTCTGTGATGAGTTCACCCATCCACATTAAGAGGACGGAACCGGTTGTCATGGAAATGACGCACATAATTCGAAAGGACCATCCCGGTTGGTATACTACATCCCCCAAAAGCCCCGCTTCGAGAGAGAAGGAAAGCATAAACGACTGAATCAGTGTGATTAAAACGGTGCCGTAACGAGTGTATTGATTGATCTTACGGCGTCCTTCTTCGCCTTTTTTCGAGAGTTCTTCCAGGTAAGGTGAGGTAACAGTCATTAATTGAAGGATAATAGACGCACTGATATAGGGCATGATCCCCAGCGCGAAAATGGAGCATTGGCCGAAAGCCCCGCCGGAAAACATGTTCAATAAACTGAACAACCCACCCTGGGATAAATACTGATTTAAAGCGGCAGGATTGACCAATGGAATGGTGACGAACTGTCCGACTTGAATGAGTGCTAAGATGACCAACGTGAAAATGACACGCTGCCTTAATTCCGGAATTCTGAATATGTTTGAAATTGCATCGAGCATGATGGCTCTAACTTCTTCCTCTCAACCACTTATTCAGCCGTTGAGTTTGGCTGTTTAAAGGGTTTGGGTTCAATTTGACCACCGGCTTGGGTGATCTTTTCTGCTGCTGATTTGGTAAATTTATTGGCCTGGACTGTCAGTTTTTTATTCAATACACCCGTCCCTAAAATTTTGACCGGTGTTTTGTTGTTACGAATCAGCCCGTGCTGGATCAAATCGTCAATGGTAACGGACGCGCCGTCATCAAAACGAGATTCTAATCCGGAAACGTTCACAATCTGATATTCGACGCGGTTAAATGATTTAAATCCACGTTTGGGAACGCGGCGTTGCAACGGCATTTGACCGCCTTCAAACCACGCTCTAAATTTAAAACCGGAACGGGAACGCTGTCCATTTTGACCCCGGCCACAGGTTTTACCGTTACCAGACCCGGGGCCGCGTCCGACGCGGCTTCTATTCGGCTTAGCTTTCACATCTAATTCACTGATATTCATAATCTTACCTATCTATCCTTAACAATATCTATTCACTTACTTCTTCTACTTGAAGCATGTAATCAATCGACCGGATCATGCCTCTTACTTGAGGGGTATCATTGTGAAAAACAAATTTGTTGGTATGAGACAGTCCCAAGGCTTTTACGGTTCGTTTATGCTTGGGAACACGGCCGATTGCGCTTCTGGTTAAGGTGATTTTTAATAGATTCGCCATTAGAGAATCTCCTTGGGATCTTTGCCGCGTAGTTTGGCAACGGTTTGAAGATCGCGCAGTTCTTGCAGCCCTTTAATCGTAGCTTTGGCGATATTCATTTGGTTGTTGGTGCCCAGTGATTTGGTCAAAATATCCTGGATGCCCGCCGCTTCAATAACAGCGCGTACCGGACCGCCGGCGATAACCCCTGTACCGCGTGTTGCCGGCTTCAGCAATACTTTTCCAGCGCCATGTTTAATGAATACTTCATGGGGAATGGTATTGTTGATCATGGGAATGGTAAACAGGTTTTTTTTGGCGCGCTCAACCGCCTTGCTGATGGCGTTGGCGACTTCCCCGGCTTTGCCGAACCCAAGACCCAATGTCCCTTTTTCATTGCCGACAACGACAAGCGCGTTGAAGCTGAAACGGCGCCCGCCCTTCAAAACCTTCGCGACACGTTTTACGTGAATGACCCGGTCTTTAAATTCTTCTTCTTTTTTGTCATGCAAATCAACTACATTAACCATATTCGTAATCCTCGTTTCGTCATTGCACCGAATGGGTTATATTTGAATACCGCCATCCCGAACGCCTTGTGCCAGTGCGGCAACGCGGCCGTGGTATAGATAACCACCGCGATCAAATACCACTTTGTCTAGGCCTTTTTCTTGCAATTTGATGGCGATCAACTTACCGACCGCTTTGGCTTGCTTGATTTTATGGGAGTCATCCCCCTCAATTTCAGGGAGGTTTTTCATGAGAGTACATGCTGAAAGAATCGTGCTGCCTTGCTCATCATCCACAACTTGAGCGTAAATATGTTTGGTACTGCGAAACACGCACAAGCGTGGTCGAACCGTTGTGCCCGCGAGTTTTTTGCGGATACGGAAGTGGCGTTTTGTTCGTGGAGTTTTAAAGCGTTTTTTAAACTGTTTCATAGCCGTTTCACCGAATCGAATTATGCGTAATGCTTGTGCGCATTGCGCATTTTAAGCGTTTTTTCTTGTTAAGCGTTTTTCTTGCCAACTTTTCTTCGAACGTATTCATCCGAGTATCTGACACCCTTGCCTTTGTAAGGTTCGGGCGGTCTGAATTTGCGGATTTCCGCTGCCGTTTGGCCCAAGACTTCTTTATTGATGGAGGTTAAAGTGATTTCTGTATTTTTCTCCACCTTGGCTTCGACTTCATTTGGTAATTCGTAGTCAATGGGATGGGAGAAACCGAGTTCGAGATTCAAGATATTTCCCTTGACATTGGCACGGTACCCTACCCCGTTGATTTCTAATTTCCGTTCAAACCCTTGAGAAACTCCGTGAACCATGTTCGCGATAATCGCACGGGTGGTGCCATGCAACGCGCGGTTTTTCCGTTCATTGTTTGGCCGAGTAACCGTCAGAACAGAGTCTTCTTGATTGACGGTGATCGGTTCGGGGATATCCCATTGCAATTCCCCTTTTGGTCCTTTTACCTTCACATGGCGGTCTTGAAGGTTTAATTCAACACCGGAAGGTATTTTGATCGGATTGTTGCCTACTTTCGACATAATCTTTATACCTGAATTTTCAAAGATGTATTTCGTAAAAATTTTTCTACCAAATTCGGCAGAGAACTTCACCACCAATGCCCTGCAAACGGGCATCCCGGTCCGTCATTAAACCGCGTGAAGTGGAGATGATACATATACCCAGTCCGCCCTGCGATCTAGGAATAGAATCCTTAGCGGTATAGCGGCGAACACTTGGTTTGCTGAACCGTTCTAAATGCGAAATAACACGTTCTTGCCTATTGCCATATTTTAAATAAATCCGAATCATTTCATGACCTTGCACTTCTACCGTGCGGTAGTTACGGATATATCCTTCATTTTTCAGGATTTCGACTATCGCCTTTTTAATTTTGGATGAAGGAACTTCTACTTTCTCTTTTTTCGCGACATTCGCGTTTCTGATTCGAGTAAGAAGATCCGCAATAGGATCGGTTACCGGCATGAAATTGTCTCCTTCTTTCTAATCATACTAATTTACCAACTGGATTTGGTCATTCCGGGAATGTAGCCTTTCAGGGCTAATTCACGCAAGCAAATACGGCACAACTGAAATTTTCGGTAATAGCCGCGAGGACGTCCGCATCGCTGACAGCGGTTGTATTCACGGACTTTAAATTTTTGTTTTCGTTTTTGTTTAACTTTTAGAGACGTTTTTGCCATGATTTCCCTCGTTATTTTCTGAACGGCATGCCCAATTGTTTCAACAAAGCACGGCCTTCTTCATCGGTTTTGGCTGTGGTAACAATACAGATATCCATTCCTTGCACAGTCGGTATCTTATCGTAATCAACTTCCGGAAAGATCAACTGTTCTTTCACACCGACTGAGTAGTTGCCCCTGCCATCGAACGATTTTGGATTCAAGCCGCGAAAGTCACGAATTCGGGGTACGGAAATATTGATAAAGCGGTCAAGAAAATCGTACATTCTGCTTTTCCGCAATGTGACCGAGCAGCCCACTCCCATACCTTGGCGGATTTTAAAGTTCGAAATCGCCAATTTCGCTTTGGTAATGAGGGCCTTTTGTCCGGCGATGGTTTCCATGTTTTCCCGCAAGGCATCCAGCAACTTTTGATCACGGCTGCCTTCACCGGATCCCATATTCAGTACGATCTTTTCAAGTTTGGGCACTTCCATGCGGTTTTTGTAGCCGAATTCTTTCATCAGTTCAGGAATCACTTGCTCTTTGTACCGCGATTGCAACCGAGATACATACCCTTTCGGCAGTTCCTGAGCTGACACTTCATCTTTTTTCTTTTTATCGTTTGCCATGATCGTCTCTCACTACTTAATTATCTTTACATTGGAGGGATGAATCGGTCCCTCTCGTTCAATGATTCCACCGGGTTGATTGTTTTGCGGATTGGCCCGGCGGTGGCGTTTGAGCATATTGACCCCTTCGACAAAGAGTCTGCCGGCTTTGCGGTCAATGTGCATAACTTTTCCTGTTTTGCCTTTATCTTCTCCGGCAATCACTTCAACGATATCACCGGATTTCAAGCGAATCTTCAGCATTACAGTACCTCCGGCGCTAACGATACGATTTTCATAAATTTCCGGTCGCGGAGTTCACGGGCGACCGGACCGAAAATGCGGGTACCGACCGGCTCTTTGGCGTTGTTGATAATAACCGCCGCATTGTTATCGAACCGGATGGTGGAACCGTCCGGACGTTTTAATTCTTTGGTTTGTCTAACAATGACTGCTTCGACAACAGAGCCTTTTTTAATGTTCGATTCCGGAATCGCTTCCCGGACGCTGCATTTCACAATATCGCCGATACGGGCATAGCGTCGTTTGGAACCGCCCAACACTTTAAAACAGCGTAACTTACGGGCGCCCGAATTATCGGCGACTTCGAGATTGGTATAATCTTGAATCACAATGTTTTCCTCCGGTTAATTAAACCACAACCGCTTCACGAATCGTTTCTACATACCGCCAGTTTTTGGTTTTACTCAGCGGACGCGTTTCCATAATACGAATCAAATCGCCAACTTTGCAGGCTCCGTCTTCGTCATGCGCTTTTACCTTATTGAAGCGGCTAATGACCTTACCGTAGCGTTTGTGGCGAACCAAGCGCTCGACTTTGACCACAATGGTTTTGTCCATTGACGTACTGACAACGATGCCTTCACGAACTTTTCGTGTGGATGACCGTGTGCTTGTTGATTGAGAATCGCTCATTATTCACCTTCCGCCAGCGTAGCCGGTTGCGCATTGCTTTCTTGCGCAGTCAATTCGAAGCGAACCGTTAACGCACGGGCAATATCCCGTTTGGTATCGCGAATTTGGTTCGCGTTGGTTAGTTGGTTGGATTGCAATTGCACTTTCATATTGAACACTTGTTTGCGCATATCCTGTACTTTGGCATCCAACTCTTCCAAACTGAGTGAACGAAAATCGTCCGCCTTCATAGTAACTCCTTATGCTGAATCTCCACGGGTGGTAAAGCTGATCTTTACCGGCAATTTATGTCCCGCTCTGGTAAATGCTTCTTTGGCTAAATCTTCCGGCACACCGGAAAGTTCAAACAAAATGTGACCGGGTTTTACAACGGCAACGTGTTTTTCGGGCGCGCCTTTCCCGCTTCCCATCCGGGTTTCGGCGGGGTGTTTGGTAATCGGCTTTTGCGGGAAGATTCGAATCCATACTTTACCTTTCCGCTTGATATGCCGGTTGATGGCAATACGTGCGGCTTCGATTTGACGGGAGGTTACCCATCCGCCGGTCATCGCTTTGATGCCGAATTCACCGAAGCTGACATTGGTGCCGCGGCAGGCGATTCCACGCCGGTTGCCTCTATGTACCCGTCTATATTTCTCTCTTGATGGCAATAACATTAAGAAGAAGCCTCCTGCTGCTGTTGAATCTTGTCAACTTGTTCGATTCCTTTGTGAGTAAATTCGCCTTTGTATAGCCAAACCTTCACCCCGATGCGGCCGTATTGGGTGTGGGCTTCGGCGAAGCCATAATCCACATTCGCGCGAAGCGTATGGAGCGGCACGCGGCCTTCACGATACCATTCCGTTCGCGACATTTCCGCGCCGCCCAAGCGGCCGGCGACCATGACTTTTACGCCGAGCGCGCCGGCTTGGCGGCTGGTTTGCAGTCCGCGTTTCAGCGCGCGGCGGAACGAAACGCGACGTTCCAGTTGTAAGGCAATACTTTCCGCCTGGAGTTGGGCATCCATTTCCGGCTTTTTAATTTCTTTAATGTTGATGTGTACTTGGCGGTCTGTCATACCCGCCAGCATTTTTTTCAACCGTTCAACTTCCACACCTTTGCGTCCAATAATAATACCGGGACGGGCGGCAAAGATATTGATGCGCATACGCTGGGTAAAGCGCTCAATTTCGATTTCACTGATGCCGGCGTGGTAAAGGCGCTTTTTTACGGCTTTGCGGATGTTCAGATCTTCATGCAGAAGATTGGCGTATTCTTTTTCCGCATACCAGCGCGACTTCCAATTTTTGAAGACTCCAACCCGGAATCCGTATGGATGAACTTTTTGTCCCACGTCTTTACCTCGCTTTTTTAGAGTCCCAATTCTATTGTAATGTGGCTTAAAGGCTTTTTGATGCGTACCGCTCTTCCCATCGGCGCGGGGCGAATCCGTTTTAACGATCGACCACCGTCCACCATGATTTTGCGGACAAACAATTCATCCGGATCAAATTCGGTCGTTTCTTCTACATTGGCGGCGGCCGATTTTAACAACTTCAGAATGATTGAAGACGCTTTTTGTTTCGGCAAAAACATCAACGTATGAACGGCTTCTTGATACGGTTTATTGCGGACTGCATCCGCCACCAAACGCAATTTAAAGGGTGACATGCGGCAGTGCCGAAGGGTTGCGTGCATCGCCATGATTCCACTACTCCTATTTTTTCATTACACGAGCGGTTTTGCCGCCATGAGATTTGAACGTTCTTGTGGGAGAAAACTCTCCCAATTTATGGCCGACCATGTTTTCGGTCATGAAAACCGGCACAAATTTTTTGCCGTTGTGCACGGCGACGGTGTGTCCAACCATATCGGGCATAATGGTGCAGTCACGCGACCAGGTTTTCAGCACTTTTTTTTCCCCGCGATCATTCAATTCATGAATGCGCTTTAAAAGTCGTTGATCTACGTTCGGTCCTTTTTTTAATGAACGGCCCATATCTTATCACCTGTATTGTTACAAGAATGTTTAGCGTCTTTCACGGTTTAGCGTCTTTTCTTTTTCCGGCGTTCCACAATCATGCTATCGGTGCGCTTGTTGTGACGGGTTTTGTATCCCTTGCACGGCACTCCCCACGGTGTACAGGGCTGGCGGCCGCCATTGGTTGACCCTTCACCGCCACCAAGCGGATGGTCATGCGGGTTCATCGCGGTCCCACGAACCGTAGGACGCTTGCCCAACCAGCGTTGGCGTCCGGCTTTTCCGATAGAGATGTTTTCGTGATCGGTGTTGGAAGTGGTGCCGATGGTGGCACGGCATTCCAAATGCACCAGCCGCATTTCTCCGGAAGGCAATTTGATTCGCGCATAGTTCCCGCCGCGACCAACCACCTGCGCGAAGGTTCCGGCGGAACGGGCCAATGCGGCCCCTTTGCCGATTTTTAATTCAACGGCATGAATAAAGGTTCCATCCAGAATATTTTTGAGTGGAAGACAATTGCCATTTTTATGCGGGGCATCGGATCCCGAGTACAGCACATCGCCCACAGCCACTTTATCAGGCGCGATGATATAGCGCTTTTCGCCATCGGCATAACTTAACAGGGCAATCCAAGCCGTGCGGTTCGGGTCGTACTCAAGAGAGCTGACCTTTGCGGGGATGCCGTCTTTGCGCCGTTTAAAGTCAATGATGCGGTATCTGCGTTTGTGGCCACCGCCTTGATGGCGAACGGTAATCCGGCCATTGTTATTGCGTCCGGCTTTTTTCGGCAATTTCTCCGTGAGGCTTTTTTCCGGTTCTGTTTTTGTTAAATGCGCGAACGAAGACGTCGATTGAAACCGTCGTGTCGGCGTTACGGGTTTATAGGTTTTAATTGCCACGATTCTGTCTCCAAATCCTCATGTACTCTTTTTGGTGTATCCTGTTACGCGAAGTCAATGTTGTGTCCGCTTTCCAATTGAACCATTGCTTTTTTGTATTTCCTGGTTTTTCCGGTTACGCCCCGGCGGGCATCACGCTTGGTTTGCGGACGTACATTTAATGTGCGAACCGTTGCCACTTTCACGTTAAAGGCTTCTTCGACTGCTTCTTTAATTTGCAGCTTGTTCGCATTTGGATTGACCTTGAACGTGTATATGTTTTGTTCTTCCGAGAGTGTGGTTGAACGTTCGGTGAAAACAACATTTTTGATCACGTTGAACTTATGCAGCATTGGATTTTACCTCCGGTTTCGCGTAACGGTTTTGCAGTTCCTCTGCCGCGGATTTAGTGAGAAACACAAAATCGGCTTTAAAAATATCCAACGGAGAACACGAACCGGTTTGTTCGAACTCCACATCATGTAAGTTGCGAATGGAAAGCGCCGCGTTACCGGATAACTCTTTATCGACAAACAATACACGGCCTTCAACGTTAAAAGCGTCTAACAGACCGGCAGCCAATTTGGTTTTGGGTTCACTGAATTTTAAATCGGAGAGGATAAAAAGTTGTTCGTTGTGAACTTTATGGGATAAACACTGGCGGAAGGATTCTTGGCGCATGCTGCGGGTAATTCGATGACGGTAGGAGCGGGGATGCGGCCCGAATTGTGTAGCCCCACCGCGATGGTGAGCGACCCCTACTTCGCCCATTCTTGCCCGGCCGGTACCTTTTTGACGGTACGCCTTTTTTGAAGAACCATTAATCATACTGCGGTCTTTGGTTTGGTGTGTTCCTTGCCGTTTGTTGGCTTCATAGCCCACCAAAACCTGATGAAGAAAGACATCGTTGACCGCGGTTTGGAAAACCGAGTCATCAAGACTGATGGTTTCTATGATGGTTTTGTTATGATCGAATATTTCGAAATCCGCCATGATCTATTTCCTACCTGTTACGCTTTCTTGTTCTTAGTTGTTTGTTTCACAAAAACGTATCCGCCATTGGGACCGGGGATACCGCCTTTGACGAAGATGACGCCGTTTTCGGCATCCACTTTGATTAATTCCAGGTTTTGCACGGTCACGGTTTCGTTGCCCATGTGTCCCGGCAGTGTTTTCCCGCGGACAACCCGGCTCAAGCCGGTACCGGGAGCGATTGCACCAATCGCGCGGTGGAACATGGAGCCATGGGTTTTGCGTCCACCGCCCCAGTTGTGGCGTCGAACACCACCGGCAAAACCACGTCCTTTGCTGATACCGGTTACATCCAAGTGTTCGCCTTCTTCAAAAACGGAAGCATCCAAACTTTTGCCGATTTCAAACTCATCCGTTGAATCGACCCGGACTTCTTTGAGGACATCGGTTGGGGCGACCTTGGCTTTTTCAAAATGTCCTTTTACCGGTTTGGTTAATTTTTTTTCTTTCACCGGTTGATAGCCGATTTGAATCGCGTTGTAGCCATCCTTCTCGGTGGTCTTGATCTGAACAATCGGACAGGGACCTACTTCAATCGCCGTTAACGGAACACGAACGCCGCTGTCAAGAAACAGTTGTGTCATCCGCAGTTTTTTGCCTAACAATGCTTTGACCATCTTATTTACCTATTCGATTGATTTCGTCGCAGTCTATAACTTAATTTCCACATGAACCCCGGCGGGGAGTTCAAGTTGCGTGAGAGCGTCCATTGTTTTTGGGCTCCAATCCATAATTTCCACCAGCCGTTTATGAGAGCGGATTTCAAACTGCTCACGCGATTTTTTATCGACGTGCGGTGATTTCAGTACGGTGTACTTAGAAATCCGTGTGGGCAATGGAATCGGCCCAACAATTTTGGCTCCGGTCCGTTTTGCGGTATCTACGATTTGATCGGTCGATGAATCCAGCAAACGAAAGTCATAGCCTTTTAAGCGAATTCGTATTTTGGGTTGCTCTGCTGCCATTCTAGGCTTCCATTTTCTTTTTTGATTTGTATGAATAAATTTTCGCGTTCTTGACTATTCAATAATTTTATCAACAACACCCGCGCCGACGGTGCGTCCGCCTTCCCGA